>NZ_JAPPTP010000007.1:0-201874 GCF_027587155.1 Vibrio sp. T11.5
CCCGAGCTACATGTTGCCGGTAAGCTACACCTATTTGGATAAGCTTCCCGTCACGATCAATGGCAAGCTTGATCGCAACGCCCTACCAGCCCCTAACATTCACTCGACACGTGAATATGTCGCGCCCTCCTCGCCACTAGAGCGCACTTTATGTGAGATTTGGCAAGAGGTCCTGGGGGTGGAGCAAGTCAGTGTCGAAGATAACTTTTTCCGACTTGGAGGTAACTCGATCTCGACAGTTAGAGTTAGTTCGTTACTTCAACAACGCTTGGGGACTGAAGTTCCTCTGTCTTTGATCTTCACTGAGAGCACGATAAAAGCACTCGCTCAGAGCTTGGTCAGTCCAAATATAGAGAGCCTCCACATAGCGCCTTCATTGAACGCAAATAACAATCAATGCATCGTCGAGATCTAATCCCATGCAAGAACTCATAAACCGTATTAAACAAAACAATGCTGCCGTTTGGGTCGAAGAAAATGCATTAAAGGCTGCATTTTCATCTGATAGTGCCGATCTTGAGTTAGTCGCCCAGCTCAAGGCGCACAAAGAGTCATTAATTAGTTATCTCACCGATTTAGAGATAACGAGCCAAGATGATTTCTCTCAGTTATACCCAGAGTTGAATTGGCCCCTTTCATACGCTCAAAAAGGGTTGCTTTTTATCGAGCGACTTGAGCAAGGGACAAGTGCATATCACCTCCCTTATCTAGTTAAATTGGAAGAGCACGCAGATATAGCGAAAATTGAAGCTGCTATCAATGAGGTCGCGAGCCGACATCTCATACTGAAATCCATCTATAAAACAACAGAGGAGGGGCTTGACTATCAGATCCCAATCGATCAAACGATAATAATTAACTCGATTACATGTAAATCCTCAACAGACTGGTACAACGCCATGCGGTATCGCATTCAGCAACCATTCGACTTAGCTGAAGAAATACCTCTAAAGGTGACACGTTACCTCGTCGATGGAGAAGCGTATTTATTGTTTGTCTGGCATCACATTGCCACTGATGGTTGGTCTACAAATCTATTTATTAATGAACTATCCACCGTTTATGAATCTAAATTGAATGGCTCAACTCCACAGCTCCCAAAACTGCCTATCCAGTATTCAGATTATGCACGATGGCAGAATGAGACTTTCCATTGTTCGAAAAAAGAGCAGGTCCATTTAGACTACTGGATGCAGAAACTTGCGGAGTTACCTCAACTAGACATGCCTTTAGACTACCCGCGCCCGGAACATTTCGATTATCGCGGAAATGATTTAAAACTAAAACTAAGCCACAACCTTTCCAATGACCTCAGAGAGTTGTCCAGAAATCAAGGAACAACATTATATACTGTCATGTTGAGTGCCTTTTTTGTCACTTTAGGTGCGTTTTGCCACCAAGATGACATAGTCGTTGGGTCTCCTTCAGAAAATAGAGCACTTCCTGAAACACAGTCACTGATTGGTTTTTTTGCAAACTCTATCGTGATGAGAGCAAAACTAGATCATCAGCACACCGTATCGGAATTGATCGAAAAAATACACCAAACGGTGGCTGAGGCTAAAAAGCATCAGAGCTTACCGTTTGATTTGTTGGTTGATTCTCTTGAAATCGCAAGGAATCCAGCGCTCCATCCTATTTTTCAAGTTATGTTTACCTTGCAGCATTTTGGTGAAGACACACAATGCTTACCCTGGGTTCCTGTGCAATTAGATAGTAAGTCAGGTGTCTATTCCCCTGCCAAGTTCGACCTGAGTCTCTATGTAAGCGATAACTCAAATGAGCTGAGTCTAACCTTCAACTATGCTACAAGCCTTTTTGCTTCTCACTGCATAAATCAGATTTCGGAAGTGTATGTGCGGGTATTAAAGCAATTCGTAAAATCACCTAAAAAACGGTTAAAACAGATCGAGTTTCTAGATGCATTAGATAAGAAGCAGCTACTGACTATTATCCCAAGTAATGTTGACCTCCAACGCTCAGAAATGACATTGGCTCAGGCTTTTGAACAGCAAGTATTGCTATCACCTAACAAAACGGCGGTTGTTTTTCAGCAAGAGTCGCTTACATATAGTGAACTGAATATTCTTTCAAACAAACTCGCTCATGAACTCATTCAAACTTATCAGGGCCGTTATGGCAAACCGATATCAGCGGGGTCGAGAATAGCACTTTACTTAGATCGGGGAAGTGAAATGTTGATCTCAATACTTGCAGTACTGAAAACTAGTGCGGCATACGTTCCCATATCACCCGAACACCCAAGAGATCGAGTAAAATACCTAATTGACGATTCAGGTGCCTCGATGATTGTTACTGACCAAACTCATTGCTCATTCATCGATGCCATATGTGGAGAGACAAGTCTATGCCCAGAAGTGGTATTATCAGAGCAATGCCGAGAATCTGGTGTTGAAGTCAATCCTGCTCAACACTGTGCAACCAGTGATTTGGCATACATCATATACACATCTGGCACGACTGGACGCCCTAAGGGGGTTGCCATTAGCCATCATTCCAGTATGTCACGCAACTTGTATATGGCTGAAAAGGGTAAAACTCAGGGTGATACGTACCTATTCAAAACCAATTATATTTTTGATGTCTCGGTATCTGATATTTTTGCTCACCTTCTCGTCGGGGCAACACTAGTCGTTTCCCCGACTGATTTTAATATTTTCGATCTGCCCAACATCATTCAGGCATATGGGATTACTGCTTGTCATCTAGTACCATCACAGTTCTCCGCTCTATATGCGGCAAACATAACGCTAACGGGCCTAAAAAAGCTGTACTTTAGTGGGGAGAACTTAAGCAATGAGCACTTATCTAAGCTCGATCTTCAAGCCATTAATACGATTAACTACTATGGACCGACCGAAACTGGTGAAGTAACTCTATACCAACCGCGTAATGGAACTGATGGCAATATAATTGGAAAACCGTTTCCTGATCATGTTACTTATGTGGTTGCGAAAAATGGAATGTTGGCGCCGGTCAATTCGGTAGGAGAACTTTGGATCAGTGGCCCTGGTGTTGCATTGGGATACATCAACCTACCTGACTTAACACACGAAAAATTTGCTCCCAATCCATTCCTTTCACTGATTACCAATCCCAATTCACTACACGAGCGTGTATATAAAACTGGGGACCTGGTCAAGCGCCTCTCCAATGGAAATTTAGAGTATGCAGGTAGGGCAGATTCTCAGTTAAAAATCCGAGGACAGAGAGTAGAGCTTTCCGAAATAAAACAAGTCTTACTCGATGTCCCACTTATTCGCGATGCCGTCGTGATTTATCAAAAGAGTGAACCAAAGCACCTGGCAGCTTATATAGTGAGTCAGACTGGTAAAGAAATTGATCTTACTTCGATAAAAACTACATTAGCAGATAGACTACCTGAGTTTATGCACCCAAATAGCTACACTCAGCTAGATACTCTTCCTCTCACCATCAATGGAAAATTGGATGTTTCAGCGCTGCCTAAAGCTGTATTCGAACAACGCTCTACGTATGCTGCACCAAGAAACGAACAAGAGCAATCGATTTGTACTATCTGGCAAGAGGTCTTAAATCAGGGAAATATCGGAATAGATGATGATTTTTTTGCTGTTGGAGGCAACTCATTATTGGTGTTTCAAACCATCAAAACGATACAAAGCAGACTGGGACTTACATACACAGTAAGGGATTTCTATACAAAGAAAACCATACGTGCACTATGTGAAAATGCCTTTAAAACACAAAAACTATCTTGGGAGCAGGAGACGAAGCTTGATCCAAAAGTCGCTCTTTTGCCTAAAGACAAGACTCTCACCTCCCAGAAACATATCCTATTAACTGGTGCTACTGGGTTCGTTGGCAAGTACTTATTAATAGAGCTGCTGAAAAATACAGACGCAGACGTTTTCTGTTTACTCCGAGGTAATGATAAAGTAAGCGCACTTAAAAGACTGATTGTTGGACTTGAGGAGTACAACCTTTGGGACGCAAGCTTCAAGCCTCGGATTCATATTGTTCTTGGTGATTTATCGCAAACACTCCTAGGTATTCCGCCCAAACAGTACAATTCCTTGGCGGCTACAATTGGTTCGGTCTATCATGCGGCCGTATTCATGCACCACCTTGCTACATTTGACACCATGAAAGCAACAAATGTCACTGGTACTGCCGAGATACTCCGTTTTTGCTGTACGAGCAGAAACAAAAAACTGGCGGCTTTTTCTACTGTCGGTATATTTACCCGCACAACACAAAGCGTTGCTAATGAAAACACACCACTAGATATACAGTATCACCAAAATGACGAAGGTTACTGCTCGACAAAATGGATATCAGAGGGATTAATTCTGAAAGCCATCGCTCGAGGCCTAGACTGTAAAATTTTTAGGCTTGGTTTAATTGGTGGTGATCAGAAACATGGAAAAAATGAACCTACACAGTGGTTCTCCCAATTGCTCAGAACATGTCGACTATCGGGGGTGGCCTTCGATGATCAGTACATCGACGTTAGTACTCTGCCTGTTGACTATATAGCAAGGTCTTCCGTGTCATTGATGAAGCAAGGTGATATGGAACAGCGAGTGTTTCACCTAGCAAGTCCATATGAATTGAACTTAAAAGACATTATTTGTAAGTACAACAATCACACAAACAATAGTATTGAGCTGATCAGCTTCCAAGGTTTTATAAAACAGTTAAAAGTACAGCTTGAACAAGGAAAGTCTGTCCCTGTTCCTTATTTCATAAGGCATTACTTTACAATGTCGAATGATGAATTAAATCAAATTACCTTTGAGGGAGGAGCACCAAAAATATGCTCGAAATTAACTCAAGAGAGTCTAGAAAGCATAGGTATACATGTCCCAACTATCGATGACAGATTCCTTAAAAATTATTTTTATTAGGGTTGATAACTAATGAAAACTCATGACAACAATAGAAAACTAAGGCTTAAGCATGCTACAACGGATTAGTAATTTATTTTCCTTATATAAAGGATTACCGAAAGATATCTATTATCTTGCCATTGCTAGATTTATTCTAGGATTAGGCAATTTTATTATACCTTTCATGGTTCTCCTGCTAACTCAAAAACAGGGTTACTCGACCTCGGTAGCTGGTACGTTAGTCATGGTTGTTACTGGTACCTACATGGTTGGTAGCCTCCTTGGTGGCAAACTTTCTGATGCATATGGCCATAAAAATATAATGGTAATTGGTGAGCTGCTTGGGGCTTTAGTCCTTATCGCTTGTGGTTTTTTTGCAGAGCACCATTTGGTTGCACCAGGGTTATTGTTCCTAGGATACTTTTTCATAGGTATCGCAGTACCAGCTAGTAATGCATTAGTTGCCGATCACTCGAATCCTGGAAACCGTGATGCAGTTATGTCGTTAAGCTATCTTGCCTATAATCTCGGTTCAGGGGTTGGTCCGGTAATAGCTGGATATCTTTTCTGGAATCACACAGAGTGGGTTTATTGGGGAAATGGTTTAGCTATTTTCATTGGGATACTGGTTGTGGCTTTCTACGTCAAAGCTAAACCCGTTAATATTGAAGATGAACAAGAGGTATCTGAACTAGAAAAGAATATCGATGGAGGAGTTTGGTCTGTCTTCAAAGAACGCCCTCGCCTTATTGTTTTTGGTGTTTTATGTACCTTGCTTTGGTTTACTCTTAACCAAATGACCTTAACAAGCCCCCTATATTACAGCCACACCTTTGACAAAGAGGGTGCAATTCTGTTTGGTCAGCTAATGACTTTTGCTAGTATTGCCGTCGTGCTTATTACTCCCATTCTAATGAGGCTTACTTCTAAGCACAGCGAACTTAATAGCTTAGCAATGTCAGGAGTTCTCTTTGTAGTCGGGTATGGCTTAGTCGTCTCTTATACAAACATCCCAATGCAGTTTGTTGCGTGGTTTTTTCTTGCCGCCGCCGAGGTTCTCCTCTTAACCAAAGAGGGTATTTACATTGCCAATCAATCACCTGCTAGTCACCGGGGAAGAATCAGCGGTATTTTGCTTACCATAAGAAATATAGGACTTATGCCAACATATATGTTTATGGGTTCATTTATTGACGATTTTGGCTACCAAAGCGCGTGGCTTTTTATTGCTGGAGCCTCAACATTGGCTGCATTATCGTTCTGGTTATTGTATCTGCAGCAAAAACGCGCATCTCATCTCAATAAAATCGAAGCTATCTGATAATAGTTTTTTGGGCTAATTCGCCAAATAACACATTAAGGTCTTTCTTTTTATATCATCTAAAGCAAGACCTTGATTGCTTTACTTACTACGATAAGTAGCCCGATAGAGCGGTTCTTCAGAAGTCTAAAAACAGAATGGATACCAGTACCGGGTTATCGTAGTTTTAGCGAAGCAAGAGAGCATATAATTCGTTATATCACAGGTTATTACAGCCAACTCTGGCCCCATCAAACAAATGATGAGCTGTCGCCAGTGGATGCCGAAAATCGGCTTAAATCTGTGTCCGGAATTTGTTGACCACTACAGTAAGACATTGCCTTGGTGAAATTTAGATAGCAAAACGCCGCTAATAAAAGCCGTTTTAAATCGCCTTTAAGCACAACTTCTAGCGGAGTTAGACCAGATAGCGCTGGAATTGCGTAAGTTAACCATTCTGCTCTTTTAAAGTAGGGTGTTGTGAAAGAATGTACTCTATAGACTTCAACTGGGTATCATCCTCAAGTTCAACTTTGCGTAAAGTCAATGAGCCATCGTTATTGTCGAGCCATTCGATTTGATCGCCTTCTTCCCATTGCAATTATTCTTGCAGAATTTCTGGAATGTTGAGGAAAGCTTCACCATCACAGGTCGTCTCAATTTTAACTTTCATTGCTGCTTAGAACCTTGTTCTATTCACATGGTGATTTATGACACGCTTACTCTAGTTTAGCAAAACAGATTGCCACTGATTGGAACGAACATGCAACTAGCAAACTAAACATAAGTTACTTAAATTACACTTTTAAATAATTTCTTATATAGGCACTTCAAAAGTAACTTATAATGAACTTATATGTTAAGACGACCCCAAAAGTAACAAAAGTACATTAAAAGGCACTTATGAAAAAAGGTAAAATGGTAAAGGCACAACCTATGCCTGATTTGAATACCGAGTTCAGTATGGAAACGCTGGGAGCCGCCATTCGCTCAAAGCGCACCGATAGAGGCTGGCGTATTGATGATCTCGCTTCAAAAGCCAATTTATCTCGTAAGACAATCATGAAGATTGAAAAAGGCGATACTAGCGTCACCTTTGCCAATGTACTTGTTCTCATGGATATTTTAGGGCTGTCGTTACGCCTTATCGACTTAAACCTACTTGTTCGTCCACACAACCAAATAACCTACCAAGACGAAAACAACGTGATAAGCAATGAGGATGGTTGGTATGAGTAAGTTGCAACAATTAGACGTGTTTATCGGTACGAATACCAAAATTGGTCGTTTAATTCTTCCTGTCGGAACAGAAACAGAGTTCTCATTCATCTATGAAGATGAATGGCAACTCATGGGTTTCCCGATTTCTCCACACATCCCTGTTGATGATAAGCCTTCGCCACGAAGTATCGAGAACTATCTCAGAAATCTACTTCCTGAAGGAGAAGCCTTTGAGGAGATGATACAAAACACCACTATTCCCAAAAGCAATACGTTTGGGCTAATTCGTAAGCTTGGTGCGGAAACATCTGGCGCATTATCTTTTCGAGTCCCAAACTCAGAACCTGAGGAAACCCGCTTTAGAGCTGTCTCTGATGATGAACTAATAGAACGACTAGAGCGAAATTTGGCACCATTAGTGTATTGGGACGGTAAGGTTCGCCTTTCGGTTGCCGGTGTGCAAAACAAGTTAAACTTACTTAAGCGCGGTGATGAATGGGGATTTGGTGAAGGAAAATTGAGTTCGAACTACATTCTGAAGTTTGAAAGCGGTAAAGCACCGTGTATTGCTGTGAATGAGTTCTTTTGCATGACATTAGCTAAGCTAACAGGTTTGGACGTCGCGAATGTTGAGTTAACCCGTATTGGGAAGACTAGGACACTTGTCATAGAGCGGTTCGATCGTGCCTATATCGAGGCTCGTGATGTCGTTCAACGAAAACATGTGATTGATGGCTGTCAGGCGACTGACTTACCTCCAGGTTACAAATACGAGCGTCAGAATGGGGATGGAGGTGATGGTGTATATATGCGTGATGGCGTTTCTTTCCCACGCCTACTGAGCGTCAAAACCATAGACACAGTAATCACCAACCTAAAGCTTACCCAATGGATGCTGTTTAATCTAGCAACACAAAACTACGATGCTCATGGTAAAAATATTAGCTTCTTCGTCACCCCTAAAGGCCTTGAACTGACCCCTTTTTATGATTTAGTCAACATAGAAGCTATTGCTCAAGAGGGAGCAAAACGCAACTCACAAAGCGGTAAATTGTCTGCTGATGAAGGGCGTGCCGCCAGTATCCCTAAATATTTTGCAATGTCGATTGGAGATTGGGAAAGTGAGGATTTTCAAAATCCGCCGCAAGGTAACTTCAAATACCCTATTACCAGCTATGATTTAGCTGAATTCGGTGCTCTGCTCGGCTATTCAGGCACCAAAATGGCTTCCATAATTGCAGAAACCATTGGTGCCATAAAGAATGCCCTGAAAGAAACGGTTGGACTTACCGAAGCTCAAGGAATCGATGACGGAGAGCGTGAACACATAGAACTCTGTGTCTCACTAATCCAAACAGAGTGTGACTACTTGTTAGCGCAAGCCGACAGTGTGCCAGAAATGAGTAAGCTTCTTTAAGAGCCAATGCAGGGGCGATCTTTAGCAATTTGTCATTACTTAGCCATTTGAATCATTTTTGTACAAAAGCACGTTAGGCTATGGATTCTAACGTGCCAAAATTGGATTAGAAAAAGTATCTTGAAAACCTAAATATTTTGTATGCGCTTTTCACAACTTACTCATACAAGTACATTTCATCTTCTACGTCAGACAAAAACTCTGTTAATTCCCACTCGAAGCCAGCTTTGTCGAAAAAATACGCCCTTTTACGATATGTCTCTTCGGGAGCAAAAATACCTCTACGATATCCTTGTTCAATCAGGCGGCTCTCTGTAGCTTCAAGGTCATCCACAACCAAGCCAATATGGTTTAGCCCGTAGTTTTTATACGTTTTTTGAAAATTTTGGGGAACAATTGAGTCTAGATGGGGCTCTTGAAGTGCAAAATAGCTTTGCTTGTTGCCCACATGAACCCAACGATGTCTATCTGGAGACTTAACATCTTTTCGTACATTAAAATCCGGAGCTACAATAACTAAAAATGCCAATGCAGCGTCAATATTTGGAACTGTAATATTTAAATGCTCGATCCTTGTCATGTTCAAATATATCCTTTTTATCAATGAGCTAAAGTATCAACTCAAAGTAGCCTAACTCCTCAACTTAACTTGAGATCAAGCAAAGATTTACGCCATCGCATAACATTTTATAGGGCAAAAGCACATTAACGGGATGTGAATGAGTGAAAGGTATACCAAATAATGGGGCAGAAATGAGTCCATCCTGCGTAATTGACTTGCAAGTAGAAGTGGAGATTTTTAAACCACATACAAGCCAACCTGTCCGAAAGACACGTTGGTCATGTATTTAACAAACGATTGGACAAAGCTTCTTAGCTATTTGATCGATTCTACATTTAACCGTCAATAAACTCGTCTTGACGTGCTATAAATTTTTCAAATACTTCTGATGGAGTGATTTAGGGACAGGCACCATAAGCTGCGTTTTTCTGTCTAAGCTGATTTAGGGACAGGCACCATAAGTTGCAGTTCCTTATCTTTTGAGCATATAACATGCTTAATAACAGGCAGTCTCGTTTTTCTGTCTGACTTGCCATTAACCTATCATAAGCAACTGAAAATCAATATAAATGCATCAAGATATACATCGCATCAATATATAAAAGCGAGCGTGGGGGTATATTAGCAAGAAGAGTGAAAATTCTATTACTAACAATAATTTAGAGCGAGTAACCTACTCCAAATCTCAGTGATTCTGTGCCTGCTCGTTGATAGCCAATTAACGCGAGGTGAGAGTTTGCTCTGCCTTAAGCGTTTTAACGATGCCGTCTCGCTGACTCTCGCTCAGCGGAAACCAACGGTTCTTCTGGATCTGCGGTTCAGACAGTACCTCAAGCAATGCATCTGGGCTGAGTTTCGCCTTCCCATGCGCCACCAGCTCGATCGGCTGTGCACACAAAGACTGTAAACGACAAATACATTGGTCAACGTCTTGGGTAAAACACAAGTTATAGGCATTTTGGTTCTGCATCTTGATTAAACAAAGATCGGGAGTGCCACTAGATGGGGAGCAGTGCTCAGTAAAGCGATTGAGTTGCGCTTGTCTAATAATCGCTTCGAGCCAGCTGTATTTGGACGTTTGTTTAGGGTCGGGCCCATTGAGCAGCGTCGATAAATCACGCATATGGGAGCGAATCGATTCAGGCTCGGTGTGAATGCGATAGCAAATAGAGTTGAGAACCTTCAGAACGTGATCGTCTGTGAGCTTTGGCATGGTAACCTCCAACAGGAAAACATTTCCATCACCACACAGAGACCCCATAACAAAGGGTGGTGAACTGAACAAGGTTGAACCTACCGCACACATGGAAACGGCCAGCCGAAGCTGCCTCGCCCAGCCCACCGTAATACCGAATTGAATTGCGCAATAACTAAGCAATTCAGGTTTCGACGGATGCGCCGAGGCCGCACATGATGAAGGCTAAGGTTCAGCCGGCATCAATGCGCCATGTGTAAGTTGCAGGGGTTCAATCCTGGCACTGGATTTTGCCAGTGCTTTTGCAGGATATCGCTGGGGTTCTGAAGAGTCAACGGTTTCAGCGCGTAGGCCGATTAACTGTTCAAAAATCAGTACCTTGTAAAGAGGTGTGTTAACAATGTGTCGAGTAAAGGATGAGGTTTAGACAAGGCCATCACAGAAAACGGCTGCTATTGTTTAAGGCTGAGAAGAGAAGTGATTTAGGGACAGGCACCATAAGCTGTTTTATAAGCTATTTTCGCTGGGTTTATTAAATGCGCTTGGTACCACTAATTTGAAGTTATCCTAGCTTGATTTGAGGCCAAGGAAGTCACGCAAAACGAAGTGACCTTAGCTTCTCTTCTTCTGCTATCTGACTTAGCTCTTTTTGCTTCTGCTCTTCGATGTACTGATCAAACTCAGCACCTTGCACTAAGCCTTGCATACTCTTAGCGTGGGTAAGACATTGCTTTGGTGAAATTTAGATAGCAAAACGCCGCTAATAAAAGCGGCGTTTTAAATGGGTGGAAGCCCCAGCCACATCCCGGCACACAAGTCACTCGCTGCGGCTGCTTCCTTCCGGACCTGACCGAGTTCACGAGCTATTGTTGCGGGAGGACCAGGGCCTCCATAGATTCTGTTTCCTTAGCATGGCTAAGGAGTGAGGGGATTATCAGCCATCACCGCAGGTAATTCAAGGGAAATTCCTAATATTTCCTTCGATTTAGTGCCAAGTGATTAGTCGTTAACCACCCTGACTTAAATGGACAACATTTTGCTCATGAGACTGACTACTTCGCATACCTTGATGACTTTCTCGTTTATGATCGTACATGGCTTGGTCAGCTTGATTAAGAACTTCTTGCAGGGTCATCAGCCTTTCTCTCGGAAAAGACACGCCTATCGCTACGGAGAGTTCCAAAGACACCTGATGCGCTTCAGATACAAAATGTATAGTGGAAAGCTTCTCCAAAAGTGAGTTTAAAGATTGCGAATCTGGCTGGCCAATAAGAATAAACTCATCGCCACCAATTCTATATCGGTACCCTTTCCAGAAACGTTCGATTTGTTCTGCCACCGCGCGCAGAACCTGGTCACCGATTTCATGACCGTAGGTGTCATTGATGAACTTAAAGCGATTCACATCCAGATAGAGCAAGGTGTAATGAGCACTTATACCCGAGCGGAAACGCCTGTGCATTGAACGTCGATTCTTGAGCCGGGTCAGATTGTCTGTGGTTGACTGGTTGTGAAGATACATAGCGACAATTGCTAGGAAGGCTAACACCAGCATAAATAACGCCCTGATATGACGCGAAAAGCGCTGTTCCGCCTCAAGGGTGGCTTTCCAGTCTGGCCGATAGTCATAGCGTTGGACAATTCGCTCGGTATCTATCATTTTCAGCGCCCGACTGAATAGAGGAGCTAGCGATGCCCCTATCTGATTTTTAGCAAAACCAATCGCGATATCTGAAGTGTAATACCCCCCTATCAACGGATCTTCCTTCAAAGGAAGGAGATCTTTTGACTCTCGCAAAAGCGAATTAAAGTTGGCTCGGCTTATCGCAATGTAGTCGACTTCATGATTCATTAACGCCTTCAGTTGCGACTCACTGCTGTCGTAGGTGAGTAATGTTTTCTTAGGCAGCAATCCCCTGAGTAGCTCCTCATAAAAGTCATCTTTTACCACACCGACACGCTCAGCAATCAGCTCTGATACATTGCTATATACATTATCTTTGTAACCTTCGCGCTTAACCAATATCGCTTCGGGCTGATAATACGGTTCACTGTAGTAAACAAGATCTTTGCGAACTTCAGAGATAGCAATCGGAGAGAGTACATCTATTCGCTTGGCAAGCAAATCACCATACATACTTTCCCAAGATTCATCCGCTGTGCTTTCAATCTGACAATTCAACATCAGAATATCGCAAGCTTGAACAACAATATCCGCGGTAATACCGTTGATAGAACCATCCTTGTGGTACGTGGCGTATTGACCGATATTTTCTATTTTAACTCTGAGTGGGCGATTAAAGTTGATACCACTACTGAGTACCGCTTGTCGTAGTGCCTGCTGACGGATCTCAAACTGATATTGATTGATAGATTCGCGCAACAGTTTCTGCACTTCAGCACTGTGTAAATAGTGCTCAATCCTTTTTAACAAAGCCGGATGGGCACCTTTACGTGCGACGATGGAGACAGGTTTAATTGAAAGCTGATTGTTAAGTAGCTGAGCGTCATAACCCTCAATCAACATAGGCTTGAGCTGATTGATAGCATCAACCACACCACCCACACTCCCTTGCTTGAGTAATGTTAACGCTTCCGACTGACCAGAGTACTCTACCAAGGTTATCGAGGGAAACGCGTTGCGTATTAGCTCGCCATAGATGGTACCTTTTGGCACACCGACAGTGCGAATCCCGTCCAATGTAGCATTCGTAGCACTAAATACGTACGTATATTCAATATTGGTTGGACTAGAGAAGTCGAAATTTAACGCTCTCTCTGGTGTAAAAGTCACGTTCGCCGCGAAGTCACTCTCTCCAGCTTTCACTGAGTCAAGGATTGCGCCAAAGCTGGGATAATAGACGTATTCAATATTAAGAGAAAACTTAGACGCAACGGCATCGAACAGGACGCGCGTCACTACGTCGTCTGCTTCAATGGCAACTTTGTAATTGGGAGTCTGGGCTTTGACGGGCGGAAACCAGATAGTAAAAATCAAGACAGCTATCCAGCCGAAGCGTCGTTTTATTAGCATAGAGAAGGTTCAAAAAGGCAGTGTGACGAGTAGGTGGTTACGTGCAACCACACAATAAGTGATGTTTAAAATATGCGCAATTCTGGCATAGATAATGAAATTGTCCAAGCGCATATTTTAAAATCAATTTATTATTTTTGATTACAAATCGGCTTCTTCTTCTGAGCTACGCAGAATATAGTCTGTCATCCATGCGGTACCCAGTAGGCAAATCCACACAACAAACACTGGGTTTGGCACCTCAACCGTTGGCGTGACGACCAATGCCGCAAACCCGACCGTAGGGAGTGTCCAGCACAACAGCTTGCCCCAGTGAAAGCTTTCTAACTTAGCCAAGCTTTCCATAGACGCGAATATCCCCGTGACACAGAGTGCAACCAATGCTGCGTAGGGTAAGTCAGCCATCCACAGAGGTAAAATAAGCCCCAACGCCCACCAACTGTGCTGGTTATTGGGTTGCCAATAACGTACAGCCCACCATGTCACTATCACCGCCAACGTCTGCACCACGGTGACTACGGGTTCTCCACCGAGTTTGCCCGCCGACTGAGTCGTCATAATGCCCACCTGCAAGGTCACCACAATCAGTGCCGCGGTCAATACGACACCTAAAGTGCTTCGTCTGGAAAACACCACCATCATTAGTGGAAATAGGATCCACTGACTCATCGATAGTGCAATCGGCTGATGCGGCAACGTCAAACCATAGGTTGTGAGTGCCGCCATCAAAATAAGTCCGGCACTGCCCTTGTTCGGAATGATCCATAACGCAGGAATGATCAACGCCAAAATTGGAATGTCGCCGTCACTCAGACTGATAGCCCGAGCACAAACCACGGCCAACAAGGTTGTCACTATGAACTGAAATGTAGAAAATACCATGCCCTCTCCTCATCCCTTCCATGGAAAAATCGAACTAGGACAACATCATTATGGACCAGTTTTTAGTGCAAATCTTTGCGGTGATTCACCAAATTCCATGTGGAAAAGTCACGACTTACGGCGATATTGCCAAGCTTGCCGGTTATCCAGGCTATGCGCGCCATGTTGGAAAAGCCTTGGGGAACCTGCCAAAAGATTCCAAACTTCCTTGGTTTAGGGTCATTAATAGCCAAGGAAGGATTTCACTAAAAGGGCAGCATTTAGTCAGACAAAGGGAGTTGCTGATAGCAGAAGATATTGAAGTCACCAACGATGGAAAGGTGAGCTTGAGAAAGTTTCGCTGGCAGCCCTAGGCTGCCATTTTACAGCCCAGATTATTGACTGACGTTCACTAAAACTAGGTCAAGTTGGCTGGTCTGTTGACGATCGGTGATAACCGGATATACGGTATCACTGATGAAACGCAATTGGCCTTCCACCTCGATTCGAGCACTGACGCTATAAGTGTGATGGGGCTTTATTTTTCTGGGATCAAACGCTAAATCAAATTTAAAAGGAACCTGAGTACCTCCCGTTTCAAATCGGTGTTTTGCTATCACTGTCGCGGGCGCATCAGCGAGTGAGATATCTTGTAGAGTCACTATCACCAGGGCGTTTGCGGGTAACGCAATACGTTCTCGGTATGTAATCGTACCTGTAATGGCATCTATTTTATCGTCTTTAGTCGGTTTTGCTGGGGACTGGCAACCCAACAATGTCAGCCCAAGTAAAGCGACCACTAGTAGAGTTAATCCTTTCTTCATAACCCCTCACTAACTTATTAAAATTCCAACTATTATAGATTTGACTCTCTGGTTTGTCATGATGTGAACCAGCAGAATTCTCCACCCTGAGTCTAAAGATATTTTTATAACTTAATGTTCAAGTATCTGTTTAACTGATCAATTTGTGCTTAGAATAAGGCTATATTGATGAAATTGTTAAAGGTGTGAGAATGAGTAAGCCTCTCGACGAACTTCTAGAACTATTACAACTGGAAAAGCTAGAAGAAGGGCTTTTCAGAGGCCAAAGTGAGAACCTTGGCTTGCCTCAGGTATACGGTGGTCAAGTGATTGGCCAAGCACTCTCTGCCGCTCGATACACAGTGGCTGATGATCGAACTGTTCATTCATTTCATAGCTATTTTCTCTACCCTGGGGATCCGGAAAAGCCGATTGTATATGATGTAGAAAACTTGCGTGATGGAAGAAGTTTTAGTACTCGCCGTGTCAAAGCCATCCAAAATGGTCGACCGATTTTTTATCTCACCGCCTCTTACCATGGTGAGGCCCCAGGTTTTGAGCATCAAAACGCCATGCCAGACATTCCAGGCCCTGAGAATTACGCTTCTGAATCAGAGCTTGCTGAACAAATAGCAGACTTTTTGCCAGAGAAAATCAAAGTGGCATTTTGTGGTGAGAAACCGATTGAAACTCGCCCTGTAACAGTGGTGAACCCACTAAAACCCCACAAAGAAGAAGCAAAGCAATATCTGTGGATTAAGGCCAACGGAGCCATGCCGGACAACCAACTCATTCATCAATATCTTCTCGGCTACGCTTCAGACTGGGGCTTTCTGGTCACCGCATTGCATCCACATGGCGTATCACTGATGACGCCTAATTTCCAAGTCGCCACCATCGACCATTCAATATGGTTCCATCGACCTTTTAAGATGGATGAGTGGTTGCTCTACGTGATTGAAAGCCCGACGGCCAGTAATACGCGTGGCTTAGTGCGTGGTGAGATCTATAACCGTCAGGGTCATCTGGTCGCTTCTGCCGTTCAGGAAGGTGTGATGCGGTTTACCAAATAGCCTTTCCCACAAAAGAGACCGAATGTCAGAATTATGTATACTCTAAACCCATCGGGTTTACTCAGGACATGACCTCAGATTAGGATGCAAAGCCACGTATAATATTTGGCTTATCTTAATGAAAAATATACTTATAACCCTGACCTGTCTCTTTTTGTCATCACACACGGTTGCAGACACACTCGCACAACAAGTCGCTCAGTTAGAGACTCAATCTGGTGGTCGTCTCGGTGTCGCCGTTTTGGATACCCAAAATAATCATCAGTGGCAATATCGTGGCGATGAGCGCTTCCCTATGATGAGTACCTTTAAAGCACTGATGTGTGCCAGCGCACTCGATCTTGCCGACCAAAACAAGCTTAGCTTAAACGACACAACCACGATTAAAGAAAGCGATCTGGTGACTTGGTCTCCGGTTACTGAAAAATTGATTGGTCAAGACATGACAATTCAACAAGCTTGCGAAGCGACGATGCTGATGAGCGATAACACGGCGGCCAATATCGTATTGCATCAAATTGGCGGCCCGCAGCAAGTGACACAATTTGTCCGAACTCTCGATGATAAAGTCACTCGCCTTGACCGCTTTGAACCGGAACTCAATCAAGCCACTCCAGGTGATAAACGCGATACCACCTCTCCTCATGCGATGGTCACGTCTCTCAACACCATTTTGCTTCAAGACGGGTTGAGCGAAAAAAACCAACAGACTCTGCTGACTTGGATGAAAAACAATAAAATCTCAGATTCTCTGATCCGCTCTATTTTACCCCAAGGTTGGTCCATTGCCGATCGCACCGGCGCTGGTGAGCAAGGTTCAAGAGCGATCAACGCACTGGTATGGAACGAGCAGCATAAACCGATCATTATCAGTCTTTATTTGACCCAAACTCAGCTTGATATAGCGCAGCGCAATCAAACGCTCAACCAAGTAGCAAAACTGGTACTTGAACATTTTTCAGTGGACTAGAAACGACAAAGAAGCCATCGCTGGCTTCTTTGCGTCTCCAATGTATGATCAATGTGAATGCCCATGTGAACGCTCGGCACTGTAGCCGCTAAAACTCGAATCTACGCTGCCTTTAAAACAGTTGAGAACCCAAGGAAAAGAGTCAGTGATATAGTAAGCATACTGGCCATTCACTGTCATACCATTGCATTCATCGAGATCCCCTAAGCCAACTGTGTATTCCCAATCCCCACGGAACTGTCCATCGTAGTTGCTACTGACCACATTACCTCCCACAACGGGAGCGGTATAGCTGCCTTCGTCGACACGGGCACCTGATTTCAACTGATAGCTAGCCACCGCCTTTCTCACTTGACCTGTTGACGTGTCCGTGAAGCAACTGCCATACACTGGGAAGCCATCGGCTGCAAAGCCAATGACCGGAGAAGCCTGTCCACCAGCACAATCCTGAATGAACATGGCGACCGGATTGCCATGATAGTGATACGCCCCTGTCGGCTGAACGTGAGCATTATGGATATCCGTACCGAAGCTATTTAAGGAAGACATAGGGTCGTAACGCCAAGGATTATTGATCTGGTCTTGCCCGCACCCTGTTTTTTCATCGCCGACGCCGTAGCAAGCCGCCGCGAGCAAGTCCACTTTGACGCCATTGAGCAAGATCGCCTCAGAGGTACCCAAGCTAAGCGCTGTGGCACTGGACGCAACACTCGGAGAAGCCGTGAACTCATAACGGATGGTTTGCTCTGTCACATTCGTCGCAAATGAAGCCGTCGCATCATTAAAATCATGATTCGGAATCGCATTCGACGCCACAATACACTTTGAACCACTAGAAGAAATATCAACTTGCCCGGTGAACAATAGTGACCGCTGAATATCACTGACTGAGGAAAAGAAAGTTCCTAAATATTGCTGACAGTCACCAGAAAGATTAGTGAAAAAGGTATTGGTGATATCAGATCGAGACGTGGAAGTTGTGGTCGAGCTTTCCTCTTCACCACTATTGCACCCAAACAGCAACAACGTCAGTACACCCGTCGCGGAATATGAGACTAAATTTGAGACTGGCATTTCATTCACCCAACTAATCATTGTTTTTAGTGAGATTAGCCAGCCCTGCAAATTTATAAATCTGATTTACCAGACTTTACGTGTCTATACACTTCTTTACGTTTCTCCAATCGGTAGCGCTGTCGTGTATTTCAGCGGCTCCATGGCAAAGGTTGACGTGACATTGGAGATGCCAGCGATGGAGTTAACTAATTTTTTATAGAAGTTATCAAAGCACTGCATATCTTTGACCTGAACTTTCATCATGTAGTCGTACTCACCAGCCATTCGATAAAATTCCATCACTTCAGGAAAGTCTGCAGCGGTAGAAACAAATTGACTGTACCACTCATGGGAATGGTCGCAGGTTTTCACCAAAACAAAAGCGGTGAAAGATAAGTCGAGCTTTTCCGGGTTAAGCAAAGCCACCCTTTTTTCAATGACACCTGATTCTTCAAGCTTTTTCAGCCGCTTCCAGCACGGTGTCGTCGTTAAATTCACCGCCTCTGCTAAGTCATTTAAGGACAAGGTTCCATCTTGTTGTAACAACGCTAAAATTTTTCGGTCTACCTTATCCAACTCCACACCCATAAAGAACTCCTATAGAAAAATTTTCTACAAATAAAGCAAATTAAAGGCAATTAGGCAAAGCATTTCTCCTAATATATAGATAGATTATTAGCATAACGATGCTAAGGAGGTACTCATGTGTACAGACCACAACTGGATTAATAACGCGATTCGAAAAATTGAGGCTGATTTCCAACGTTCCGCGGATACGCACTTGATCAAATTGGATTTGCCCAGTGTGGCAGGGATCGATATTTATCTCAAAGATGAAAGTACACATCCGACAGGATCTTTAAAGCATCGTCTGGCACGCTCACTGTTTCTTTACGCAATCTGTAATGGATGGGTCGGCCCAGAAACCCCAATTATTGAATCATCATCTGGCAGTACTGCTGTATCAGAAGCGTATTTTGCTCGGCTACTTGGTTTGCCATTTATTGCCGTTATGCCTAAATGCACAGCGAAGAAGAAAATTGAGCAGATTGAGTTTTATGGGGGTCAAGCACATTTGGTTGATCGCTCAGATCAAATCTACGCAGAATCGCATCGATTAGCGAAAGAACTCAATGGCCATTATATGGACCAGTTCACCTATGCCGAGCGTGCGACAGACTGGCGTGGTAATAACAATATCGCCAATTCTATTTTCAGCCAGATGAAGCTTGAAGATAACCCTATTCCTAAATGGGTAGTCATGAGCCCAGGAACGGGGGGGACTTCCGCTACTATTGGCCGTTTTATTCGCTATCAACAACACTCGACTAAACTTTGCGTCGTTGACCCTGAAAATTCTGTCTTCCACGAATTCTTCAAAACAGGGAACCCTGAACTCAAGGGCAACTGCGGAAGTAAAATCGAAGGCATCGGTCGACCTCGTGTAGAGCCAAGTTTCATTCCAGGCGTGATTGATGAGATGCGCACCATTCCAGATGCCGCTTCTGTTGCAACGGCACATTGGCTTGAAAAGATCCTTGGCCGTAAAGTAGGTGCGTCAACGGGAACTAACCTATACGGTGTACTGCAGATAGCAAGTGAAATGAAAGCACGCGGTGAAACAGGCTCTATCGTGACACTTTTGTGTGATAGTGGTGAACGTTATCTAGACACCTACTACAATAGTGAGTGGGTCAAACAAAACATCGGCGACTTGCAACCTTATCTCGCAAAATTAGAAGCGTTTAAAGCAACGGGCCAAATCTAAATAACAATAACAACATCAGTTGGAAACTCAAACGCCACTCATCTGAGTGGCGTTTTTCATATCAAGGGAGAGCGTTAACGCTTTTTCTGACGTGCTTCGAAAGCCGCGAGTTGTTCAGGTGTCGCTTTCGGCTGGTGATTCTGTTTCCACTCATCGTAAGTCATACCATAAACACGTTCACGTGCATCATCGATATCCAGCTCTAAACCCTGAGTTTCCGCTTCAGCTTTATACCATTTACTGAAACAGTTACGGCAGAACCCCGCAAGGATCATTAGATCGATGTTCTGCACATCTTTATTCTCATCAAGATGAGAAAGTAGGCGGCGAAATACCGCTGCATCCAATTTATCCTGCTCTTCCTGAGAAAGGTTTTTATACTTAAATTCAGCCACTTTACTTGCCTATTGTTGTTCTGTATCGAATTATCTTATCAAGTCTTTGTCCAATACAAAAACGCCCAAGCACTTGGCTCGGGCGTTTATTATCAGGTTATGCGGTTAACCTTGAATACCGACAATCAACCATGGAGCATTAGGTACCGTTAGGTCACGCTCAAGGTGCCAGATGTCTTCAATGTTTTCTTCAACATTCTCTACAGTATCACGGTAGCGACCGCTAAACTGTAAACTAAGCTGTGCTTTGCTTGCATCGTAGTCGGCACGAACGATTTCTGCGTCAACGTACATCACATCTGTATGCTGCTCACCTTCCAGTTTCGCACGCTCTGATTTTAAATCTTCAAACAGACTTGGAGAAACATATTCCTCAATCGTTTCAAGCTGGTTGTGGTTCCATGCACCTTGAAGCGTTCTGTAATGCTCACGAGAGCCATTCACAAAAGCCACTTTGTCAAAACCCGGTGGATAGTTGTGCGGAATATCGGACTGAGCACCAAAACCAAAACCGCCTTGGCTGCCAGACTGAGGCTGCTGTTCGAAATTATGAACATTAGGCTGCTCAAATTTAGCAGCAGAGCCGCCGAAAGCAGGCTGCTGTTTATGCTGATTCATACTGCCTTGCTTCGACCCAAGCAGACCTCGCATCAATTTGAAGATGACAAACGCCACCAAGCCCATGATAAGGATATCCATGAACTGGATTCCTTCAAACGCGCCACCGAAGAATGCCGCTAAAAGACCACCCGCTAACAGACCGCCAAGCAATCCGCCCATCAGGCCTTTTTTAGTTGACCCTTGCGTTTTTGCGCCTTGGTCTTTACCAATCGTGTTTGTGTTTTGCTGTTGTTGCTTTGGTGCAGGAGCTGTTTTAAAGCTCTTACCAAATGACTTGCCGCCACCGAACTTCTTCGCTTCTGCGATAGGAGTAATAGCAACAGAGACCATCAGCAAAGCAACGAGGGAAAAAAGTCGTTTCATATTTTTCCTTAGGGTTTCCTGTATAAGGTAAGAATTATACTTATGGGGCAATAGTAGCCTGTGTCTCTAGAGAATGAAATATGCCAAAGTCGAATACATGTATCAAAGTATTGCAAATTCGAAGATAGTCAGTTGCGCTTCACACACAGCCTCATTAGAATATTGAACGTTGTTCATTTTTGAAATTTTGTCATGGCCCGTAGAAACGATCATACACGCGATGAGCTTATCGCTCTCACGTTAGACACAGTAAAAGAATTCTTGAGCGAAAACTCCTATCACGAGTTAAGTTTGCGCAAGGTTGCGAATATGATCGGCTATGTGCCAAGCACACTGGTCAACGTGTTTGGTAATTACAATCTACTGCTGCTTCATGCTGTCGCTCAGACTCTAGATGAGCTAGCAAGTGAAGCAAAAGTGGTTGTTGAACAGAGTCAGGCGCCAAAAACGGCCTTGTATGAGCTCGCTTACTGTTATCACGACTTTGCCCAGCGCCACCCTTACCGTTGGCAGTTAATTTTCGAACACAATATGCATGGTGAGACGCTACCCGAATGGCAAGCTGAACGTATTGATAGCATGACGGGCATGCTTGAACAGCTACTCCAAGTTATCGCTCCTCACCGTTCAGAAAAGGAAGTGTTACAAGCCAGTCGAGTACTTTGGTCTGGTGTCCACGGTATTACCTTGTTGAGTGTTGATGATAAGTTCTTCGCAGCAGAACCTATCGACGGCAAAGAACTGATAAATAACCTACTCTCTAACTACATCGCGAACTGGTAATCGCATCCTAAAGGAACAAGGATCACCATGCCAAACAGCCAAACTTCTCTTTTAGGACAGAGACGATTTCTGCCCTATTTCGTGACCCAATTTTTTGGTGCTTTTAACGATAATATTTTTAAAAACGTCTTACTGCTTTTCGTCGCTTTCGCTGGTGCTGGTGCCTTACCTATCTCCAGCAATTTATTCATCAACCTTGCGGCTGGCTTGTTTATTTTGCCTTTCTTCCTTTTTTCTGCCTCTGCTGGCGTATTGGCCGATAAGTATGAGAAGTCTTGGTTCATTCGCAAGGTCAAACTGGCTGAAATTGGCATTATGACTCTGGGGGCTATTGGCTTTATCACCGAAAGCTACGTCATCCTGTTAATTCTACTTTTCTTGATGGGGACGCAATCGGCATTTTTCGGTCCGGTAAAATACGCACTATTACCACAGCAGCTTAAACCGCAAGAGCTGGTTCCGGGTAATGCTTTGGTAGAAACAGGCACGTTTCTCGCCATTCTTCTCGGCACGCTAGGTGCAGGCATTATTGCTTCAGCGGAAAGCGCCAAATACGTGGCAGCAGGATGCGTCGTAGTGTTTGCCGTGTTTGGGTACCTCGCCAGTCGTTCAATTCCTGAAGCCCCCGCAAGCGCACCAGACATAAAATTCCGCTGGCAGCCGATCAAACAAACCCGTAATACCATCGCCATCGCTAAATCCGACAAAACGATTTTCCAAGCCTTGATGGCGATCAGCTGGTTCTGGTTCTTGGGGGCAGCCTACCTGACTCAGTTCCCTAATTTCACGAAACTTTATCTCAATGGCAGTGAAAGTGCTGTTTCGTTCCTACTGGCACTTTTTTCTATCGGTATTGCCATTGGATCGCTGGCTTGTGATAAATTATCCAACCACAGAATTGAAGTCGGTATCGTGCCACTGGGTAGTTTAGGGATTTCAATATTTGGTTTCTTAATGGCAACCTCTGTCCCAGCCAGTCTACCGGAGTTTGAAAGCTTTACAGATTTTGTGTCTTACCAGCCATTATGGCCTGTGTTCATCTCGCTGTTGATGCTGGGTGCATCTGGTGGGGTGTTTATTGTGCCACTCTACGCATTGATGCAGCAGCGTGCCAAAGTCACAGAGCGCGCTCAGGTGATTGCAGCACTCAACATCTATAACTCACTGTTTATGGTTGGCAGTGCTGTACTGGGTATCGTCTGCCTAGCGGTGATAGAAATGAGTATTCCGCAGCTGTTCTTGTTACTCGCATTCATGAACCTAGTGGTTGCCATGTCCTTATTCTTGCGTGTACCTGTTTTTGCCGTACGATTCATCGTCTGGATACTGACGCATACCATGTATCGCGTGAACCATAAAAACTTACACCACCTGCCTGAAAAAGGGGGGGCACTCATTGTCTGTAACCACGTCAGTTATATGGACGCTTTGTTGTTGAGCGCGGTTTGCCCAAGGCTGATCCGCTTTGTAATGGAAGAAGATTACGCCAACCTTCCACCTTTGCGTCGTTTTCTTAAGCGCGCGGGAGTAATCCCTATCTCCGCTTCCAACCGACGCTCCATTCGCAATGCGTTTGGTGAGATAGAACAAGCGTTAGAAGAAGGTCATTTGGTATGTATTTTTCCTGAAGGACGCCTCACTAGCGATGGTGAAATGAATGACTTTATGCGTGGCATGGACATCATTCTAAAACGGAGTCCTGTCCCAGTTATCCCTATTGCGATTAAAGGTTTATGGGGTAGCTTCTTCAGTCGATATAAAGGTAAGGCTTGTAGCGGGCTGCCTAGCAGATTCTGGTCCAAGTTAGAGATAGAAGCAGGTCAGCCTGTCGACTCATCAGCAGCAACCACTGAGTTAATGCAGTATAAGGTCTCTCAGCTCAGAGGTGACTGGAAATAACTTTACGAACATACGTTCATTAAATGTGAACGTATGTTCAATTCATTCAAATCTACTTATCGGCTGGATTTGGTTACACTCACCAGCTGTTTTGATTGCTACTTTTTGTAATGACGACGATTAAAAAGCAACTGCCATTTTGGTTGGCAATGATCATCTGCCTAACACCATGGGTGACCTCACCAACCGCATTGGTGATTGGTTTCTTGCTGGCTTCATTGGGCATGGTGCCACACGATTTTAATCTGGCAAAAGTGACCAAAAAACTATTGGCTTATTCAATCGTCGGCTTGGGCTTTGGCATTCAATTCAAAAATGCCCTTGCGGTTACCTCAGATGGCATTGGTCTTATCATTACTACCATTATCGGCACCTTATTTATAGGCTGGTGGGTGGCAAAAGCCATTGGCCTCAATAAAGAAACGGGCTATCTGATTTCTTCTGGAACCGCCATCTGTGGTGGCAGTGCGATCGCCGCGGTTTCTCCTGCTATCAAAGCAAACGATGAGCAAATCGGCCTTTCTTTAGCCACCGTATTTGTCCTAAATTCTATAGCTCTGTTTGTCTTCCCTGTGATTGGCCATGCGCTGAATCTCGATCAACATACTTTCGGCACTTGGGCAGCGATTGCCATACATGACACTTCATCCGTCGTTGGTGCTGCCTCCGCCTACGGTGAGGAAGCACTCACCACCGCGACAACCTTAAAACTGGCAAGGGCTCTTTGGATTATTCCGGTTGCGTTGTTTAGCGCCTTTTTATTCCGTAGCGATTCGAAGAAAATCACTATCCCCTACTTCATCTTGTTTTATTGCGTCGCGATTGCAGTCAGCGATCTGTTGCCACAGTTTGAGATGATTTATCAGGGAATCTTCGATGTTGCTAAACGGGCTTTAGTGGTGTGTTTGTTTTTGATTGGCTGCGGAATTTCGGTGGAAAAGCTCAAGTCTGCAGGACCTAAACCCCTACTGTTTGGTGTTACGCTGTGGATTGCTATATCGACCAGCTCATTAGCATGGTTGACACTTAGCTAAAGCTCCTCCGGCTCAATTTTAAGCTTTTTGCGCTTTTGTCGTTGGTATATTAAGACCAAAGCGGCGATAAATAGAAACGCAGATAACTCAGCCAGTGATCGCACCAAGCCTTCACTTTGCACTGCAACCACAATCTGAATCAATATTGCCAACACAATGACGGCTTTCATGATCGCCTCTTATATCCATATACTCATATTTCAGGCAGTATTATGAGATAGAGTTATAAGTTTGATAAATTCAGATTTGGACTATGAAAGATCAATTTCAACTAAGTTGACTTTCACCTTGGCCGATTAAGTAACGAACAGGTCATTGCTTGCTGAATGCGCTGGGCATGAGAGCTCAGCCAAAGAAAAAGCACTCGCCAGTTAATTAGAGAGACATGTGGTGATTTCGCAACTAGTCACCGATTCTGTACTGCACATTATTTATCGAGTTGAGTCAAAAGCCAATCTTTCACTGCTTTTCGCGACACTTTGATCCCCGACTGGCAAAGACGCTCTGGCAACTCGTAGTAGGCGATCGGCCATTTAAATCGAGTTAAAAACTCACCGAGATGCTGCTCGATACAGTTTATATCTAACCCTTGATGACTTTGAATAACGGCGATCGGCCGATGCCCAAACTCTTGGTCTTCAATTGGCACTATAATGGATTGAATCACATCTGGGAGCTGGTTGAGTACGGCTTCTATCTCTTCACAATGAATGTTTTCGCCACCTGAGATGAACAGATTGTCTGCTCTGCCGATAATTTGCAGCTCATCGTTTTTCCATTCACCGAGATCTTTGCTATCGAACCACGTGTCGTGCACCATAGGTTCAAGCGTACCCTGCTGGTAATAACCAGAGGCTAGCGTTTCTCCCCCGATGTAAATCCTCTGCCCTTCAAGTTTCACCCTGCGCTTGGGCAATACCTTGCCTGCCGTAGTGTCACTATCTACCCGCTTCGCCGTCACGGTAGAAGCCGCTTCCGTCATGCCATAACCTAACCAAGTTTCAATCCCCTGTCGCTCCGCTTTGAGGCTCAGAGAAACGGCGATGTGACTGCCCCCAAGTAAGACATGGGTCAGGTCAAGTGGCATATTACTGTCCAATAACCGCTGAAGTTGCGTTGCCACCAGCGACGCATGCGTCACGTGACGAATATCTTCTTGAAGCAATCCGGCCCCCACTTTTAACATCGCACCTGCATGCAACCAGCGATAGATAATCGCCAATCCCGAAACATGGTACATAGGTAAGCTCAACAACCAGCTATCACCCTGCTTAAAAGTGAATTTTTCCAGCAATCCTGATGCAGAAGCCATATGTTGGGCAGAGGTGTGCGCCACCGCTTTCGGTGTTCCTGTTGAACCTGACGTAAATACAATCGACGCCAAATTATCGGCTTGATAACCCGCGGGATAGTCCGCCAAATGTGCACGCTCTACCGTCATCGTCGACAAGGAAGAAAGCATCAAGTTAGGTGGTGCCACCCAAACTTTTCGCTCTGTTTCCGGCAAGTATAGTGATGCCAACTTGGTATCCAGCTCTACTTGAGTCTGTGGCATCGTCAAAGCACAAATTGCACCAATCTCCATGCACGCAAGATAGGCTAACAATAGATCCAAGCTGTTTTTACCAACACACGTCAACACCTCACCGCGCGCTAGCCCCTGTGCAGATAAGCTCGCCGCAACTTCATCCACCAGTTGTACTAGCTCAGCCCAGGTGTATTGCCTCTCTTGATGATGCAGGGCTAACAAAGATGGGCTCAACTGAGCCCATCGTTTCAAAGGAGAGAGTTGGTTTTGCATTAAGATTGCCAGATTAGTGACTGGCCTGACAGTGCAGTCACCGGAAGATCACAGCCAGGCCAAGTCACTTCTAGCTGCTGGGCAAACAAACCTATGGTGTCTAAGCCCGGAATCTCTTCAGGTAGCTGCCATTGGGCAAATCGAGCTAATTGCGTCAGACCCAAACTGGATTCAATACTTGAACTGACCACAGGCTTTATACCTAGCGCTTTAGCGCGGTCGATCAGCTCTATACAACACTCCACAGAACCTATTAACGTTGGCTTTATAATAATGGCTTTGGCTCCATTATAGTCTTCCAGTTTAAAGTCATCTTTACGGATAGCATGTTGAAGAGTTTCGTCCCAAGCAATGGCAATCCCAGTATCGATAGCAAAAGAAAAGCTATCACCTGGAGCCTGGCAGGGTTCTTCGACAAACGCGATCCGTTGACGCAGAGAAGGTGCAATCTTTTTGGCAAATTGCTGCGCTTTTTCTGCGGTCCAAGCTCTATTGGCGTCTAGCCTTAACGTGAGGTCTGGAATAGATTCCAAGAACAGACTGACAAGCAGCCCATCACGAACAGGTTCATACAGCCCCACTTTGATTTTCGCCACTTTTTGGCCTGACATGCGTTCAAGTTTAGGTAGCAGCTCGTCTGGGTCACCAGAGCACAGCGGCGCGGCTTGGTAACAGCCTGTGTCAGGAAGGCCGTTAGCCAACTCCAGTTGCGCCATGGATAAACCAAAAGCCACCGATGGGTATAAGTCTTTGTAGTCGAGGACCTGACCACTTTGCCAAAGAGTAAGTTGTTCGATGAGCTGAGGGTAAACCTCATCCAGACTCTCAATGCTAAACCCCGGTAAAGGCGCAATTTCACCTCGACCTATTTCTCCGTCACTTTCTAGTACAACCACAAAGCCTTCTCGTTCCGTGAGCCTCTGCTCTCTCAGTATCACTCCGCTGTCCATAGGCAGCTCGTAGCGATACAGTTTGGCTGTTCTCATACCAATATCCCTTATCATCGTTGTGTAATCGTTGATATATACTGTTGTTTATTTGATAGCTTTTGATTTAGACGGGTAACCAAAGATACTCTGTTAAGCAGCTTTGCTTTCACGTTATAAACCGAACGGCGCATCAAGGATTACGAGGGAATTTATTAAAGTCTGGTCGACGTTTTTCATTAAACGCATTGCGACCTTCCTGACCTTCTTCGGTCATGTAAAACATCATGGTTGCGTTACCGGCTAATTCTTGGAGACCAGCCTGACCATCACAATCAGCATTTAAGGCCGCTTTCAAGCAGCGTAATGCCATAGGGCTATGTTGCAGGGTTTCGCGACACCAACGGACGGTCTCTTTTTCCAATTCGTCAAGTGGCACCACCGTATTAACCAGACCCATATCCAATGCTTCTTTAGCATCATAGAAACGGCATAGGAACCAGATCTCACGCGCTTTCTTTTGACCGACAATTCGAGCCATATATGAGGCACCCCAGCCGCCATCAAACGAACCAACTTTTGGTCCAGTCTGACCAAACTGAGCGTTTTCTGCGGCAATCGTCAAGTCACACATCATATGCAATACGTGACCACCACCTACAGCCCAACCCGCAACAGCCGCGATAACTGGTTTAGGGCAAGTACGGATCTGACGCTGGAAATCAAGCACATTCAGGTGATGAGTGCCAGAGTCGTCTTGATAGCCGCCATAATCACCACGTATCTTTTGGTCACCGCCCGAACAGAACGCCTTTTCGCCAAGCCCTGTTAAAATGATCACACCGACGCCTTCATCATAACGTGCATCCGCTAGCGCATTGATCATTTCTTTTACGGTTTGAGGACGGAACGCATTCCGTACCTGAGGGCGGGCGATGGTGATTTTTGCGATACCATCTTCCGATTTATGGTACTGAATATCTTCATATTCACCTGTGCAATCGTTCCAGTTTACTGGTGCGTATAGTTCTTGTTCTGAAATACCGACTGTTTTTGCCATGGTGATTCCTGTTTATTGATGTTGCGCTGTTAGAGAAAGGCGCGAATTTGAGATTTAACAACGTCAGCAAACGCTTTAGGCTGTTCGATGTGAACATTATGCCCAGCTCGTTTTACTTGGCTATAAGACAAACCACTCAGTTCGGCCAAATGGCTGAACTTACTGTCTTTTTCACCACAAATGTAATGTACTGGAATACTCAAGCCTGTGAGTGACTCAAGCAAATAATTCTGTTTTGCTAATGAGGTTGCCATCAACATTTTGCCAACAGATGGCCCTAGGTTAGCACTGCGTTTGTGTATGAGTGTTTGTCTTTGCTCATGGTTTAGTGAACTAAATACCGGCTGCTGATACCAATCGCCTAACACTTGTTCGATTGGTTCATGATGAAGTCGCTCAGCCCAACGCGAGTCGTTGCGTAAGCGAGCTGTTTTTTCTGCGTCACTACACAGTCCAAAATGTCCACCTTCAGAAATAAGCATTTGGATATTAAGTGCAGAAAAGTGCTGTTGAGTGAGCCCTACCATCGCAATTCGAGCCCCCATTGAATACCCCACTAACACTATAGGTGGTTGGTGAGGAAATTGAGTAAGTAAAACATCAGATATTTGATCACAGCACGTTTTAAAATCGCGACAATGCATCAGATTGCTCATGCCATGACCAGGAAGATCAATACATAAGGAAGTGTACTCGGGAAGCCATTGCGTACAGCTCTTCCAGTCATCACTGCAACCAAGTAAACCATGCAGATAAACAATTAAGGGTGTGGAGCTGTCATTGCTCGTATTGTTGTAAAGATGGCTATAAAGCATGAACGCGCTGAGTTATCTCTTTCAGGTGTGAGGAAGCTTGTTCAGGCGGTGTTTGTATCTCTAGAAGAAGTGCTCCTTCACCCTGTTGTAAATGCTGACCAACTAACTCAGTGTATGCGGCAAGAGTGGCTGGTTTTTGGTATCGAATACCAAATTGCATCGCAGCATGTTCGAAGGTATAACCATGAGGCATCTGATATAGGGATTGTTTCTGCGCTTGTGGGACAGGGAGCAAATCAAAGATAGCCCCTCCATTATTATTAGTGACCACGATAACGACCGGTGTTTTTTCCTGAGTCAATAGAGACAAAGAGTTAAGGTCGTACAGTGCCGACGTATCACCAATGAACAATACACTGGGCTTACGAGTGGCCCGCACAACACCCGTTAGAGTCGCAATCAAACCATCGATCCCTGATGCACCTCGGTTGCTATACGTGTCAAGGTTTGGCATCGAACCAAACATATCCGCCAGCCGCACAAACAGACTGTTTGCCAAAAAGACCTGAGCTTGCTGAGGCAATACTTTGATAGATTTAGCCAGCGCAACCTCATTCACTGACTGCTGACTTCGCTCATATTGTGAAGACAACATTGCTACCCGCTCAGAATAGCGCTCTAACTCCGCCGCCCAACCATAATGGGCACTTTTGTCTTCCGTAAGCTCCTTCATCCAACTCTCAATCCAAATCTCTATTTCCACGACATGGTGAGTTTGTGGCAAGTGGCTTTGGTTGTTGCGCTCGACGCACGAAGAAACAAAATGATAACCCGCTTGTCTGGATTCAACTTGCTGAGATATCCACTGAATGAGCCGTTTTGATACAATTCGCGAGCCAAACTGTACAATGACATGAGCCTGATTCATCACTTCTTTCGCAGAAGGGTTCTGCAACCAAAGATCATAGTGTGCGAAAGTCGATGAAATCCCCGATTGCGGATCACACAAACATGGCCAGCCCAGTTTTTCCGCCAGCCGTTGCGCCTGCTGCGCTTCCTCTAGAGTGACACTGCCAACGACCATTACCCCCGGTTTATCAGCTAAGTCAGAGTAGTCAAGAGTGGGCAATGATTGAGTTAGAGCCTTGAAGCAGTATGACTTATCAGAGTCGGACCAAGGTTTTACTTCATCGAGATACGCCTGAAATATTCCTTTCGATTCAGAACCGTACAAAGGCTCAGGAAACGGGCAATTAATGTGGACAGCTCCACCTTTCTCAGCTTGTTCAAACATTTTCTGGTCAATGGAAGTTAGGAGCCACTTCAGCGATATGGAGTCCGAAGGGCTTGGTAACTCAAGGCTAGAGGTGACATGAGTTGAGAAAATCCCAGATTGATGGATCGCCTGATTGGCCCCACAGTCAATCAATTCTATGGGTCTGTCTGCTGTCAGAACCACCAGCTTTTCACCCGTCAGTTTAGCTTCGGCAATCGAAGGCAGCAGATTTGCTACCGCTGTCCCCGATGTCACAATCAGTGCAACGGGCTTGTGGCTCGCTTTTGCCAGACCAAGAGCGAGAAAACCTAAACCACGTTCATCAAAATGCGTATGAAGATTCAGGTTTGTATTTTGTTGCGCTTCTAGCGTTAATGGCGTTGAACGTGAGCCTGGGGCAATACACACCTCAGTGACACCGAGACGAGATAACTCTTCAAGCAAGGTCTGACACCAAATACGATTGATAACGGCTTGGTTTTGATTGCCCATTTACGACGCGACTCCCAGTGGAGGAATATCGGCGATCAGTGAGAGCAAGGTCGACATTTTCTTATCCAACTCCTGCCACTCATTATCCGCCACAGAACCCGGAACAATACCCGCGCCTGCGAATAATTGCACCTCTTCACCAAGAATAAGAGCACTGCGTATCGCCACACAAAACTCCGCACGCTGATGGCTAATAAAACCCATCGAGCCGGCATACCAGCCACGCGCAAAGGGTTCATTGTTTTGGATAAAGTCCATTGACGCCTTACGTGGTAATCCGGCAACCGCTGCCGTCGGTTGTAATGCCGCCAGCAATTGAACGCCATTAATGCCCGGTTTGAGGTGTGCATGGATACTGCGTTTAAGATGCTGAACTTTTCTCAGCCTAACCAAACGGGCTTCTTGCTCAACCTCAACATGCTCCGAGTGAGGCGTTAGTCGATCAATAATGTCATCGACGACATATTGGTTCTCATTCAGGTTTTTGCTGTCTTGTGATAACCAGTTTGCCAACTCCATATCGTGGCTGGCGTTGTCGCCTCGACCTATCGTACCCGCCAAAGCTTCGGTGTAGAGCTCTTGCCCTTGTCTGGCATACAAACGTTCCGGTGTAGAACCTATAAAGCTATGCTTTTTATCCAGAGAGAGCATAAAGTGGAAGCTATGATGGTTTTGCAGATAACTTGATTTGAGTAGCTGCGCGGCACTCACCGTGCTGTCCATCTGGACGGACGTTCGACGAGCCAGTACTACTTTCTTAAAGTCATTATTTTCAATACCAGTCAGGACTTTCTCAACCAGCTCAGCCCATTGCGGTTTCTCCGGTATGTGGCTGATGCTTTTGATCTGCGCGGAGACTGGCCGTAAAGCACCAACTTCAATTTTAAGTTTACTGAGTCCGACTAATGTACGATGTTTATCGGCTGTCAGGTTGACGGCTAATGACCAGCGGTTATCAAAACGAATTAGCTCGATTTGTGGTAGGAAGAAAAAAGCAGACATGCAACGACGATTCTTTTCGGTCTGTCCGTCAAAAGAACGTCCACCCCAGATACGTTGTTCATCTGCCAGAATCGTGTAGGCTGGAGCAGGGTCGACAAAAGTATGTAACTGTCCCAATGCCACCACTTCTTCACGGGTATCGCGAGACTGCCAATAAAACTTTGGAAACAGCGGCTGGGACTCCAGCCAATCTATGAATGCAAAATCTGGTTTTTCCTCAAGAACTTGAACCAGACGGTTTACGCCGTCTTCTGCATCCTTTACGCGTTCGATCAGTTCAGTAACGGCTTGATGAAAATGTGACAAATCAGCCTCGTATGCCTGGGGATTTTTATTCATTTTAGATCGCTACTCTATTAATAGACCTTACTTAGATCAAGGTTGTAGCCCATCTTTTGCATAATCCTGTGATTGCAAACGAACAAAGCGCATACAAAAAAGCGTAATAATTCAGTTTTTTATTCTAACAAAGCCCTTTTTGATGTACTTTAATAAAGAAATACAATCTCTTTTAGGTTTTACACAATGCAAAATATCGGGATGTCATCAAAACTCGATAATGTCTGCTATGACATTAGGGGGCCTGTACTCAAACATGCTAAGCGTATGGAGGAAGAGGGGCATAAAATACTGAAGCTGAATATCGGTAATCCCGCTCCATTTGGATTTGACGCCCCAGATGAAATCTTGGTTGATGTCATCCGTAACCTGCCCACTTCGCAAGGTTACTGTGACTCGAAAGGCATCTACTCTGCTCGTAAAGCCGTCGTTCAACACTATCAGCGCAAAGGCATCCGTTCTTTAGATGTCGAAGACGTGTATATCGGTAATGGTGCATCGGAACTTATTGTTATGGCGATGCAGGCTTTGCTCAACAATGGCGACGAGATGCTGGTTCCCGCACCAGATTACCCGCTTTGGACAGCATCTGTAGCCCTATCTGGCGGAAAAGCTGTGCATTATCTTTGTGATGAGCAAGCAGACTGGTATCCAGATCTGGATGATATTCGCAACAAGATAACACCGAATACTCGTGGCATTGTCCTCATCAACCCTAATAACCCAACAGGTGCAGTGTACAGCCGCGACTTTTTATTAGAAGTGATTGAGATTGCACGTCAGCACAAGTTGATCATCTTCGCCGATGAAATCTACGATAAAGTACTCTATGACGGCGCCACACACACCTCTGTTGCGACACTTTCAGATGATGTTTTGACCGTTACCTTCAACGGCTTATCAAAAGCCTATCGCGTCTGTGGGTTCCGTGGTGGTTGGATGTTCCTCACTGGTCCGAAGCATCTCGCTCAAGGGTACGTCAATGGCTTGGATATGCTGGCTTCTATGCGCTTGTGTGCCAATGTACCGATGCAACATGCCATTCAGACCGCACTGGGTGGTTATCAGAGTATTAACGAACTGATCCTGCCCGGCGGCCGCTTATTGGAACAGCGTGACCGCGCCTTCGAGCTGATCAATCAAATCCCTGGGGTTTCCTGCGTCAAACCTAAAGGCGCGATGTATCTGTTCCCGAAAATCGACACTAAGATGTACAACATCAAAGATGATCAGAAGATGGTGCTCGACTTCCTTATTCAGGAAAAAGTGCTGTTGGTTCAAGGTTCAGGCTTCAACTGGCCAAAGCCTGATCACTTCCGCATTGTGACCCTGCCACATGTTGAAGATCTCGAAATGGCGATTGGACGCTTCGAACGCTTCCTGTCGACGTATAGCCAGTAGTAATTAGATTCGATCTTTCATATGCTTAAAGAGCACTCAGAGAGTGCTCTTTTTATTAGGAGGAAGATCCATGACAGAGAGTAAGTCTAAAGAAAGTCATTTCTTCGCTCATCTTGCTCGTATGAAACTGATTCAGCGCTGGCCATTGATGCGTTCTGTGTCAACAGAGAATATCTCAGAGCACAGTCTTCAAGTCGCTTTTGTCGCCCATGCTCTGGCATTAATTAAAAACAAAAAATATGGCGGTAACCTCAACCCTGAACGCATCGCCTTACTGGGAATGTACCACGATACCAGTGAAGTACTCACTGGGGATCTCCCCACTCCCGTCAAGTATTACAACCCAGAGATAGCAAAAGAGTATAAGAAGATAGAATCCGCAGCGGAAAAAAAACTGCTTTCAATGCTGCCCGAAGAATTTCAGGAAGATTTTGCACCTTATCTGGTCTCTCAAGCTGTGTATCCAGAAGATGAAGCGATCGTCAAACAAGCTGATACTATTTGCGCCTACCTCAAATGTTTGGAAGAACTCAGTGCAGGTAACCATGAATATGCACTAGCCAAAAAGCGCCTTGATGTCACTTTGCAAGAGAGGCGAACCCCTGAAATGAACTACTTTCTTACCACATTTGCCCCAAGCTTCGAATTATCTCTCGACGAAATTAGTTAGCTTTATTTCTTAATTAATCTTATTTATTACCAATAACTTAGAGGGAAAAATCAATACTATAATCGCAGAAAAGACAAATATGCTTGAAAGCTGGGACACACAAACTAGCGCAAGAGTGGTTGAAAACACGACCTTATTTGGCTTTGCTCTCAGCGTCGTACTCAAGCACAATAAAGCTATGCATCTCTAGCAAGGTGTTAGGCACCGTCGCTAAAGCGCTCTATTATTCATGCAGTTAAAGGCCAAAATTCATATGAGTTCAAACAGTAAGCGGCTATGGGAACAACGTCACGATGATGAACATAAGATTCGTCGCGACGATCACCGCAGTCCTTATCAACGTGACAGAGCGAGAATTCTTCACTCCGCAGCGTTTCGACGTTTGCAGGCAAAAACTCAGGTTCACGGCAACAGTTTTGACGATTTTCACCGCACTCGACTGACCCACTCTCTCGAAGCGGCTCAGCTAGGAACGGGGATCGTTGCGCAGATAAAGAAGAAACAGGCAGAATTTCGCGACCTTTTGCCTAGCGATAGCTTAATCGATTCGCTTTGCTTGGCTCATGATATTGGCCATCCACCCTATGGGCATGGTGGTGAAGTCGCCCTTAATTACATGATGCGTGAGCATGGCGGATTTGAGGGAAACGCACAGACATTTCGCATCGTGACCAAGCTTGAGCCATATACCGAACATTTTGGTATGAACCTGGCGCGACGAACTTTGCTTGGCCTGATCAAATACCCAGCGCTAATCAGTAAAACATGCGCTGATGTCACTCCAGACAGTGTCTCTCACCAGCGGAAGCTTAAAGCAAAAGAATGGGCACCGGCCAAAGGTTTATATGACTGTGACCAATCCTTATTTGACTGGGTACTAGAGCCGCTTAGTGAGACAGATAAGCAGTTGTTCAGCCAAATGCGTGATGAACAATTGACGGAGCGTCAGCATAAAAAGACCCGCTTTAAATCCATCGACTGTTCTATCATGGAACTGGCTGATGATATTGCTTATGGAGTGCATGATCTCGAAGATGCGGTGGTGCTTGGCATGGTGACAAGGCATCAGTGGATAGAAGGTGCGGCGAGTTTGCTTTCAGAATGTGGTGAACCTTGGTTTGAAGCCCATATCGACTCCATTACAGATATGCTTTTTTCAGGAACTCATCATCAGCGTAAAGACGCCATCGGTGGTATGGTGAACGCTTTGCTAACCAGTATTTCTGTTAAGCCCGTTGATGCACCTTTCGAAAGTCAACTGCTGGCGTTCAATGCTTATTTGGAACCGGAAATGGCCCAGGCGCTGGAAGTCCTTAAGCGCTTTGTCAGTGAGTATGTGATTCAGGTACCTCATGTTCAAGTTGTCGAGTATAAGGGACAACAGATCATTATGGATATCTTCGAAGCGTTTAGCGCTGATCCTGAAAGATTACTGCCCACTCCAATTCGTCATGAATGGCAGCAAGCGACATGTGAGAGTGAAGGATATCGTGTGATTGCAGATTATATTTCTTCAATGACTGACGGCCATGCTCAGCGGCTGCATCAGCAGTTGTTCTCATCTCATTAACAGAAAGCGGAGCTTATGCTCCGCTTGTTTTTAACACCTGTCGACAAATTCATCGAGCTGGCTCATTAGACGTTGCTTCTCACTGTCACTGATAAAGCTCGCTTCAATCGCATTGCGACTAAATTGCGCCAACTCTTCTTGCGTCACCCCATGACTGCCTGCCACAGCAAGGAAATTGTCGGTCATGTAGCCACCAAAATAGGCCGGATCATCTGAGTTGATCGTCACACACAACCCTTGCCGCAATAAATCGACAACATTGTGTTGCTTCATCTCCTCAAATACTTTGAGTTTAGTATTGGACAGCGGGCAAACCGTCAGCGGCATACGCGACTGAGCCAGCGATACCACCAGATTCGGATCATCGGCACAGCGCACGCCATGGTCAATACGCGACACCTTCAATAATTCAAGGCTGTTATAAATGTTGGCCACAGGCCCCTCTTCTCCTGCGTGTGCGACCGTGAGAAAACCAGCCTCGAGTGCTTTGGCAAAAACACGAGCAAACTTCTCTGGCGGGTGACCCACTTCCGATGAATCCAGACCTACACCAATGATTTTATCTTTATGTGCCAATGCTTGTTCCAAGGTGACAAAGGCACTGTCTTCATCCAGATGACGTAAAAAGCACATGATGATCCGACTACTGATACCCAATTGCGTCTGCGCATCTTGCAAAGCGCGGTGAATACCGTTGATCACGGTGTCAAACGCGATACCGCGCTCAGTATGAGTCTGTGGGTCGAAAAAGATCTCGGTGTGAATAACATTGTCAGCCTTACAGCGCAGTAAATAAGCCCAGGTTAAATCGTAAAAGTCCTGCTCATGAATCAATACGTTGGCGCCTTGATAGTAGATATCAAGGAATGACTGAAGGTTAGTAAACTCATACGCGGCTTTGACCTCTTCAGGCGTGGTAAATGGCAGCGCGATTTGATTGCGTAATGCGAGTTCAAACATCATTTCAGGTTCAAGTGAACCTTCAATATGCAGATGCAACTCAACTTTCGGTAACTGACGAATAAATTCTGTTTGGTTCACGCTTGTCTCCCCATTCAATTCGATTGGTATTCAACAAACGCTTTTCTCTTGTGAAGATAAACAGGCATACAAAGAGAAAAGCGCAATGCACTTCACTCTTCGTAATCTGAAATTTGCGGTTTCAGGTAGAGACTCCCACACCTTATCAGTGGGATTATACGAAGCATCGTTTATGACTTAAGCGCCATAACTAAACGATTGCGCGTCATTATATTCTGACAAAGATTCACTGTACAACGCTGCGCTTGAAAATAATTTTAGACCTCAAATGACGAGTTTGCGTTTATTACCGGTAATTTTTTTCAAACACACCGGGCGGCATCTGCTTGATTTGAAAGTCAATCATGTGATTGAACGTATCAAGTAATGGGGTGAAGTCTTGCTCTGGTTGCAGCAAAGTCAGGATATGGTAACCAGCTTCCACAGTAGACAAGCTATTGTCACTGGGCGCTTTGCGAATACGGTAATTGCCCTGTAGGTTCTCTGGCAAACGTACTAGAGGTAACGCTTGCAAATTCTCAGACAGTTGCCACATTTTGTACGCTTTTTTCCACGTGCCATCGAGCAAAATAATCCGCACTTTGCTTTCTCTGAAGAAGGCTTTCGCCACCTCTTCATGGCTGACAGACACTTCTCCCGGATAAAGCACAAAATGTTGACAACCTTGTTCGTCCAACAACTTATTCAGCTCACTATGCTGAGTAAAATTTTCGCCTTCAAACAGGTAACTATTCTCCAGTGAGAGTCTGAGAATACGCGCAGTGCCCATGGGCCTGTTTGTTTCTGTCGGATGCTGTAAGATGACCAGCTCAACATTCGATGCTAGGCTTTGTATCCACTCACAAATACAAGCTTTGAGTGACTTACCACATTGAGAACAATATCGGGACATAGCGTGCGTTTACTTCTTCTGTTAATTGCTATCAGCTTAGTCTGCCTAGGCGTGCAGTTCGAGCCTTTAGCCAGCCTGACATACTGGCATCATCTACTTATTTCTGAAGGCCAGTGGTGGCGAATCCTAACAGGAAATTTCACCCATACCAACTTTGCTCATTTAGGCATGAATCTGGCCGGCTTGTGGGTTATCACTTATCTGTTTAAGCCGAAGGTAACTTCTCTACTCTGTATATTGTTCGTGACTAGCTTATCCGTGGGTATGCTCAACCTGACAACAAGTATGACTAGCTATGTCGGTCTTTCGGGTGTGCTGCATGGCATCTTCGCCTATTATGCGCTTCAGGAGTCCCTACAGGGTCGTAAAGGTAGCTGGTTACTTGTCATTGGTGTACTGGCCAAAGTAGGTTGGGAAATGACCATGGGCGCATCACAATCGACCAGCGAGTTAATCAATGCCCGTGTAGCGGTGGAATCTCATCTGTTTGGTGCCTTGACGGGTCTAGTACTTGCATTTTTCATCACGACGCTAAACTTTCAGATAAGGCTCAACCGCTCTCAGCGATAATTTCTATTGATGTTCCTGACCAAAGGCCTCAGAATGGCGCCCTTTTGCTGGCGGTCTATTATCGCCTGAGCATTTATCTCACCTTAAACAGAGAACAATTTATGGGTTTTACCGCTTTAGGCCTTTCTGCCCCACTCCTCAAAGCTATAGACGAACAGGGTTATGACAAACCATCTCCAATTCAGGAGCAAGCCATTCCTGCAGTGTTAGCCGGTAAAGATGTCATGGCAGCGGCTCAGACCGGCACGGGTAAAACCGCAGGCTTCACTTTGCCGATTCTAGAGAGACTAGATAACGGCACACGAGTCAAAGGCAACCATGTAAGAGCACTGGTGCTGACACCAACTCGTGAATTGGCGGCACAGGTTCAGGAAAACGTGTTTAAGTACAGCCGTTATCAACGTCTGACGTCGAATGTGGTATTCGGCGGAGTGAAGATTAACCCGCAAATGATGAAGCTGCGGAAAGGCACAGACGTGCTTGTCGCAACACCAGGTCGATTGCTCGACTTATACCAGCAGAATGCGATTAACTTCTCCCAGTTGGAAGTTTTAGTGCTGGATGAAGCGGATCGCATGTTGGATATGGGCTTTATTCGCGATATCCGTAAAATTCTCGCACTACTTCCTGAGAAGCGCCAAAACCTGCTGTTCTCTGCCACTTTTTCTGCTGAGATTCGCGAACTAGCCAAAGGTCTAGTTAACGATCCGGTCGAAGTCTCTGTTAACCCTGAGAACTCCACTGCAGTCACCATTGAACAATCTATCTATCCAGCAGATAAGCGTAAAAAAGCCCCGATGCTGGTTAAGCTCATCAAAGACGGCGACTGGAGGCAAGTTCTGGTCTTCAGCCGTACTAAACACGGGGCGAACCGACTTTCTCATTACCTTAATGATCAAGGTATTACGGCGGCGCCTATTCATGGTAACAAAAGCCAAGGCGCGCGCACCAAGGCACTGGCTGATTTTAAATCTGGAGAAGTGCGTGTATTAGTTGCCACAGATATTGCCGCACGTGGTATCGACATTCCTCAACTGCCTCAGGTCGTCAACTTCGAACTGCCACACGTAGCAGAAGACTATGTCCACAGAATTGGCCGCACTGGCCGCGCAGGTGAAGTTGGCAAAGCGATCTCTTTAGTTGAAGCCGCAGAAGCCAGCGAGCTATTTGGTATTGAACGACTCATCCAGCAAGTATTACCTCGTTTGGAGCTGGAAGGCTATAAACCGGTCAATGTGCTGCCAGAGTCTAAGTTGGACACTCGCCCAATCAAACCTAAGAAACCGAAAAAGCCTAAGAAGCCAAAAGTCGACCATGCCGATGGTCAGCGCTCAGGTGACAATGCTCGTGGCCATAAGCCAGCGGGGAAAAACAAGCGTCATTTTGGCCATAACAAACCCAATGGTGATGGCTCCAAGAGTAATAATGGTAGCAAACGTAAGGACGGCAGTTCTAATAGCAAAGCTTCTAACAATGCTGGCAATAATGGACAGAAACGTCGTAGACCAGCGAACCGCAAGCCAAACCATTCGCAACCTAAAGCACAGTAACCCAATACACAAAGCCCCTCTGTTGAGGGGCTTTTCATTTAACTAAACAAAAGAAGTCAGCTTAGACGATAGGGCGCTGACCACGATCAATCAGCTTCATCAGTACGTTATCAGCCGCTTCACCTGCCAGACCTGCCAGCTTAGATGTCAGCTTTTTCTTCTCTACGTAGTGAATCGCTAAGACTGTTTTATCTTTGCACGCTTCCACAACCAGATCATCAGAGGTTTTGATTTCATCAACCAGACCCAATGAATGCGCCTGAGTGCCAAACCAGTGTTCACCAGTTGCCACTTTATCTAATTCAAGTTCAGGGCGACGCTCGCGAATAAAGTCTTTAAACAAGCCATGTGTTTCTTCAAGTTCTTGTTTGAACTTATCACGCGCTTTATCAGTGTTTTCGCCAAACATGGTCAAGGTACGTTTGTATTCACCTGCTGTTAGCTGTTCATACTCAATATCGTACTTTTTAAGCACTTTATTGAAGTTAGGCAACTGGGCAATCACGCCGATGGAACCTACGATTGCAAATGGTGCTGAAACAATCTTGTCAGCAATACATGCCATCATATAACCGCCACTGGCAGCCACTTTATCTACTGCAATGGTCAGTGGTAACTTAGCCGCCTTAATACGATCAAGTTGAGACGATGCCAAACCGTAGCCATGTACCATACCACCACCAGACTCTAGGCGCAGTAGTACTTCGTCCCCTTCACGAGCTACCGCGAGAATTGCGGTCACTTCTTCGCGTAGTGACGCGACTTCTTTGGCGTCAATGCTGCCTTTGAAATCCAGAACAAACAGGTGAGGCTCACGCTTGCTGTCCAAATCACCGTCTTTTGAAGCCTGCTTGACTTCTTTTTCACGGGCTTTTGTTTTCTCTTTCTCTTGTTTCTTGTCTGCCTTATCACGCGCTTTGATAAACGCTGAATCATGCAGGTGATGCTCAAGCTGCTCAACGGTGTTTTTATGCTGATCCGTCAAGTTGGTGATCTCCAATTCACCCTTTGCAGCACCACTCTTCCCCCCTACGGCTTTGGCTATAACAAGAATCGCAATCACTGCGACTACAACAGTCACAATCTTGGCTAAAAACAGCCCGTAGTCCAACAAAAATTCCAATGTAATATCCCCTAATGTGCGAATTAGTGTATTGTAACCACCATCTTACGGATTCATAAAGCAGAACATTACAATAAGGATGCATGTCGTGGATTATTCCATTTCCTCAGACGCTTTAAAAGACAAAGTCATTCTCGTGACAGGTGCCGGTGACGGCATCGGTAAACAAGCCGCAATCTCGTTTGCTCAGCATGGTGCCACCGTCATTCTGTTAGGTCGTACCGTGAAGAAGCTTGAGCAAACTTACGATGAAATCGAAGCAGCTGGCTACCCTCAACCAGCAATCATTCCTCTGGATATGAAAGGCGCAAGCAAGCAAAACTATATTGATATGGCCGATACCATTGGTAGTCAGTTTGGTCGGCTTGATGGAGTGCTTCACAACGCCAGTCAACTGGGTGTACTGAGCCCATTTGATCAGATTGGTGAAGACACTTACGACGATATCATGCAGGTTAATGTTAAAGCCCAGTTCTTGATGACTCAGGCAATCCTTCCGCTATTGCATAAATCAGATGATGCCAGCGTTATCTTTACATCATCAACGGTTGGCCACGCTGGCCGTGCTTTCTGGGGAACTTACGCGATATCTAAATTCGCAACGGAAGGCATGATGCAGATTCTGGCGGATGAATTGAGTGATACACACATCCGTGTCAATGCGATCAACCCAGGTGGCACACGTACGTCCATGCGCGCGAAGGCTTACCCAGCGGAAGACGCTGAGTTGCTAAAAACGCCATTGGATATCATGCCGCTTTATCTTCACCTGATGTCGAACGAGAGCAAACACGTTCGTGGTCAGTGTATTGACGCACAGCCGAAGAAATAGAAAAAAACCTCTCATATATTCAACGCCTTGTGGAAACACAAGGCGTTTTTTTATCCACTTATTCAGCCCTTCACTTGCTGATAAATAATAATAATTTATACTGTATGTATATACAGGTAAATTGTTATGTATGAACTGATCGAACATCTTAAGAAAAAACAATGGCTTTGGCAGGGCAATCACACTCCTGAGTCCAGAGATCACCATTCGACAGGCTTTGATCTTCTGGATCAAAAACTGGAAGGCGGTTTTCCCATTCATGGCGTGGTGGAATTGCAAACGACTCCCGGCATCGGAGAGCTTCGCCTGCTACTCCCTCACCTTAAAAACAGCAGCCAAGGTAGGTTATCTGTATTCATACAACCACCTGGACACCTGTCTGCGCAGTCTCTGACAGCAGAAGGGCTCGATCTGAACCATGTTCTGCTGATTTATCCGAAAACAGAGAACGAAGCCTTATGGGCGGCAGAGCAGTGCCTGAAAAGCGGCGCTTGCAGTAACGTGCTGCTTTGGCATTCGGGGCTGGAAGTCCATCATGCTCGTCGACTTCAGGTCGCCAGTGAAACTGGAAATTGCCTGTCGTTTTTGTTTAAAACCGCACAGCGCAGTCTCTTTTCTCTGCCCGTCAGTTTGAGCATGACGCTACTCCCCCACTCACTTGGCGTTGAAATCACCATCACTAAGCGCAAAGGTGGGTGGCCACATGCCAGCTTCGTTCTGGACATGAGTACACTCTGGCCTTCATTAACAGAGTCCAGACCTGAACCTGTTATTCTTCCTTTCCCACTGCGTAAGCAAGGCTAACGATGCAGGTGTGGTTGTACTTGCATTTCCCGACTCTACAACTGGATGCGCTGTACTCTGAACAGGCTCAGCAGCCTTTGGTAGTAGTTGATTCCAAACGTTTCCAAATCGTGCAATGCAATTTCGCCGCGCACGAACAAGGTATTCGACCGGGAATGGGACTGGGCAGCGCCAGCGCTTTGTGTCACTCGCTTCAGGTCCACCCCTATGATGAGAAGGTAGAGCAACAGACCTTACTGGATATCGCTCAGTGGTTGTATATGGTGACCTCTGATCTGGTGCTCTTTCCGCCACAAGGGTTATTGCTAAAAGTCACAGATATGCTGTCACTCTATGGTGGGCTGGATGCTTATTGGCGCCGAGTATCACAACATTTACAGCAGCTGAGTATCCAGTATCAGTACGCTACTGGTTTTTCTCCCTTCTCTGCCATTCTGCTGGCAAAGTCTGGAAGTGCATTGATCAGCCAAGATAGAACTCAGCTCTGTGAAGCACTTAAATCCTACCCAGTTTCAGCCACTGAGCTTGACAGTAAACAGGTTGAAAAACTCTCTCGTGTGGGAGTGTTAACCCTCAACGATCTGCTGGAGCTGCCGATGCAAGAGGTCGCCAGACGTTTTGATATCGATTTGGTTAACTATGTCGGACGACTGATGGGGCAGTTTAAACACCCAGTAAATTTCTACCACCCACCTGAACACTTTCAAAGTTACCTTGAGTTGTTGTTTGATATCGAAAATGTCCAATGGTTGGAAAAACCGTTATTAAAGCTGCTAAAAAAACTGGAAGGCTTCCTGACATTACGTAATCAGGTCGCATACGAACTTGAGTTGACTCTTCATCAACGCGATCGTGGCGCTGGTGTGATTGCATTTACTTCAGCCTGTGGAGATTACTTCGCTCAGCGCTGGGCTAAGCTTTGTCAACTGACAATGGAGTCCATTCAACTTGATGCTCCAATACAAGGCTTAACTCTGAAAGTGGTACGGAGTGGCGAACTTGAGTCCACCAGCCAAGATATTTTCGCAGGACGCAAAGGCCAACAAACGGAACTGGAGTTGATAGCTACACTACAAGCTAAGTTGGGTAACAACCAAGTCCTTAAAGTCGCACCAACAGATGATCCTAGACCAGAGAAATCGATGTCATTGTGCGCCCCCGATCTCCCCATTCCTACTAAAGTTTCGCTCTCTGGTTTACGCCCCTCTTTAATGCTACCAACTCCAGAGCCTTTAACAGAAAAGGTCAATGTTATACATGGCCCTGAACGCTTTGTAACTGGCTGGTGGGATGGTGATGAAATGACGCGTGATTATTTTATTGCGCGCAGCGACAGTGGACGTTGGCTCTGGGTATTTCGTAATCAAGAAATGCAGTGGTTCCTGCACGGACTATTTAGCTAAGCGGAGGTGTGATAATGAAATACGCTGAACTCTTCTGCCAGACCAATTTCTCTTTCCTCACTGGTGCTTCTCACGCGGAAGAGCTTATTCTACAAGCCGACTTTTTACGCTACCACGCACTGGCGATTACCGATGAGTGCTCCGTCGCAGGCGTGGTCAGAGCTTATAGAGCGATCGAAACTCATAGCCTCAATATCAAACTGATCATAGGAAGTATGTTCTGGTTAAGTGATGAATGTCAGGTCGTATTACTCTGCCCAAACCGTGAAGCCTATGCTGAACTCTGTCGCATCATCACAAACGCAAGAAGACGTACCGAGAAAGGACAATATCAGCTGGCAGAATGGGATTTAATGTCGCTTCGCCACTGTCTGATGATCTGGCTCCCCAGCCATCAACATAGCGATCAGAAATGGGGACACTGGCTTGCTCAACATCATCAACCAAGAATGTGGTTAGGTGTTCAACGTCATTTAGAAGCAGGCGATAAAAGCTATCTCACTCATTGTGAGAAGCTCGCTCAGGAACTGATGGTGCCAATCACCGCTTGTGGTGGTGTACTCATGCATACCGCTAACCGTCTTCCTCTACAACATGTTCTGACCGCAATCCAGCATGGTAGTCGCGTTGATAAAATTGGTAAGCACCTACTCACTAATACAGAACGCACATTGCGAAGCAAAGAAAAGCTCGCCCGACTGTTTAAACAAGAATGGCTGGAAGAGAGTATTCGCCTCGCCGAGCAGTGCCAATTCAGTTTAGAAGAACTCAAGTACGAATACCCCCATGAACTGGTACCCAGTGGTGAAACGCCGATGAACTATCTGCGCAAATTAGTCGACAGTGGCAAGCGTCGCCGCTTTCCCGAAGGTGTTCCTCAGAATATTTCAGAAACTATCGACAAAGAGCTTGAGCTGATTGGTGAGCTCAACTACCCCTACTATTTCCTGACCATTCACGACATAGTGATGTTTGCCAAGCGTCAGAATATTCTCTATCAGGGGCGTGGCTCAGCAGCCAATTCTGTCGTTTGCTACTGTCTGGAAATTACCGCGGTCGATCCTAGGCAAATTTCCGTTCTCTTCGAGCGTTTTATTAGTAAAGAACGTGATGAGCCACCTGACATCGACGTAGACTTCGAACACGAGCGCCGTGAAGAAGTCATTCAATACATTTATCAGAAATATGGCCGTGAACGAGCAGCGCTTGCGGCAACCGTGATCACTTATCGCTTTAAAAGTGCCGTTCGCGATGTGGGTAAGGCACTTGGGATTGAAGAAAGCCAGCTCGACTACTTCATTAAAAACGTTAACCGCCGAGACCGCGAGCTCGGCTGGCAGGCTCAGATCGTCGAGCTTGGCCTTCAGCCGGATTCTCTCAAAGGTGAACAGTTCATCACTCTGGTTAACGATATTCTCGGCTTTCCTCGGCATTTGTCACAGCACGTCGGCGGCTTTGTGATTGCCGCAGGCCCTTTATATGAGCTGGTACCAGTTGAGAATGCTTCTATGGCAGACAGGACAGTTATTCAGTGGGATAAAGATGATCTGGAAAGCCTCAAGCTAATGAAAGTTGATGTCCTCGCCCTAGGGATGCTCAGCGCTATCCATAAATGTTTCCAGTTGGTCAAACGTTTCCATCAGCAAGATCTGACTATTGCAGAGATCACCCGAAGGCAAGATGATCCTGAAGTGTATGGCATGATCCAGAAAGCCGACACAGTCGGTGTATTTCAGATCGAATCACGAGCTCAAATGAGCATGCTGCCTAGACTCAGGCCCAAGACTTATTACGATCTAGTGATCCAGATTGCTATTGTACGCCCAGGCCCCATTCAAGGGGATATGGTTCACCCTTTTCTCAAACGTCGTGATGGTATCGAACCCGTGACCTACCCTTCGGATGAAGTCAAAGAGGTGTTATCACGAACTATGGGGGTACCTATCTTTCAGGAGCAGGTAATCAAGCTGGCGATGGTCGCAGCAGGCTTTAGTGGTGGTGAAGCCGATCAATTACGTCGTGCTATGGCCGCTTGGAAAAAAAATGGCAATCTGGTGAAGTTTCGTACCAAGCTGATTGAGGGAATGTTGGCTCGCGGCTACGAACAAGAGTTTGCTGAACGCATTTTTGATCAGATACTCGGATTTGGTGAGTACGGTTTTCCTGAAAGTCACTCTGCCTCTTTTGCTGTATTAGCGTATTGTTCGGCTTGGCTCAAGTATTATCACCCGGAAGCTTTTTACGCTTCACTCCTCAATAGCCTACCTATGGGCTTTTACAGTGCGTCACAGCTAGTGCAGGATGCAAGGCGTCATAACGTATTGATTCTACCTGTCTGCGTCAACCAATCACACTATGATCATCAGGTCGTTCATTGCGGCAACAAGCTAGCTATTCGACTTGGCCTTCGTCAGATAAAAGGATTCGGGTTAGATAGTAGCCTTCAACTCATCAAAGCACGTGGTCTCGAGGGCTTTCAACACCCTAGTCAACTCAAGCATATCGGTTTGAATCAGAGAGAGCTTGAGCGACTTGCTTCATCTAATGCCATGCAGTCAATCGCTAATAACCGCTTTCAAACCCGCTGGGCAATGATGGATTCGTTATCCGATTTACCACTCTTTAAAGATTTGGAAGAACCACAAAGTGGTTCAATCAGTAAACCTTCAGAGGTTCAAACACTACTGGAAGACTACTCTTCCATGGGGCTATCACTCAGCCAGCACCCTATCACACTTTTAGAGCAAGCGGGTGCCCTAGGGCGCTTTACAAGAATGAAGGAGCTTATTCATAAGCCACATCAGTCTCTGGTGACCATCGTCGGTGTTGTGACAGGTAAGCAAGCTCCCGGTACCGCTGCTGGCGTCACCTTTTTCACTTTAGAAGACGACAGTGGCAACATGAATGTCGTGGTTTGGCAAGCAACGGCGCGGGCACAAAAGCAGGCCTATCTCACAGCCAAGGTAATGATGGTAAAAGGTATTCTAGAAAGAGAAGGAGAAGTCACGCACATCATTGCCGGGAGACTGATTGATATGACAGACAAACTAGATGGGCTCCAAAGCAAGTCACGAGATTTCCACTAACCACCATAAAGGGAAAAGGAGCCACTCGGCTCCCTTTAGATTAACAGTTAGACGAGTTACACATCGTCTTCAGCGTCCATACGTCTCTTTTTGTATTCTCTGTATAGTGACATGCATAAGGTCATCACAACCTTGGACGTAAACCATATCATGAATAGCAACTACCTTTCGCTTGTGACGAAAAGTGAAGATTAATTAATTCGCAAAGTAAATGATCGACCAAGTACAACCGGTAGTTCAACTGATTGACATGCTTCATATCAATCGAGGTACTATCTCGACAAAATGTCACGCAGTCGATCTTGTGCCACTTCAACCAATAAATCAGGCTGGAATTTAGAAATAAATCGGTCACAGCCTACTTTCTTCACCATCGCGTCATTAAAGCTGCCGCTTAGCGATGTATTGAGCGTGATATAGAGATCCTTTAACTTAGGGTCGCTACGGATTTCGTGAGTCAGCTTGTAGCCGTCCATCTCCGGCATTTCCGCATCGGTGATCATCAATAGCAATTCACGGGGCACGTCTTTACCCTCTTCACTCCAACCTTTGATCAACCTAAGTGCCTCTAAGCCATCACGACATTCGAGAATATTCAAGCCGAGCTGAGACAGTGTTCCTTTAACCTGAGCTCGAGCAGTAGAAGAGTCATCCACAATAAGAACATTACGCCCAACCATTTGTGTAGACAGGTCTTCATCAAGTACACCTTCAGAGATAGAGACGTCGTAGTCGATGATCTCTGCCAGTACTTTTTCGACATCAATAATTTCAACGATTTTCTGCCCGTCCTCATCTTTGATGTGCGTAATAGCCGTCAGATAATTTGCTCGACCAGCCGTTTTCGGTGGTGGCTGAATTTCCGTCCAAGCCGTGTTGACGATATTACGCACTTGACCAACCAAAAAGCCCTGTATGGTACGGTTGTATTCTGTGATGATCAGATTTTGCTCTTGATCTTCTTGTCGAGGGGGCGGAAACCCAATGGCACTTCGTAAATCAATCACAGGAACTGAGACTCCGCGCAGAGAAGCCACACCAGTAATGTGGTGGTGTGAGCCTGGCATTTTGGTCAACGGCGGGACTTTGATCACCTCGCGAACCTTAAAAACGTTGATCGCAAAGACCTGACGGCTGTTAAGACTAAACAGCAGCAACTCCAATCGGTTTTCACCAACAAGATTCGTTCGCTGATCAACGCTATTTAAAACTCCGGACATACGATCTCTCAACAACTTTGTAATATATCAAAAATAGCCTAAAGCCAGGCTAAACAAAAATAAACCCATACAACTTGAAGGTTATATGGGTTTACATAAAAGATAAAGCTTATCGACGACGAGCTTAGCCTTCTATCACTTTCATCAATAACAAGCCGTCGTAAAGTGCTTGTTTTATCAATGCCGCACCGGGCATTGTGGCCTGTTTATAGAAACGAGATTCGACCACTTCGAGATCTTGATGGTACACAGGTAAACTTTGTTCTTGGATGCAATTTTGAATCGCTGGATACAAGACATCTTTCGCCTGATTAATGGCACCACCAATCAGAATTTTTTCAGGATTGAAGAGGTTAATGACAATAGCAATCGCCGAACCCAAATAACGACCTAGCTTTTCAACTGAATCTACAGCGAGAGGATCACCGTTTGCAGCGGCTTCACAAATGTCTTCCACCGTCAGTTCATTAATATCAGACAGGGTTGATTCTTCACCGCTTGCTAGACGTTCTGACACCTCACTGCGGATTGCGTGAGAACTCGCTACAGTTTCAAGACAACCTCGATTACCACAATGACAAAGCTTACCATTAGGATCTATCTGAATGTGTCCCAACTCGCCAATGTTGCCATGACGCCCTTGAAGTACGCGTCCATCGAGTACAATACCGGCTCCAAGACCATGGTGGATAGAAATGAGCACCGAGTTTTCGTTTTCCTGAGAATGACCAAACAACTTCTCTGCCAACGCCCAAGCACGGGTGTCATTAGCAATAAAAACAGGTAACCCAGTCGCTTTATAAATTTCAGGGCCCAGAGAAAGGTTTTCGACATTGTAGTGCGGCATCTGTAACACTATGCCTTTCTCTGAATTCACCAAGCCTGGCAATGTTAAGGCAATACTGGTAACACGATCTAATTGCTCAGAATATGTCTGAAAGAACTCATCAATCTCATGGAGCAGACGAGCCAAAACATCGTCTTGGTCAATTTCATGGATATCGATCTTAGTGTCGATCAGGACATCGCCGCCCAACTCATGCAAAGCAATGGTCAAATAACCACGGCCGAGACGCATTGAGAGAAACTGCCAGCCTTCATTGTTCACCTGTAGCCCCACTGCCGGGCGGCCGCGACTGGTCGCTTCCTGCACGGTCGTTTCGTGGATCAGGTGAGCATCGATCAGCTCACGGGTAATTTTGGTAATACTTGCGGGGGCAAGCTCGCTCTCTTTTGACAGGTCAATCCGCGAGATAGGGCCTTTTTGATCAATGAGTTTATATACACGGCCAGCATTGACCTGCTTGATGTGATCAATATGGCCTGGTTGAGCCATGTACATAGGATGCTCCGAATATCAACAACTGGGCAATTTTTTTACTTTGCGAAGTAATTGTGAAGAGCTTTGATAGATCGCCGTGACAAGCATCACGGATAAACATGATTCTTTGGGCGTTCAATCAAATTGCAAAACCGATATCACATTTAAGCGTTCATTTTTTTGCATTAATAAATATGTATGTATGGCGAGATAAATTGCCCCTAAATCTCTCATAACTCAGCATTTTGCATATACTCAATTGGGGCCTCTATAATTTTATGACTCATAGAGGCTCATGGTTTGATCAAGGAACTCATCATGACTGCAATACAAAGAAGAACAAAAATCGTCACTACGTTAGGTCCGTCTACGGACAAAGAGGGGATTCTCGAAGCTATCATTCAGGCTGGCGCAAATGTGGTCAGAATGAATTTTTCACACGGCACCGAAGAAGATCATATTCAGCGAGCCACTCGCGTACGTAATATTGCGGCTCAATATGGTACCAATGTCGCCATCTTAGGAGACCTCCAAGGTCCCAAAATTCGGGTATCAACATTCAAAGACAACAAGATTCATCTCGCCGTCGGGGACAGCTTCATTCTCGACAGTGACCTCGCTCAGGGAGAAGGTGATCAACATGCTGTAGGCCTTGACTACAAAGAGCTACCGCAAGACGTTTCAACAGGCGATGTTTTACTGCTCGACGATGGTCGTGTGCAACTGCAAGTCACCAAGGTCTCTGGCAATCAAGTGATTACCAAAGTCATTATTGGCGGTCCACTCTCTAACAACAAAGGTATTAATAAAAAAGGAGGAGGCTTATCAGCAGATGCACTGACTGAAAAAGATAAGAATGACATCAAGGTCGCAGCACAAATTAAAGTGGATTACCTCGCGGTTTCGTTTCCACGTAATGGCGAAGACATGAAGTACGCTCGTCGCCTAGCAAGGGACGCTGGATTAGAAGCAAAATTAGTCGCAAAGGTAGAGCGTGCTGAAACGGTAGAAAGTGAAGAGAATATCGACGATATCATTCTCGCTTCAGATGCCGTCATGGTTGCTCGTGGCGATTTAGGGGTAGAAATTGGAGACCCAGAATTAATTGGGGTACAAAAACAACTTATTCGCCGAGCGCGAAGCCTCAACCGCACCGTCATCACAGCGACTCAGATGATGGAATCCATGATCGAAAATCCTATGCCTACCCGTGCGGAAGTCATGGACGTGGCAAATGCCGTCTTGGATGGCACCGACGCGGTAATGCTTTCAGGAGAAACAGCAGCGGGTAAATACCCTCTGGAAACCGTGCGCTCAATGGCAGAGGTATGTTTAGGCGCGGAAAAAATGTCGGCTATTAACCGGTCTAGTTACCGAATGGACTCCGTGTTCAAAAGCAGCGAAGAAACCATCGCTATGTCGACCATGTTCGCTGCAAATCATATGAAAGGTGTCAAAGGCATAGTGACTCTTACCGAATCGGGTCGTACAGCATTGATGATGTCACGACTCAGTTCAGGTCTACCTATCTTTGCCCTATCACGGAATGAAAGCACCCTGAACCACACTGCTCTGTATCGCGGTGTCACACCCGTTTACTTCGACTCTAAAGGCGATTCAGGTTTACCGACGGCCAAAGCGGCCGTTAATTGTTTAAAAGAAAAAGGGTTACTCCATGAAGGCGACCTAGTGATCATCACTCAGGGTGATGTCATGGACGTCGTGGGGTCAACCAACTGCATGCGTGTCCTGTCTGCTTAAAAGTGGCTGAGAGGGAGCGATAAGAGCTCCCTCGTTCATTTCTGTATGTTAGGAACCAAACGTTTTGAGACGGAAGCAAACATCTCTACAAATCGGAAACCCGAATCAAGCCCCATTTGATAGTCGTGCAGAAGCGCTTGTCGATCACTCATCAGCGAGTTGGACATCAAAGGCTGCTCTGGCTTGATCTGGATAATAAAGCAATCGTCTGGTGGATTGTGAAGAAAATCTTGAGTCAGGGAATAGGTCTGATAGTGAACCATCAACATGTCTGCCAGCCCCGAATCAAATTTCTCTCCAAGTAGATGACTTAATCGATAGATATCATCCGCTCCAAACAACCAACGTCCGCCGTTGAGAGACTCCAGGTGCTGAAATTTATCTTCCTGAGAACGTTGCAATTGCTCTGTAAAGAAACTTGCCCAATCTCCTTTCCATTGAGCAAGCTTTTGCTGCCAATGTTCTTGAACAAGATTAAACGAATCACGGTACCACTTAACGTCATTTTCGTGAGGCACATTTTCTGTCGCCGTTTTCAGATCTTCCCCTTCTGTGCGTATCACAACAATACAACGCGCCTCCTTACGCCATGCCTCTTGAACAGGAATGGACGCCGAAACTCCTCCGTCCACATACTCCCCATGCTCAAACGCCACCGCTTCATGGTACAACCTCGGGATCGCGCAAGTGGCAATGAGTACTTTGCGCCAATCATCCTGAAGCATAGGTAAATAATGATCGAAAAGACGACTAGTATCTGTGACCGCAGCAAACGCCTGACGATCAGCCAAAACCCGTCGCCCCATATCGATATCCAGTTTGTAGGGGAAATCACTGATCTTATCTAGCGCCCAGTCGATACCCAAATACTGCTTGCGCCTAATGTAACGAAACAGGTTAAAAAACTCTGCATCAGTAGTGAGTTCAAGAATGAATGAGCGCCCTATTCCTCGTTGGCGACAAAGATAGCCACAAAGATTTAGCGCACCTGCTGAAGTACCGTAAAAGGTATCAAAAGGGTCGAAATTAGATAGGAGAAAGGCATCAAGAACACCCGAAGTAAAAATGCCACGCTGGCCCCCCCCTTGAGCGACCAACGCATTCTTACCGCCAGTATACTTAGCAAGGCGTTGAGTATCCAACTGGATAGCAGCGCTGGTAACGACACCGCTGTTGTCCATAAGCTCAACCTAGGCAGAAGTGATCGCGACTAAACCAAAACCAATCAGAACCGCAAAAACGGCCACAGTGATGACTAACGCGTATTTTAGTTCGTGTTCCATAGACACCTCCTTGATTGTGTAACAAAGTAATAACATCGTTGTGAGGCATCTTCAATAATTCCCTTTTTTCTGTGCGTAATTATGACGTTACTATCACAATTAATAGGTGTAGCGCTCTGATTGGACAATCTTTATGGACATGAACAGGATTCACCTTTTCGTTTGTACTTTGCTCTGTTTTGCTCCACCAACTCTTGCAGATGTTTATCTGACACCATGGGTTGGTTATACCGCAGGTGGCAGCGTGGAAAATCAAGATCAACAGAACTATGACCTAAAGGGTTCTGAAAGCTTTGCTATCAGTACTGAAATGGATTTCGACAAAGGTAGAATAGGTTTGTTTTACGCCAATCAACACACTAGTGTCGAGACGCTTGGTCTTGGTTCGACCATGCATTACCTTCACTTTCAGAGTAGCATCTATTACCCCGTCGAGGAGTCGCTACACAGCTATCTCGGTGTGGGGCTTGGAGGCTCGTACATAGATGCTGATTGGGTCACAGACGAATTTGGTTTTTCGGCTAGTATCTTTGGAGGGTTTGCGTACCGTCTCACTGATAATTTTGCGCTAAATACTCAGTTACGTTGGCTTGGTACCGTTGTTGATAATGACACAAGTGGAATATGTTCTTTACCCGCATCACAGTCTGGAAGCTGCATCATCAAGTTTAAAACAGATTGGATGAATCAGTTTTCGGCTAACTTAGGGTTAACTTGGCATTTCTAGGAAACAATAAGATCACACTATTAACAATTTAGTAAAATAAATCAAACAGGCGGATGTTTTTCAGTCATACACTCTTTAAATGCAAAAAGGATTAAATTTCAATTAAACAACATTGTTACAAACTTTTATTCTACATAGTGATATTTTAATAACTATACTTACCGTCAAACTGTCATAAAAACAATTTTATCACCAACCAAGAACACTACCTTTACAACTACAATCTATTGCTTTAACTCATATTAGTAGTTAGTCTTTTCTTTATGCGCAGCTGATTATTTTAGCTAAAGCAAACACATACTCAACTTTTTAGAATTAAAATCTGAGAAACATTAGCAAAAGCAGTGTAAATAACCAAAAAATCATTCTATTGACGATATTTTATCAAGCATATCGATATATCTTCAAATACCTGCTTTCCAACTTGTGAAGCTTTTTAGGCTGCCGTTCAGTCTAAAAATTCGCTTTAGGGTAGCTTCAATCTCAGATACTGGATTTACAGGAGTCCTTTATGAAGCGAGAACAATGGGGATCCCGCGCTGGATTTATTCTAGCCGCTGTCGGATCGGCTATCGGTCTGGGAAACATTTGGCGTTTCCCTTATATGGCCTATGAAAACGGTGGTGGTGCCTTCTTTATACCTTACCTTTTTGCCATGATCACCGCAGGCATTCCCTTTATGATCCTTGAATTCAGCATGGGTCAGAAATATCGTGGTAGCGCACCTCGTACGCTAGCAAAAATTCACTCTAAGTTTGAATGGCTAGGCTGGTTTCAAGTAGGTGTCGCAGCGGTTATTGCTGTTTACTACGTTGCTGTTATCGGTTGGGCAATTTCCTACTTTGGTATGTCTTTCAACCAAAGCTGGGGCACCGATACCAATGCCTTCTTCTTCAGTGAATACCTTGGTTTAGGCGATAACTCGCCAACTAACCTAGGAAGCATTCAATGGAAAATTGCCGTTGCGATGCTAATTGCATGGGGTATCACTTACGCGGCTATTGTCGGTGGTGTCAAAGCAGGCATTGAGCGCGCATCTAAGATCATGATGCCGATTCTATTTATCATGGTTGTGCTACTGATTGGTCGTATGGTTTTCCTTCCTGGTGCCTTGGACGGCGTAAACTATATGTTTGAACCTGACTTTAGCAAAATCTGGGATGTGAAAGTTTGGGCAGCCGCGTATGGCCAGATCTTCTTCACTCTGAGTATTGGTTTCGCTATCATGCTGGCTTATTCAAGCTACTTGCCTGAAAAATCAGACATTACTAACAACGCCTTCATGACGGTCTTGATTAACTGTGGCTTCTCAATCCTAGCTGGTATCATGATCTTCTCAGTCCTTGGCTATATGGCGCAAGAGCAAGGTAAACCTCTGACTGAAGTCGTATCAGCGGGCGTTGGTTTAGCATTTGTCACACTGCCAGCTGCAATCAACTTGCTACCAGCGCCGTACATCCTAGGCCCACTTTTCTTCTTCGCACTAGTAGTTGCAGGTCTAAGCTCACACATTTCCATCATGGAAGCCGTGACGTCTGCCGTTATCGACAAACTAAAGTGGAGCCGTAAGAAAGCAGCAAGCGTTGTTATTGGTGTGGGAGTTGTCGTTTCTATGGCATTTGCAACCAATGGCGGTCTACTACTACTAGATTTGGTCGATCACTTCGCGAACAATGTCGGCATCATGGTGGGTGGTTTTGTCGAGATTATTCTTATGGCTTGGCTACTGAATAAAGTCAGTGATGTACGCGAATACGTTAATGAGATCTCTGACTTTTCTATCGGTGCTTGGTTCGTGGTTTGTCTGCGCTTCATCACCCCGATTATGCTGGCCGTTATTCTAGCAACCAAACTACAAACACTATTCACTGAAGGCTACGGTGGCTATGACCTAACTCTCGGTTGGGCAATGATTGCAGCTCTATTTGTTATTGGTGTATTGATTAACGCAACAAGTCGTAAGGAGGCCTGATCATGACAACAGGTGCGATTATTATGATGATACTGGGCCTTGGAATTACTTGGGGCGGCGCTGCTATATGTATCAAACGAGCAATGAATAAACAGCAGCAGTGATTACTGTTGTGGCTTGAGTAAAAATGCCGACACTGAGTGTCGGCATTTTTTATTGGTCAGAGCTAGAATGTGTATTTTAACCAGAAAAATAAAGGCTAATAGTTTCTCATATTTAAAAACCACCTATCTAAATTTAATAACAGGTAACGTCTTTTACAAGGTTTATTTGATCTAAATCGACAACTCGATCAGCAATGTTGATAGTCTCCTCTCGATGAGCAATAATTATTCTAGTCATTTTTAACTTAGAGACGCTTTCATCAACAAGCTGGATTACTTCTCCATCCAAATGACTTGTAGACTCATCCAAGCATAATATATCAGGTTCTCTATAGATGGCTCTGGCTAAATAAATCCTCTGTTTTTGACCACCAGAAAATACGCTTCCCATATCTCCTACTAATGAGTGATACCCCATGGGTAGCTTGATAATATCATCATGAATTGCTGCATTTTTTGCACATTCGTAAAGAAACTCTTCATCGTAAAGAGAATCAAACAAAGTAATATTTTCGACAATTGTGCCTGATAAAAGGTTATCATCCTGCATTACTGAGCCAAAAAAGCTTCGATACTGTTTTATTCCTATTTTATCGGCATCAATACCATTAATTAAAATCCTTCCGCTAGTCGGCTTCAATAAACCCAAAATAACTTTTAACAATGTTGTTTTACCACAACCAGAAGGGCCTACCAAAGCAATTGACTCTCCTGCTAAGATTGTGAGGTTAACATTATTCAAAATGTAATCTGAAGAGTCAGAATATCTAAAGCTGACGTTTTTAAGCTCTAAAGACTTGAAATTGTCAATTTGAACAGGACATAGTTTGGATGAACTATCAAACTCATTTTTTTCCAATGCAATATCAGATACCCGCTCTAAATGAAGCCCCATCATTTTGAAGCTCAGTATGTTATCAACCAATCCTTCTGCGCTATCTAAGAAATGCTTTTGATAAGCAATAAAGGCAATCATCATACCAATTGTAAGATCACCAGAGATAACAAAGGTAGCTGAAAAGTAGATACTAGTAATGCCACCAATACCGATAATAAGCTTGTTAATAACATCTTCTTTGATATTAATTTTAGCTAGTTTTATCTCACCATTTATTACATCTGCATATCTATTTAACCACAAGTTCTTTCGATTGTTCTCTTGAGAGAAAACCTTCAATGTCTGCATTGAACGCACAGTCTCTAAAAACAAACTTTTCTCTTTTGCCTCAGAGACAATCATTTCTTCAGTTGCATTTTTTGAAGGGTTATAAAAGATCCATTGAACAAGTGAAGAGGTAAGCACCAAAACTAAAGATATCAGTGTTAATTCAACGCTATAGAGGAACATCATGCCTAGTATGAGGATAACTGTAAAACCATCAATTATAGCTTCGATGAATCCGTTGGTTATCATTTCTCTGATCTCAGACATTGAATCAAATCTTGAAACTATGTCACCTACATGTCTCTTTTCAAAGAAATCCAGAGGCAAATTCAGTAAATGATTGAATAAATTAAGACCCATTTGCAAATTCAACGCACTACTCAACCTTATTGTAACCCAGCTTCTGAGTGCGCCAATTAGCACTTTAAAACACATCAATAAACCAAATGCGAAAGCTAATATCAACAGCAAAGATGAATCGTTGGTAACCAAAACACTGTCAATTACCCACTGCATATAATAAGGTGAGATAAGCGAAACAATCTGAAGAACACTAGTGAGACATACTAGATTGAACAAAACACTCTTTAGACCCGTCACTTTAGACCAAAGTTGCGAAGGTGAAATGGTCCTAACCTGATTTCGTTTCTTAAAATTAGCTGTTACATTCAGTTCTAAAGCAATGCCAGTATACGAAGCACTGACCTGTTCATACGTCAATGTACGCCTACCGATTGCCGGGTCATTAATTTGAATACCGTCACGACTAACAGACGTCAGCACTACAAAATGGTTGAGATCCCAATGCAAAATACATGGCAAGCTGAGTTGACTTATTTGTTCAAGCGGGCATTTTAATGCGCGGCCTGCTAAACCCATATCATCACATAGTTCAATAACCTGCTTAAGGCTCATACCATTACCATCAATCTTGAACTTGCTTCTAAGGGCGGCGAGATTTACTTGGTTACCATGATAACTAGAAATCATGGCTATTGATGCCAACCCACATTCAGAGACTTCTGATTGCATAACCATTGGAACTCGTCGATTAAGCTTAAAATTAAGCAGTTTTTCTGGAGTACCGTTGTCTAAATCATTGTCAGCTAAGTTCATTAAACTTTTCCTTTCAGCTTGCGTATTGGATCGAGGAACCAGTCAATTACTTTCCTTTTGTTCAAAATAATATCTACTTCTGCTTCAAGCCCTGGTTTTAATTGTAAAGTTTCTCCGTCCATTTCTATAACCTGCTTATCCAAAGTCGCTTTCACTAAATAAAACTCTCCTCTGCTTTGAAAAGAAGACGGCATAGCCTGAGAAGAGAGCAGCGTTTTATCTATTGACATTATTTCACCATGTACAACCCCATATTTTTCATGAGGGAATGCATCAAATCGAATTACGATATCATCATTTTTTTTAACAAAACCAGCCGCTTTAGTCGGTAAGAATACTTCTAATACGAGGGTAGAATCGATAGGTAGAAGGGTAACTACTGGCATCGAAGAGACTACCCGCTTACCTGGATAAGCTTGAACGGAGGACACAGTACCCATATTAAAAGAACGCTGCATAAATTGATCATTCGCTCGCAAGCGTTCAATCTCTAGATCGATGGCGTCTACCTGTCTACGCAACTTAGATTTTTTAATTTTTATATTATCTTGGTGTGCGCTTAACACGGATTGAACCAAAGCCAGCTCTTTCTCTTGTTCAGAAACTTCAAACTTTAGCCTAGCATCACTTTCTAGAGTTTTTAGATAGTCTTCTCGAAATGAGTCATAAGTTATTGATGATATATTCCCATCAATAAGAAGCTTTTTATTTTTTATGAGCTTTTTCTCTTTACTTTCGATTAATTCCTTATTGATATCTATCATATTATTTAATGCAATCAACCCATTAGTATAGGCTTTTTTTTGTTTTGAAGCTGAAACATAATTAATATCATCAATACGTATTGAAGTTTCTGTTTCTTCAATAAACTTTGCTTTCTCGTCCACTAAAGACTTTATCGTCATTAAGTCAAGAGATTGCCCATCTATATTGGAGTTATTTGTCTTTAGCATAAAGAGTGCATCATCTTTATGGATAGTATCTCCCTCAGAAACATATAGATCTCTAATAACACCATCACGCTCAGGAAAAACATTTATTACACCTTTTTCTGGAACTAAGTAGCCTCGCACGGTTTCTTTTTTATTGTATTCAAGCTGGCTAACAAAAATCAAAAACACTAACATCAAGGTGCAAGAAATTGTACATATGAGCTTCAGTCTTTTAGGCTGAGTCAGTATAACCTCTCCATAAAGGCTTTGCTTCTTCGCTTCGAAAACTTCTTTTCTAAACATCCTTCCCTCCCTATTTAAGGCGCGAGATATTAATAAAAAAAATACAAACCGTCATAATTATTCAAACCCGATATGTGATCAATTTCACAATAACAAATAAATTAATTACAATTTATTTGCATGAATATAAATCAAAATAATAACATTGACCAGACCAATAAAATTGATTTTGAATTGGTTAAAAAATTACCACATAGGTGAGATTAAAAATAAATAAGGGAAAATAATGAAAAAGATTGAATGTCAACAAATGGCTGTACTGAACGACCAAGAACTTGAAATGGTTTCAGGAGGCAGCTGGAGCGATCGCTTGAATCGAGCAGTATCTCGCGCTTTAGGTGGCGGTCGTTGGTCTAGAGGCTGTGGGGCTGGTGCTCGTGATGCTCAGAGAGGTCGCCGCTCGGGAGGCAGCAGTGGCAGACGTGACAATGGTCGAGATCGTCGAGATCGTCGAAACTAAACACATTAGTAATAAATGATACACTAGCGAGCCAGAGAATGGCTCGCTATTTTTAAGAGAAACAGTATTGAAAAATGTGGAAAAAATAGCCAGAAACGTTGGGTTCTTTATATGGATAGGTGAACCGAACAACTGTATCAGTGGATATATTAATATCTGGAAAAAATCATATCCTAATAGTGATTTTGAATTGTGGATAGATCCTTCTGCATTACTAGCTAATAAAATCAATGACGTTATATTATGTGGGAAATCCAGTATAGAGGAAAGGTTATCATGCCAAGATAGATTTCATTCATATTGTCGTTACAACTCTGGAAATTCTATTGATACCAATATAATTGAATATTCAAAAATCCATAAACCAGAAATAACAGAATCATTAATTAAACATAGGCGTAAAATAGAGAGCGATCTACTTTCGGTAAAGAATAATTTAAACATTAGATATTTAAGTGAGAATAGCTTCTATAATAAAGAGACATACAGATTATATCAAAAAGAAATAACATTACGCCAAAATCTTGCAAGCGCAAGTGATTTGGCGAGATTATCATTACTATACAAAATGGGAGGCACTTATATTGATGTCGATACATTGCCTTGCCTTAAAGATACACACCAAATACACCATATTAATAAAAACTCAATAACCGAGCTCGTTCTTAGTGAATCGATATTATGCAAAATCGAGCCGAATAGTAGAACATTGTCTTGCGAACAGCTAAAGCATCTCATTGATATAATCAAGAAAGACTGTTTTATTAACTTTTATTATATAACCAAAGCCATACATCGAGTTGATTCTTTCCCAAAATTTAGTTCTCTTCCTACATTGTGTAGCAATGATGCGCTACACCTGAGCGTCAAAGACGATGCCGAGTTTAACAACAATATCCTTCGATGTCACAAACAGTCCAGACTTGTAAGAATCATTATTAAAGAGTGCTTAAGACGCTATAGGTATATTGAACTATGGGAATATGATAAACCGATTTCAACACGTGTTGGAAACAGTAGTTATTACAATAGACTAAAAAATTATAGATTAGATGGATTACAAGATATAGAGAATGCAACACTTTTACTTAGTGGCCCTGTTTTAATCTTAGAAGTAATAATTGGTGTATACTATTCACTATCTAGTACAGATAAAAACATCTCAGAAAGTGAAGTTTGCACTCTGATACAAAATGCACCTTTTAACCTAGGTATAAGACAGCAAACTAGAATGACAGGACAAGAAACTCGCTCCTCTTGGCTTAAAACAGTTTAATTCGTAAACTAGGTAAAGTATAAGTCGATATCTTAAAAATATGGACAGAGATGCATAATTGAAGTGTTTTTTTGATTCTGCGCAAATGAAGAATACATACCCAAACGGCGCTTTTAACTCAATTTTGATGAAGAGCAACAATGCCTGATATGTAGTTGTAATGGTCAACTAAGATTCGCCACAGTTTTGTAAGTATCCAAGTAAATTTTTTCGGGGTTAGGCCACCGGTGTACTAGTGCGCTCTGACTTGGCTGTTATATCTAATGATATAACCAACATTACTGTATCAAGCTTCAACTAAACTGCGAAAACCACTGACAGGCATCCACTCTGTTGTCAGACTTCAAGGAAGCGATCCACTGGACTAAGATCCCAACGGTTACCTCTACGAGATAAAGTCTGTTTAATTTGATATAACCCTAGGGTCTGACGGTATGTTCGACTTGTGCAATGCGTTAGTTGCTCTTTATTACGGATAACTCCTTTAGACATTCCTCGTGACTCATAAGCCACCTTTACCGATTTGACGGTCAACTGACTATTGTGGACGAAAAGGATGTAGCACAACCAACAGGTTTTCGAGCGAATAAGTCGATAAAAACCGTTAAATAAGCCCAACAACTCAAACTCGTGTCTGAATTCGTAACGATGCCTACAATAGCTCGCGTTGTGAGCCTATTGGGCAAGCGATCTAATTCGAAGTTCATGCGCAAGAATAGCTCTCGGTCGCATTTTCCAATACTTTTAACTACTGCAATGGACACCGAATATGCTAAACCGTTTGAGAATACTGTAGCTCTGTTTGAGTTGTTTAAGTCTCTCGACTATCGAGAGTTTGTCAGTGAGTGCGACCTCAACAGAGCTTTAGCCTTTTTATGATTTCATTTTGCTCTTCAAGCTCAGCGATTCGCTTTATAAGCTCTCGGTTCTCCTTGGTTCTATCGCCAGCGGTACTGCACCCTGTATCTCTTGTTCAATCTGCCTTAACCACTCGTCCATAGCAGATTTGCTCACATTCATCGCTTCAGCCGCTTCGACCAAAGAGTAACCTTAGTCAACAACTAGCCGGACTGCTGGTTACTTTTTATGGCCCCTAAAAAGAAAAGGAGGTTAACACCTCCTTTTTCAACTAAAACTAACAATAGTAGTTAAACGTTGTTGCGGATCCACTCATCCATTTCAGTTTTCAGGTTATCAGACTTTGTACCGAAGATAGCCTGAACACCACCTGCAACAACCACTACGCCAGCCGCGCCTAGTTGTTTCAGTTTGTCTTGATCAACCGCCTCTGTATCCGCTACTGCAACGCGTAGACGAGTGATACATGCATCTAGGCCAGTGATGTTTGCTTTACCACCGAATGCGGCAACCAGATCACCTGCCAAATCTGAACCCGATGTAGCGACTGCTTCTTCAGATTCATCTTCACGACCAGGCGTTTTAAGATCCATGACCTTGATGATGGTACGGAAAACCACATAGTAAACCACAGCATAAACTATCCCTGTCGCAATCATCAGTCCTATCTTCTGAGCATTGCCCGACAATAGTATAAAGTCCATTAGACCATGCGAGAAGGTGGTGCCGTGTACAAAGCCTAGCGTGTTAGCAACAACGTACGCAGAGCCAGCCAGTAGAGCGTGGATACCATAAAGAATAGGTGCAACGAATAGGAACGAGAACTCAATTGGTTCAGTAATACCTGTTAAGAATGAAGTCAACGCAGCAGACGCCATGATACCCATTACCTTCGCACGATTCTCTGGTTTAGCAGAGTGAGCAATCGCAATAGCAGCGGCTGGTAGACCGAACATCTTGAACATGTAACCACCCGCTAGCTGACCGAAGCCATTACCAGCGGCACGCGATGCTTCATCAGCTACTAGATAACATCTAAGAACGCCATTTTGTACTTCACCTACTGTGTTTACGCAACTACCCGCTTCGAAGAAAAATGGGACATTCCAAACATGATGCAAACCTAATGGAATTAGAGAACGCTCAACAACACCGTAAATCCCAAAAGCTAGCTCTGGGTTCTGAGTTGCAGCCCAATGTGAGAATGTTTGCATAACTGATGCTATGGGAGGCCAAACTACAGAAAGAACTAAAGCTAGTGCAATAGCTAAAAAGCCAGTGATGATAGGCACCGCACGCTTACCTGCAAAGAAACCTAAGTATTCTGGAAGCTGTATCTTAAAGAAACGATTAAAAGACCAAGCAGCAATACTACCAACAAAAATACCACCCAACACACCTGTTTCATATTGTTTTCTGATTAAGTCTATAGCTTTATCATCCAATATTGAACCTGCTGCTTCAGCTGCAGCTTGTGCTGACTCCACACTTAGGTTAGCCATCACACCAAGTGTTGCTGTCATGATGCCGTAGCCAACAATTGCAGCCAGACCCGCCACACCATCGTTGTTAGTAAAGCCAAGTGCAACACCTACTGCGAAAAGTAGTGCCATTTGACCAAATACTGAACCACCCGCTTGCTCCATTAAGTTGGAAACAACTTCCGGAATGAAACTCAGATCGGCAGCACCTACCCCGAGTAGAATACCTGCAACAGGTAAAACCGATACTGGTAGCATCAGAGCTTTACCCACTTTTTGCAGGCTAGCAAAAAGGTTATTAAACATGTTTATGCTCCTGAAAAGTTATAAGAATTATCGGGTTCTAACGGCACACCCCCGTAGCCTTAAATGTTAGCACCCCGCGAAAATGTAACCACATCTTGCAGTATATTTTCCGGCTCTAAATATATATTGATGGTGAACAAACTTTCTAGCAGGTTACGGAAATAAGTTTCAAACTAATAGATAGATCACAATCCAAAATAGGCGAATAGAACCCATGATTTCAGTGTATCTGATTGATATTTATTAAATTAATATTAATGCCTATTAATTTTGACGAGTAAATAAAATAAACTCAATTGTTATTTCATGTAACAAAATTACATTGTGATACTTTCAGCTTCTCATCTTCAACAAAATTAGTAAACAAGACAATTTATAGTACTAAAAGTGATTTGAGACACAAAAAAAGGAGCTTGCGCTCCTTTTTCATTCAAAACTCTTTTTTTATCTCAAAAAAAGATTTCGGAAGTTTTGACTGGTTTTTAAGCCAACTTCGCTCAGTGATGTGTTTTTTAACTGGGCAATATAGGAAGCTACTTCAACCACGTAAGCAGGCTGGTTCTGTTTCCCTCGGTGTGGCACAGGTGCAAGGTACGGTGAATCAGTTTCAATTAACAATCTATCAAGTGGTAGTGTTTTAACCACTTCTTTTAGTTCAGTTGCCTGCCTGAAAGTAACGATCCCTGAAATGGAGATATAAAAACCAAGATCCATCGCCGCTTCAGCGAAAGCAAGATCTTCGGTGAAACAGTGAATCACGCCGCCACATTTATCAGCCTGGCCTCGACGTAAAATATCCAACGTATCTTGTCGGGCATTCCGTGTGTGGATGATCAAAGGTTTATTCAGCTTAACGGCTAATTCAACGTGCTGCTGGAATCTTAGCTTTTGTAACTCAGCAGTCTCAGGTTGATAGTGGTAATCCAGCCCAGTTTCGCCTATTGCAACAACTCTGGGGTGCGAGGCATATTCGTGTAATCGGTCTAAGGCAAACTCACTCTCTACATCTAGAGGGTGAACACCACAAGAAGCGTAAACGTTGCCAAAAGGCTCAATCATTTCCAGCATTGCAGGAAACGAATCTAGTGTAACCCCAACAGAAAGTAGCTCTGAGACTTTGGCAGCCTTAGCCTTTTCAACTACGTCTTCAATACCAGAATGCAGATCCTGATAATCCAGTTTGTCTAAGTGACAATGTGAGTCTACAAACATGATTCCTCATTAAATTTAAATAACCAATCTAAGATCAGCAGTTCACTATTTAACCCAGTGTGCTCTCGTAATTGTCCAAGCAACTGACTCAGGTTTGTTGTTTGAGTATAGAGCAATTGATAACTGAGTTTGGCCGCCAAAACCTTTGAGCCTGGTGTAAAATAAGGCATCTGAACACCAAAATGACTCTTTTGAGCATCTGTCAGCAAAAACCATATCCATTGTAAGTACTCAGATGGTGATGTCGCCAGCTCTTTGGCTAGCTTGACGCTATCGCCCGTCAATTGAGTGACTTCAAGGAAATGCTTTTCAATCTGATGATATTTTTCAATTTTCCCCTGTTCAACAAACGCTTGAGTCTTGAGTGGCGCATTGCCATTGACATGTGCCGCAAAAGCAGGGATTGCCAAAGTGACTTGTTCATTTAACCATTGAGCAAGCAACTCTGAACTCGGATTCACCACGTGCCATTGCTGGCAACGGCTGGTAATCGTTGGAAGCAACCGATGTGCTTTGTGACTAACCAGAAGAAACATACAACTGTTAGATGGCTCTTCTAGTGTTTTTAATAGAGCATTTGCAGCAGATTCGTTCATCGCTTCTGCGGGTTCGATGATGAACAACCTCACTCCTGACAACTGTGAAGACTCTTGAGCTAAACGATTACACTCGCGCACCTGCTCTACCGTGATAGTTTTGCCTTCTTTCTCAGGTTTAACAATATGGAAATCCGGGTGATTGCGTGCCTGCATTAGCTGGCAACTATGGCAAAAACCGCAAGCTTCACTGGCATAGTTGCTACACATTGCAGCTCCACTAAACCGCTCCACGAGTTGCTCAGCACCCAGTCCTTTCTCCGCTATCAATAGTGCTGCATTGGAAAACCTATCTGATTCCAGACTAGCCTGCCATTCGCGCCAAGTGTCGGTTAACCAAGGATAGATAGAATTCATGGTTATTGTGCCAACCAATTCGTTAAATGGGTTCTAATATCTTGTGCGACGCTATCAATACTTTGTTCAGCGCTAACTACAACGACACTTTCATCATTGCTTGCCAACTCAAGATAACGCTCTCTTGTACGGTCGAAAAAGCTCATATCCATCTTCTCAATTCGATCCAACTCGCCTCGGCCTCTCGCCCGCTCAAGGCCGACGCGTGGGTCAAGGTCAAGGTAAATGGTCAAATCTGGTTTAAAGTCACCCAATGTTGTCTGCTTAAGCGCCGCCATAGTTTGTTTAGATATTTGACGTCCGCCTCCTTGATAAGCCTGAGAAGACATATCATGTCGATCTCCTACTACCCAAGTACCGCGATCTAATGCTGGTTTAATGACATTTTCAACCAACTGTACCCTCGCCGCATACATAAGGAGCAATTCGGTCATATCTTGCAACTCTTCCCCTACATGGTCTTGTTTGACCAAGGTTCTGAGTTTCTCTGCTAGCGCCGTTCCACCCGGCTCACGAGTATTCGTTACCTTCTCAATACCAGCTTGCTTTAGCGTATCAAGCACCGCATTAATTGCTGTACTTTTACCTGCGCCTTCTAGGCCTTCAATTACGATAAATTTCGCTTGTGTCATTTGTTACTTCTTAGTTGTCTTAGATAAGCGCGTACCGCGCGATTGTGTTCACTCAGCGTCTTGGAAAAAACATGACCGCCATCTCCGCTGGCCACAAAGTATAAGTAACTGCTGTTTTCAGGATTGGTGGCTGCAGCAATGGAGGCCTCACCCGGCATCGCAATCGGTGTTGGCGGTAAGCCAAAAATCACATAGGTATTGTAAGGTGTGGGTGTGCGTAAGTCTTTCTTGCGTATGTTACCATCGTATTTTTCACCCATACCGTAGATCACTGTTGGGTCGGTCTGAAGGCGCATCCGCTTGTTAAGACGGTTTACAAACACTCCAGCAACACGTTCACGCTCAGCACTTACTGCCGTCTCTTTTTCAATGATAGAAGCCAGGATTAATGCATCGTATGGAGTCTTTAACGGCAAATTGTCTTGCCTTTGCCGCCAGTGCTTATCAAGAATTTGCTGCAACTTTTTTGCAGCTCGCTTGATGATATCAAGATCAGAAGTACCGAGCGTGTAATGATAAGTTTCAGCAAGCAATAAGCCTTCAAGTTTTGATTCTTCAAGGCCAAGTTGTTGCGCAATCTCTGCTTCACTCAAAGCCGATGTTTTATGCTCAAGGTACGGGGCTTGTTCTAATGCTAATCGCCATTCCGCGAATGTTGAACCTTCAACAAAGGTAATGGCGAATTGATGCTCTTTGCCGGTTTTGAACAGCTCTAGCGCCTGTGTGAGGTTAATACCGGGAGTAAGCAAGTATGTCCCTGCTTTCACTTGTGTGAGTTCTGGGTGAAATCGTCGAACTAGCTTTGACACACCAGCAGCAGCAATCAGTTCATCATCCGTTAAATCAGCCAGTAAACGGTTGAAACTCATACCCGTCTCAATCGTGTAAATCTGTTCTTCTTTCAGCTTTAATGGCTGAGTCACATACTCATCGACTTGTTTAGTAACATAAATAAATCCTGCACCAGCAATCAGTAATACAAGTGCCAGAAATAAGGTGATTCTCTTAATCACGGGTTAACCATCTCCTGAATTTTTTCTGTTATTGTTCCTATTGAAAAGGTCTGAGTGCCAATGCTTTTTACTGGGGCGACACCAAGGATTGAGTTTGATATAAAGACTTCTTCTGCTTCGTTTAGCTCTTCAAGCCTGTAATGACCAATCGATAAAGTAAGCCCACAACTTGATAAGCGTTCAGCAACAACGCGACGCATAACACCTGCAACCCCCGCATTCGTTAAATCGGGGGTGTAGATGATTCCCTGTTTGACCCAATACAAATTAGCCATTGTTGTCTCAATTACATAGCCGTTCACATCCAGTGCGATTCCATCCAGGAAACCTTGTTGGTCCATTTCAGCTTTGAGCAATACTTGCTCAAGTCGATTATTGTGCTTATGGCCCGCCAACAAAGGGTTTACCCCTAGTCTCTTGCTACATAAACCTAAACCAATTCCATCCATCAACCATTGTTCATAGTGAACCGGATAATTAAAGGCGCCAATAGTAACATTTGGTAAGGTCACTTGAGTAGGGCTATATCCACGCCCTCCTTCTCCTCGGCTGATGTGTAACTTCAATCCTGAGCGAGTAGACTCTAGACACATTTTTTCTAACCAATCTTGCACCTCTCTCCAGTTCGGAGAGGCGATACCTAGTAAGTCGAGGCAAGATTGCATCCGGTCTTGATGTTTATCCCAATGTTGAATGCGACCTTTGACAACCAACATGGTGGTGAAACAACCGTCCCCATATTGAAATGAGCGATCAGTAAGGGAGATTGAGTCTGTGGTGTGTCCATTTACCAAGTACATAATTGATATCCACATAAAAGAAAACGGCTTAATGCCAAAGCATTAAGCCGTTTTATCACAAATTGGGTTGTGACTCTTTATATCTTTTTGAAAACCAAAGAACCGTTAGTACCACCAAAACCAAACGAGTTACAAATGGCATACTCTGAATCGATAGGTTGTGCCGTATGCGGTACTAGATCAATATCTTCAAGACCTTCGTCGCGATTATCTAGATTAATCGTTGGTGGAACCATTTGATCAACCAGTGACATGATAGTCACGATCGCCTCAACAGAACCTGCAGCACCAAGTAAGTGTCCCGTCATCGACTTAGTTGAAGAAACTTTCACTTGTTTAGTGCCTTCTTCACCTAGCGCACGACGGATACCTTTCACTTCAGCCACATCGCCAGCAGGAGTAGACGTACCATGTGCGTTTACGTAGCCGACTTGTGTCCCCGTGATACCCGCGTCACGCATGGCAGCTTCCATTGCTAAAGCACCACCGGACCCGTCTTCGCTCGGAGACGTCATGTGGTATGCATCTCCAGACATACCAAAGCCAACCAGCTCTGCGTAAATCTTGGCACCACGAGCTTTTGCATGCTCGTACTCTTCCAATACAATGATGCCCGCGCCATCACCTAGAACAAAGCCATCACGATCTTTGTCCCATGGTCGAGAGGCTTTTTGTGGCTCATCGTTGCGAGTCGACAACGCTTTCGCCGCACCGAAACCTGCCATACCCAGCGGCGTCGATGCTTTTTCAGCACCACCAGCAACCATAGCTTCAGCATCACCGTAAGCGATCATGCGAGCGGCATGACCAATGTTGTGCAAACCCGTGGTGCACGCCGTGGAGATAGCGATGTTAGGGCCACGAAGACCACGCATAATAGATAAGTTACCAGCAACCATGTTTACAATGGTTGAGGGCACGAAAAATGGGCTAACTTTGCGAGGGCCTTTTTCAACAAGTGCTGTATGGCCAGCTTCGATAAGATCAAGGCCACCAATGCCTGAACCAATCGCAACACCGACGCGTGCTGCGTTGTCTTCATTAATTTGCAAGCCAGAGTCGTCTAGAGCCTGCATACCGGCTGCGATGCCGTACTGGATGAATAAATCCATCTTACGAGCATCTTTCTTGGACATGTACTCTGTACAGTCAAAATCTTTTACTAAGCCTGCAAAGCGAGTGGAAAAGTTTTCAGCATCAAAGTGATCAATATTAGCGATACCACTTTGACCGGCTAGCAGGGCTTTCCAGGATGATTCAACGGTGTTGCCGACCGGTGACAACATACCCATGCCAGTGACAACAACACGACGCTTGGACACGATTTTATTCTCCGGGATTGAAATGTATGAGAGGTAAAGAAGGAATAAAAGAACACAGGCGACCGGAAGGCCGCCTGAGAGAGATATTACTGAGCGCTGTTCACGTAGTCGATAGCAGCTTGAACAGTAGTGATTTTCTCAGCTTCTTCGTCTGGAATCTCAGTGTCAAATTCTTCTTCTAGAGCCATTACTAGTTCAACAGTGTCTAGAGAATCAGCACCTAGATCATCAACGAAAGAAGCTTCGTTTTTAACTTCTGCTTCGTCTACACCTAGCTGTTCAACAATGATTTTCTTTACGCGTTCTTCGATGTTGCTCATTTTTTCTTTTCCTTTACAGATTTCGCTCAATGCGATGATTCCGTAGTTTATTCGAACTATTGAAAGTTGCAAGGGGGTCCTTGCTGGTCAAACCACAATTTTCGCGATTTTAACCGAAATTCAATACATTTTTGACTTATATCATGCACAAATGTTGCGCATTTTAATGCCAGTTATCACAAACTGTAGGCCATTTTTATGACAACGAATAGCCCATTTTGTTCAAACATAGGCATTAAACCATGTACATGCCACCATTAACATGCAAAGTTTCACCAGTAATGTACGCAGCTTCCGGAGAAGCTAGGAACGCTACCGCTGATGCAATTTCGCGAGGATCACCAAGACGACCTGCCGGCACGTTTGCAAGAGTTGCTGCACGTTGCTCGTCATTTAGCGCCTTAGTCATATCAGTTTCGATAAATCCCGGTGCAACAGTATTAACGGTTACGCCACGAGAGGCTACCTCACGCGCCATGGATTTAGTGAAACCAATCACGCCAGCTTTCGCTGCTGCATAGTTAGTTTGACCTGCATTACCCATTGTACCAACAACTGAACCAACGTTGATGATACGGCCCGCACGTTTCTTCATCATGCCACGAAGTACCGCTTTTGACATTCGGTAGATCGGTGTCAGGTTAGTATTGATGATGTCATTCCACTCATCATCTTTCATACGCATAAGTAAGTTATCACGCGTAATACCTGCATTGTTCACCAGAATATCGATTGCGCCAAACTCATCATTAATATTTTTCAGAGTTGCTTCAATGGATTCGATATCTGTCACGTTTAGCGCCAGGCCTTTACCATTTTCACCAAGGTATTCACTGATTGCAGCAGCACCATTTTCTGAAGTCGCAGTACCGATAACCGTCGCGCCTCGTTCAACAAGAATTTCAGCGATAGCACGACCAATACCTCGACTTGCGCCAGTAACCAGTGCAATCTTGCCTTCTAGGTTCATCATGATTGTTATTCCTTAAAAGTTTACTTAGCGGCTTCTAAAGATGCAGCATCGTTTACTGCAGCGCCACTGAGTGTCTTCACGATACGTTTTGTCAGACCCGTTAGAACTTTACCCGGGCCTAATTCAAGAAGTCTTTCTACACCTTGTTCGCTCATTAGCTGTACACTTTCAGTCCAGCGAACTGGGCTGTATAGCTGGCGCACAAGTGCATTTTTAATTTTCGCAGGGTCATTTTCAGCAACAACATCAACGTTATTGATAACTGGCAATAGAGGAGTATTGAACTCAATCTCTTCTAGAGCGACAGCCAGTTTATCGGCTGCTGGCTTCATCAAAGCACAGTGAGAAGGCACTGAAACTGGCAGTGGCAGAGCTCGCTTCGCCCCCGCTTCTTTACACAAAGCACCTGCGCGTTCGACTGCGTCTTTACTACCTGCAATCACAACCTGACCGGGTGAGTTGTAATTTACTGGTGATACCACTTCACCTTGAGCCGCTTCTTCACACGCTTTAGCAATAGACTCATCATCTAGACCGATGATCGCGAACATAGCCCCAGTGCCTGCTGGCACGGCTTCTTGCATGAGTTGACCACGCAGTTCAACCAGCTTGATTGCTTCTTTAAAGTCAATCACACCAGCACATACTAATGCCGAATATTCACCTAGACTATGGCCCGCTAGGTTCGCAGGCTGCTCTAGGCCAAGCTCTTGCCAAACACGCCAGATAGCCACCGAGGATGCTAACAGTGCTGGTTGAGTACGAAAAGTTTGGTTGAGATCTTCAGCTGGGCCATTTTGAACCAACGCCCATAGGTCGTAACCTAACGCCTCAGATGCTTCCGAAAAAGTGTTTTTTACTACTTCATACTGTTCGCCAAGTTCAGCAAGCATACCGACTGCTTGTGAGCCCTGACCTGGAAATACGATAGCAAAATTGCTCATTTTCTTTTCCTTTAAAACAAAGTAAGAAAGATTAAGATGCCTAAAAAGGCATCTTAATCTTTTAAATTCGGTTGGGATTAGAACTTAACCAGCGCTGAGCCCCAGGTAAAGCCACCACCAAATGCTTCTAATAGAAGCGTCTGCCCGCGTTTAATTCGCCCGTCACGAACAGCCTCATCAAGTGCCGTTGGTACAGTAGCTGCAGACGTATTGCCATGCCTGTCCAATGTGATAACCACTTGATCAAGCGACATAGATAGTTTCTTTGCCGTTGCAGAAATAATGCGATAGTTCGCTTGGTGAGGCACTAGCCAGTCTAGTTCAGACTTATGCATATCGTTGGCAGCCAGCGTATCTTTAACGAGTTTTGATAACTGCGTCACAGCGACTTTAAACACTTCATTGCCTGCCATGTGTAACCACTTGTCAGCATCTTTTCCACGCTCGGGAACCTCAAGGCTTAGCAACTCACCAAAACGGCCGTCCGAGTAGATATGCGTTGAAAGAATCCCAGGCTCTTCACTTGCGCCCACCACAACAGCACCAGCACCATCCCCAAACAAAATGATGGTTGAGCGATCGGTTGGATCGCAGGTTTTGGACAAAGTGTCTGAACCGATCACGAGCACATTTTTACACATGCCTGTTTTAATATGCTGGTCTGCCACTGAAAGCGCATAGACAAAACCTGAACATGCGGCGGCAATATCAAATGCCGGACACCCTTTAATATCTAATTTAGCTTGCACTTGACAAGCAGAAGAGGGAAAAGTGTGGCTACTGCTGGTGGTCGCGACGATGATCAGGTCAATATCATTCTTATCGATGCCCGCCATTTCAATGGCGTTTTCTGCAGCGATATACCCCATATCTGCAACCGTTTCGTTCTCAGCTGCAATACGACGTTCTTTAATACCAGTACGAGTAACAATCCACTCATCGCTTGTATCTACCATTTTCTCCAAGTCTGCGTTTGAACGCACCTGAGATGGCAGGTAGCTGCCAGTACCTAAAATTTTGCTATACATGAAGACTAATAATGCCTCTCGAGTAAAACCGCTTCCAAACGATCGCTAATACGGCTTGGTACTTGTCGTTTGACCTCGTGTAACGCTTCTCCAATGGCGTTGATGACAGCGTCTACGTCAGCACTTCCGTGGCTTTTTATGACAATGCCGCGCAATCCTAGCAAACTTGCGCCGTTATACTGGTCGGGGTTCAATGTTTTCAGCTCATTAAATAGACCAGAAAACAATTTTCTTGCAATCCAGCCTTTTACAGATGAAGCCATCATGCTCGCTTTCAACTTTTCAATAAATAGCTGGGCGGTACCCTCACATGCTTTGAGGCAAACATTACCAACAAAGCCGTCACATACCACCACATCCGCCGCATCGTGGAGTAACTGATTACCTTCAATATAGCCGACAAAATTCACGGACTGCGTCTGAGACAACATTTCAGCACAACGTTTAACCAGATCGTTACCCTTAATTTCCTCGGCACCGATATTGAGAATTGCCACCCGCGGCGGCCTATCCAAGTATTGCTCGGTCAATGCACTTCCCATCACAGCGAACTGGAACAATGAATCAGCGTCACTAGAAACGTTTGCTCCAAGATCAAGCATCCAAGTTCTGCCACCGGAAGCGGTGGGTAAAGCAGAGATTAATGCTGGGCGTTCAACTCCTGGTAATAACTTCAGTCGAAAACGTGATAAAGCCATGAGTGCCCCTGTGTTTCCACCACTGACACATGCATCGGCACTGTCTTGCGCAACCGCATCAATAGCCATTCCCATAGAGGTACCACTACTGTTTCGAAGTGCGAGAGAAGGTTTTTCAGAATCTGAGATAACTCGGTCACTATGTTGAATACTCAAACGAGCATCAGGCTGATAACCAAGAGACGATAATTGAGTTGTGATCGCGGTCTGATCACCTATGAGGATCACTTTCAGCTCTGGGAAATGCGACAGTGCCTGCACGGCGGCAGGCACTGTGACGCGAGGACCGAAATCCCCGCCCATTGCATCAAGTGCAACGGTTATATTAGGCAAAGGTCAACCTTACTTGTTGATAACCTTTTTACCACGGTAGTAACCTTCAGCAGTTACGTTGTGGCGCAGGTGAGTTTCACCTGAAGTTGCGTCTACAGATAGTGCAGCTGTAGATAGGGCATCGTGTGAACGACGCATGCCACGCTTTGAACGTGATTTCTTGCTCTTTTGTACGGCCATTGACCCTACTCCTATGTTAATTCTTAAAGAATTACTTCTTTAAGTTTTTTAAAACATCGAATGGATTCGGCTTTTCTTCCACAATTTCTTCTGGAATTTCACCAAATACCAAATTGTCTGATTTAACGCTGCAATCCGCTTCTTCGTGCTTTGCGATTTGAGGCAAGTTTAGAATGAACTCGTCTTCAACTAACTGTATCAGGTCAATTTCACCGTACTCGTTCAGATCTACCAAATCGTACTCTTCCGGTGCTTCCTCTTCAGTCTTTTCACCTTTGTAAGGTGTATAAGTGAATTGGACATCGCACTCATGTGCGAAAACCTCATTACAGCGTTGACACTCTAAATCAACTTCGATGTTAGCTTTACCAGAGATAACAACGAGTCGCTGTTCATCTAACTCAAATGACAATGACACTTGAGCGTCGCGTTTAACGCCTTCAACTGATTCGAACAAACGCTTAAAAAGACTAACCTGAATGATACCATCATAATCAAGTCGCTTCTGAGCAGCGCGTGCCGGATCAACCGTTCGCGGTATTTTTACCTTTTGCATAGGGCGCGAATTCTATCTTCCAATTCGTTTTGAGTCAAAGAAAAAGGATAAAAAGTTGTAGTTTTTTTCCTTATCATCAGAAGAGCTAGGACTCGCATCGTAATATCTATTAAGCTAGTGCTAACTCCCTGAAAGATTGTACTGGAAAATGCCACAATACCAACTTGTTTTAGCATCGACTTCACCGTTTAGAAAACAACTGCTCAATAAACTGTCGATACCCTTTGATACTGCCTCACCTGACTGCGACGAAACACCATTAATAAACGAGCAACCAGAGCACCTGGTGAAACGCCTCGCAAAGGAAAAAGCACAATCATGCGCAACGAGCCAACCGAGTCTTGTTATTGGCAGCGATCAAGTATGTGTAATTGACGGAGAAATCATTGGCAAACCTCTCAATCGAGAAACCGCGATCAAACAGTTGACTCGCCAAAGCGGTAAGTCGATACAGTTTTACACCGGGCTTGCGCTTCACAACACCGAAACGAATATCACAGATGTCAAACTGGATACGTTCACGGTTCATTTCCGTCAGCTAACTCAACAACAGATCAATCGCTATGTAGAGAAAGAAGAGCCGTATTACTGCGCTGGCAGTTTTAAAAGTGAGGGGCTGGGTATCGCACTATTTGAAAAGTTGGAAGGGAAAGACCCGAATACTTTGGTTGGGCTACCATTGATTGACTTGATTGATATGCTTGAAACGCAAGGTTTTGAGGTACTTTAGGGAGATGCGGGATGCGGGATGCGGGATGCGGGATGCGGGATGCGGGATGCGGGATAATTATGAGGGTTGGCACATAGCGTCAACCCTTTTCATTTCAATAGATTAAAACTGTCATCCCCGAGAGGGAGGTACGACCGAGTTGGGGATCTCTTCATACGAGTGAGAACCTTTTAAAGATTCCCTACTCGCTCCTTCGTCGCTCTATGGAATGACCAAAAAAAAGCTTCTTCTTTCTATCAGGGCGAAGCCCGATCCAGTTATCCCGCAACGAAGTGTTCCATAGGGCAACGCCCGTTCCATTAGTGAAGCGATCCATAGGACAAAGTCCGTTCCCGCTTCTCAGGCAAAGCCTGCCTTTAAAGCTTACGTAAACCCGCTAGCGCCTTCTCCAACTTTACTTCCATTGGCGCACTCACTTCCATCAACTCGTCATTGGATGGGTGTTTGAATTTAATATTAGCGGCATGAAGAAACAGTCGGTCTAACCCAACTTTTCCTGTGTAAGCATCAAAGCGTCGATCTCCATAACGATCGTCCCAAGCAATAGGATGGCCAGTATACTGAGTATGGACACGGATTTGATGTGTACGTCCTGTTATTGGACTGGCCTGAATCAAAGTAGCCTCAGCGAACTTTTCAATAATCTTAAAACGTGTCTCAGAAGGCTTACCCTGAGAGTTGACACGGACGATGCTGTTCACTTCATTTTTCAATAGTGGTACGTTTACAACCTTACAACTACTCTTCCACTGCCCCATCACTAACGCGAAATAGTATTTCTGCACGGTTTTCTCACGAAACTGAGCTTGTAGATGACGCAGCGCAGAGCGCTTTTTCGCAACCAAAAGGATTCCCGAAGTATCACGATCAATACGATGTACTAGCTCAAGAAAACGAGCTTGTGGCCTGAGTGCTCGTAAAGCTTCAATCGCACCAAATTTAAGCCCGCTTCCTCCGTGAACTGCCGTGCCCGAAGGTTTATTGAGGATAAGCATATGTTCATCTTCATGGATGATCATATGTTCTAGCTCAGCGACTTTATTCAATTTTGTACTCGGTGCGACTTCGTCTTGCTTCTCTTCAATCGTGACTGGAGGAATTCTGACCAAATCCCCCGCCTTCAATTTATATTCAGCTTTAATTCGTTTTTTGTTTACGCGTACTTCTCCCTTGCGCAAGATCCGATAAACCATGCTTTTAGGGATAGCTTTAAGTTGGTTACGTAAGAAGTTATCGATACGCTGACCAGCCATATCTTCGTCGATATCGACAAATTGGACTTTAGTTCTAATTTCACTCATTTCGATATTCTACCATTCTAGTTCACATTTTCTAGGTGACGATTTGGTAAATCCCTTTCTAAGAATGAGTTTCTGTTACGCTACGAATAAAAATTCACCAACATATTTACAATTCTCAAAAATCATCAAACAAATCTTTTAAATACAGCGCTTTACAGAAATAAAAAATGGGTTTTTTAGCGTTTTATAATAAAGCAGATTGCTGACTTTAATGGGTACTGCTATAGTTCACACCTGCAATGGATGATTAGGTTGCATTTTACACAAACCTATTCATTTTTGAGCAAGACATTGAGTAGCCGCTAATTTACCAAAATGCAGCACATGGCGTAAGACATTTTCGGAGTTAGTACAACTTGTTGCCCTACTCAAAAATCTTTCATGTTGAGTATTATCCGCCATCATTGCGGCTTACAAGCCAAATTTGTTTGTAAGACTGACGTGCCCAAAGAGCATCCCTCCAGCCGGGAGGCTGCACAAATTTAAGCCATGGGATCAGGCACCGTGAAAGATACATTAAGGCAGCAAGACAACATAGAATGACAACGAGATTTATCAATGAAAAGAATGCTAATCAACGCAACTCAAAAAGAAGAGTTGCGTGTTGCTTTGGTTGATGGTCAGCGCTTATATGATTTAGATATCGAAAGCCCAGGCCACGAATCGAAAAAAGCAAACATCTACAAAGGACGTATTACTCGCATCGAACCAAGTCTGGAAGCAGCTTTTGTCGATTACGGTGCAGAGCGACACGGTTTCCTTCCTCTAAAAGAAATTGCCCGCGAATACTTTCCTGAAGGTTACACTTACCAAGGTCGCCCAAGCATTAAAGAGGTGCTGACTGAAGGTCAAGAAGTAATTGTTCAAGTAGAGAAAGAAGAACGTGGCAGCAAAGGTGCAGCCCTCACGACTTTTGTGTCTCTTGCAGGTAGTTACCTTGTTCTGATGCCAAATAACCCTCGTGCAGGTGGCATTTCTCGCCGAATCGAAGGGGATGAGCGTACGCAACTGAAAGCGGCATTGAGCACTCTAGAATTGCCACAAGGTATGGGACTTATTGTCCGTACGGCTGGTGTAGGAAAGAGCGCAGAAGAACTTGAGTGGGACTTGAATGTTCTCCTCAACCATTGGGGCGCTATCAAACAAGCTTCTGAGGCGAACCCTGCTCCTTTCCTTATCCATCAAGAAAGTAACGTTATCGTTCGTGCTATTCGCGATTACTTACGTCGTGATATCGGTGAAATTCTGATCGATAGCAATACTATCTTTGAACGCGCTCTACAACACATTCGCCTTGTTCGTCCTGACTTTGAAAACCGAGTCAAAAAACACGACCGTGAGGTCCCCCTATTTAGTCATTACCAAATTGAAAGTCAGATTGAATCGGCTTTCCAACGTGAAGTTCGTCTACCTTCTGGTGGTTCAATTGTCATCGACCCAACAGAAGCTCTGACCTCTATCGATATCAACTCTGCCCGTGCAACGAAAGGCGGCGATATCGAAGAGACGGCATTGAACACCAACCTTGAAGCGGCCGATGAAATTGCTCGCCAACTTCGTCTTCGTGATCTAGGTGGCCTTGTCGTTATCGACTTTATTGATATGACGCCGGTACGCCATCAACGCGAAGTGGAGAACCGTCTGCGTGACGCTGTTCGTCTTGATCGTGCTCGTGTTCAAATCGGTCGTATCTCGCGCTTTGGCCTGTTAGAAATGTCGCGTCAACGTTTGAGTCCTTCTCTAGCTGAAGCAAGTCACCACATTTGCCCTCGCTGTAGCGGTACTGGTGTCGTTCGTGATAATGAATCTCTTGCCCTCTCTGTTCTTCGTTTGATAGAAGAAGAAGCACTGAAAGACAATACTGCGCAAGTTCTGGCGGTGGTTCCTGTCCCTATTGCATCTTACCTTCTGAATGAAAAGCGTCGTTCAATCAACCATATTGAACGTAATCAAGAAGCTAAGATCACTGTGGTTCCTAACTCAGATATGGAAACGCCACATTTTGAAGTGATTCGAGTACGTGAAGGTGAAGAGTTCGATCTGCTTTCTTACCTAGTTCCTAAAAAGCTCGAAGCGATGAAGGAAGCAGAAGGTAAAGAGCCAGTAGAGCAAGAAGTCAAAGCGAAGAAGATTGAAGAGCCTGCCCTAAAAGGCTTCGCATCACCAACCCAGTCTGCACCTGCTCCAGCGAAACCTGTCGCTAAAAAAGCGCCTGAGAAGAAAGCGAAAGCTGACACTGAGACGGCTCAACCTGGACTCGTAAACCGCATCTTTAAAGCACTAGGCAGCTTCCTATTTGGTTCAGCTAAAGAAGAAGAGAAGCAAGAAGAACAGAAGCCTAAAGAGCGTAAAGAGGGTAACCGCAACAATCGTAACCGCCGTAACCGTAACGACAACCGTCGTCGTGGTAATCGCGATAATCGAAACGACAACCGTGACGATAAGCGCGATAACAGACGTGATAACAAGCGTGACGAAGCTGCGAATGAAGCGAAGCCTAATGAACGTAAACAGCAAAACCGTAAACCTAAGCAAGATCGCCGTAACAAACGCGATGATGCGAAGCCAAACAAAGTTGCTGAAGAAGGTCTAAAACTAGCGGCTGACGCTCAACAGACTGACAAACCTGAAGCGCGCAAAGAGCGAGCGGAAGAGAAAGCCGCTAAAGTGAAAGAACGTCGTCAACGCCGCAAGCTATCTAAGCAAGTACGAGTCAAAGACCAAGCTGCAAAAGCGAAAGCGGATGAAGATGCGAAGCAAGTTACTACAGAAGCAAAAGCTGAAGCGGTAGAAGAGCATACAGTAGCTACGGATGTGGAAGAGGCTGAACAACCAAAACAACGCCGTAATCGCCGCTCTCCACGTCATCTGCGTGCGAGCGGTCAGCGCCGTCGTCGTGGTCGCGATCGTCGTCCTAACCCATTCCGCTTACGCAAAGGTGGCGTTGCTTCACCTGAAATGGCAATGGGTAAAGTCATGCCGAGCTACGGTATCTCTAAACCAGAGCCGAAGCACAAAGCGAAAGCTGAACAGGCTGCGGCTCCAGAAGTGACTACTTCAGCACTTGGTGGATTTGCTTGTCCTGAAATGGCCATGGGTAAAGTGATTGTTCGTCGACCAGCATCAGTGGTTGAGCCTTTAGTTGAGCAAACCGTACCTGTAGAAGCAGCTCAGTTAGCGGAAACGCCTGTTACTGAACAAGTCCAAGCATCGACAGAAACTGCGCAAGAGAAGACTGTTCGAGAAGCGGTTACAGCAACTGAAGTGACTGTAAGCTCTGACATCGTTGTGCCGAAGGCATTTAAAGGTCATGCCTCTGCCCCTATGGCAAAAGCCCCAGGCACCACAGAGATGAAAGATATTACTGTGATTGCTGCGCCTTTCCGAGAAGATCGATACCTGTCAAAAGGAGCAGGTAGCCAAGTCGCTAGCAATAAAGCCAGCGCTGCAATGGCAAAACCTCAAAACTTTTAGTCAGGTTTGATGAAAATAAAAACAGCCCCATGACGGGGCTGTTTTTTTGTGTGTATTCAGTGAAGAGCATGACGACTCTCACTATTTGTCACAAATATTAGCCAATACCTGCTTCATTGTTGAACTTAATCACACTTTTAGGTAGCATTCGCCGACTCGATCTGAATCATTTGTTTGGTTTTCAGTGCTCTTTTACATCGCATTTTGCTTACATGAAAACTAAGCTAGAACCTATACGACAAACTTTCGTTCTCTGATATTCAGAATTACCGTAAACATTTAGCATAACTGAGCAAGCATGTTTGAATTTCCTCAATTTTCAAAACACTCTGTAAAAAATGACGTGTTATCTGGCCTGACCGTTGCTTTAGCCTTGGTTCCTGAAGCCGTTGCTTTTGCGTTCGTTGCAGGTGTTGACCCTATGGTTGGTCTATACGCTGCATTCATTGTTGGCCTTATCACCTCCATCTTTGGCGGGCGTCCAGGTATGATCTCGGGCGCAACAGGTGCAATGGCTGTCGTAATGGTCTCTCTCGTAGCATCACACGGCGTCCAGTATCTTTTTGCCGCCATATTACTGGCCGGTATCTTTCAGGTAACCGCTGGCCTATTTAAGTTAGGTAAATTCATCCGCATCGTGCCACATCCTGTTATGATCGGCTTCGTCAACGGTTTAGCGATTGTTATTTTCCTAGCTCAGCTTGGTCAGTTCAAAGCGCCGGACATTAACGGTATGCTAACTTGGCTACCTCAAGATCAGATGATATTGATGCTGGGTTTAGTCGCACTAACGATGGCGATTATTCACTTCTTACCAAAGTTCACTACCGCAGTTCCTTCTTCCTTAGTAGCGATCGTTACTGTGACCGCTTTGGTTGTAGGCTTAGATCTAGAAACACGTACCGTTGTTGATTTCCTACGCACTATGTCTGGTGATGCTGCTGCGACGCTGGCAGGTTCACTACCAACGTTTTCTATCCCAGCAGTCCCGCTAACGCTAGAAACGCTACAAATTATCCTTCCGTACGCTCTCATTCTTGCCGCAATTGGTCTGATTGAGTCTCTGCTTACACTGACAGTTTTAGATGAAATGACGAACACTCGTGGTCAGTCAAACCGTGAATGTATTGGTCAGGGAATGGCAAACATGACATGTTCCGTGTTTGGCGCTATGGGTGGCTGTGCGATGATTGGTCAGTCGATGATCAACGTTAACTCAGGGGGCCGCGGTCGTTTGTCGGGTATTGTAGCAGCCTCTGCACTGCTGATATTTATCCTTTTCGCTTCTTCACTTATCGAAATGATCCCACTAGCGGCACTCGTCGGTGTAATGTTCATGGTGGTGATCGGTACTTTCGAGTGGGCAACATTCAAACTGGCTCGTCGCGTACCAAAGCAAGACTTCTTTGTAATCGTACTAGTAACGGTCGTAACAGTAATGACCGACCTTGCTATTGCCGTCTTTGTTGGTGTTATTGCTTCTGCTCTGATGTTTGCTTGGCAACACGCTAAACACATCTATGCCGATACAAGTATCAACGCAGAAGGTTCTAAAGAGTACAAAATTCACGGCCCTGTATTCTTCGGTTCAGTAGCCAACTTCCTTGAAATTTTCGATGCGCATGAAGATCCAAGTGATGTTATCGTCGATTTCGCAGATTCACGTGTAACCGACCACTCAGCTATCGAAGCTATCGAAACACTGGCCGAGCGTTACTCTGCTCAGGGCAAGACACTTCATTTACGCCACCTAAGCCCAGATTGTCGTAAGCTCCTCGATAAGGCAGGCAGCTTGGTAGAGATTAACGTAAAAGAAGATCCAAGCTACAAAGTCGCCACTGATGTACTTGCGGGTTAATTTGCTTGTGGGTTAAATAGATAAAAAGGGCTTCCATTGGGAAGCCCTTTTTATTTATCATTAATTATTATAGTAATTTGTTGAGTTTGTCACCCATCAGATCCAAACGCCAACTCTGCATCACATCAGGTAAAGTGGATGGATCACGATCTTTCTTCCACACCCAGCTCATCAACTGATTTAATTGTTTCTTGGATGCTAAAAACTCTGTCGCAAGCCCAGACGCCTGAGAGGCTTTTTTCACTTCATCTTTAAGGGTTTTAAACTTCTGCTTGTAGCCTGGCATATCCATCAAACGCTCAATTTTAGCAGGATACTCATCAACAGGCGTCATTTGGGCTGATTTAACAATCGAGATAATACGTGCGCTGTGGCGTTGCACAGAACGAATATCGAGACCTTCCTGTTCCATTCTTTGTTTGTTCTGTAAGCCTAAGCGCGCAACAAGCAGCAGATCATTCTCTTTAAAGATAAAGTTCAGTGCTAGGTCACGACGAATTGCTTCTTTGAAACGCCAGGTGGCAAGTGGTTTTAATATCGCTAACTCACTCGGTTTTAGCTGCCAAGCACCCTTAATATCCAAATAAGCTTTTTCAGGATCAAGTGATTTGATGCGTTTGGTTGCAAGCAAGTCACTTTCTTGCTGAGCGGCTTCCCACCAGCCAGCTTGAATAATATCTTCAAGTAGTTTTTCATATAAAGGAAATAGGTAGTGGACGTCTGCTGCGGCGTAGTCGAGTTGTTTATCGGTTAATGGTCTTGCAAGCCAGTCTGTACGCGACTCACTTTTATCCAGTTCTACACCAAGATAAGATTCGACCAAAGAAGCGAAACCCGTTGACAGGCCATGACCTAAAAATGCCGCCATCAATTGAGTGTCTACCATAGGATACGGCAGGCAATCAAAGCTGTTGTTAAACACTTCTAAGTCTTCACCACACGCGTGTAAAACCTTTAACACGGATGTGTCCTTGAGAAGGTGGACAAACGCGGTCATATCATCAATGACTGTTGGATCAATCAAAGAAAGTGTTTCACCATCAAATAACTGAATAAGACCAAGCTGGGGGTGGTAGGTTCGTGTTCGGACAAACTCGGTGTCAAGCATAACAACATCTGTGCCTCTAGCTTGTTCACACACTTTTTCTAGCTGATCTGGACGGGTAATGATTTGATAATTCACAAAGTTCTCACTGTGACTGATGGGGTCTACAAATAAAAATGCCGACTAGTATTGGTCGGCATTTTAACATTAAACACTTGGCCGTGCTTATCTTTAACTTTAGCTAGCCTTGGCTAACTTTGCATCATTCTCTTCGCGCAGGACACGGCGCAATATTTTACCGACATTGGTTTTAGGTAATTCATCTTTGAATTCAACTAGCTTAGGAACTTTATAGCCCGTCAAGTGCTGACGACAATGGGCTATGAGCTCATCTTTCGTCAAACTTGGATCACGTTTAACTACATAGATCTTGACCAGTTCACCTGAGACTTCATGAGGTTGGCCAATGGCTGCAACTTCCATTACTTTTCCATGCAGTGCCACCACATCTTCAATCTCATTTGGATATACATTGAAGCCTGACACCAAAATCATGTCCTTCTTACGGTCCACAATGTGAATCAGACCCTGATCATCGAACTTAACGATATCCCCTGTAGACAACCACCCTTCACTATTGATGACTTCTTTGCTGGCTTCGGGTCTTTGCCAGTAACCTTGCATGACCTGAGGGCCACGAACCTGCAGTTCACCGACTTCGGTATTTGGCAACGGCTTCCCTTCGTCATCAACAATACGAACTTCAGTGGAGGGGACAGGCAAACCAATTGCTCCTGTATACTCGATGAGGTCGTAGGGGTTAACTGTCACCAAAGGAGAACATTCGGTGAGACCATAACCTTCTAATAGGTGTACGCCAGTTGTCTTCTTCCACTGCTCAGCAACTGCACGTTGAACGGCCATGCCGCCACCTACCGCCAACTTTAGATTGCTAAAGTCCAGCTCATGGAAATCTTCATTGTTGACCAAGGCATTGAACAGCGTGTTGACACCGGTAATTGCAGTGAACGGACACTTTTGTAGTTCTTTGACAAAACCTGGGATATCTCGCGGATTAGTGATTAGCAGGTTGCGTCCACCCAGTTCAAGGAACAATAGGCAGTTCACCGTCAAAGCAAATACGTGGTAAAGAGGCAACGCGGTCACAACCACTTCTCTACCTTCTTTTAGTACCGGCCCGTACATTCCTTTGGCCTGCAAAATGTTTGCTATCATATTGCTATGAGTTAGGATGGCACCTTTCGCAACCCCTGTCGTACCACCTGTGTACTGAAGGAAAGCTATGTCATCGCCAGACATGAAAGGTTTCACGTATTGTAAACGTCGACCTTTATGCAAAGCCTTACGCATTGAAATCGCCCCGGGCAGATCATACTTCGGCACCATACCTTTCACGTACTTAACCACAAAGTCGACCAAGGTGCCCTTTGCGCGCGGAAGCATTTGACCCAAACTGGTCAATACGACATGCTTAACCGGAGTATTGTCTACGATTTGCTCTAATGTGTTAGCAAAGTTAGATACGATCACAATAGCTTTCGCACCAGAATCATTTAGCTGATGTTCAAGTTCGCGCGGTGTGTACAGAGGGTTGACATTGACAGCAATCAATCCTGCGCGCAAAACACCGAACAATGCCACTGGGTATTGAAGAAGATTTGGCATCATCAAAGCGACACGATCGCCCTTTTTCAGCTTAAGTTCGTTTTGCAGGTAAGCGGCAAAAGCACGGCTGCGCTCTTCAAGCTTACGAAATGTCATTACCGAGCCCATATTCATAAAGGCAGGTTGGTCAGCATATTTCTGTACTGACTGTTCAAACATTTCCACCAATGACGGATATTGATCTGGGTTGATATGCTCAGGCACATCACTTGGATAACGTGATAACCAAGGTTTATCCACGGTAATACTCCTCGAATTAAGCTGACTGTTGTCGACGAAACGCCGTGATTTTATTGACGTCCATTACAACACAGGCAAAGAACTTGAGCACGAAAGACTCAAACACTTGTTTAAATTTTGTTAACTAAGCCAAAAATTAGGTCAGATACTCTAGAAGGGACTTGCAGATGACAGTGATGTCCTCCCTCAACCGTAAAAATTTCGGTCGAATTGGGACTATCATTCGGTGTCTTCTGCAAATGAGGAAAACCTTGTTCGCCTAGCACCACAATCTGCGGACAGGTGATCTGCCGCCTGATTGATTGCGCATGCTCAAATGACATTCGATACAAAGACTGGCTTTGCAATTTCTCATCATGACGCCATACCCAGCCATCGTTGGTCTTTACCAACCCTCTCTTGACTATGGGTCTGATAAGTTCACAAGCAATTTGATTCACCTTTGCTCTAACATCAATAGCAATGGTATCTGATTCAAATGCCCTAGTTGGCTTACTGCGTATCCTTTGACGACTCAAAACGCCTTCTCTCAACCGAGAAACCGTTTCGTTCTCTTCTTCCGCCAATGGCCCACGCCCTTCTATCTGAACCAATCCATTGATCTGCTCAGGAAAGGCGGCACTATAGCAACTTGCAATCAAAGCACCAAGAGAATGTCCTACCAGCACGAGTCTGTTTGTCGATAAGTTAGCCAGAAACTGATAAACATCGTCAATGTAGTCATGAAATGAGTAGAAATTACTACCGGACTTGTGACTGGAATGGCCATGACCGGGCAAATCAATCGCGCACAAATGCAGTTCTGGCGCGGATTGATGCAGCTCTTGCATCAAAGATTCAAAGCTAGCAGCGTTGTCCAACCAGCCATGAAGAAAAACAATAGAGCAATCCGCTGCCTGGCTGTATCCGTATTCAATAGCGGCTATGAAGCCATCTGCTAAGGGGTAACGAGTGTCTCTTCGGGTCATTTAACTTCTTGAACCACCTTGCCATGTTTAGTTCCGCGGGTGAGGTCACGACAATATAAACTGCGGCAAGGATACATCGAGGGCCCGAAGTCATTGTGAACAATCACGCGCTCTTCTATCCGCCACAGATGGTAACTCTTGATATCCATAGCAGGGAAGTCATAGCGATAGTCACCCACTTTGGCGATTTCAGTACCACGGCTATCACCGAGTAAAGTAATCAATCGCCCTTTTGACAGTGTTACCGGATCCGCAAAGCCATTGATATATCCAACGAATCGACCTTGCGGTTCTTGGTCAATATCAGGCTTACCATTCGAGCCGATTGGTAAATTCACGATCTCCACTCGTGTCTTATCTTTCAGATTAGTCACGCTAGCAATAACCCCCCCCAAACGTAACTCCTGCGCTTGTGATGCTGAAGCTTGCCAGCGAGAGTAGTCCGTTTGTAGAGCTGGATTATCTGACGCAAGATTTTCTGGAAGCGTACTACAGGCTGTAAGTGTAGCCAAAACACTAACCATAGAAAGGAGTTTAAAAACACGTGGTATCATAAGAGCTTAACCAAAAGAACTAGATATAAATATCGACACCTAACAGCTGCGATAGTTCATCACGCTTAGACTGATTCATCACATTCATATACTCTTCCATCGCTTTACGACCCTGTCCTTCAGGCAAATCGTATTGCACTTGAGCTCTATGGATGTCTGACTCGTTTACCTGACGGATAGAATGAGCCACCGCATTGGCGACTTTCGAAGGTCGGCCAACGGACGACTGATCCTGAGATTTTTTTACCTCATTCTTTTTTCCAGTTTTATTGGCCTTATTCGGCCCCGGAACCGAAGGAGGTAATCCATTAATCGAAACCATACTATCCGTCTAATTTCACCTTATTCTCTGCCTGGCAATTTCTTCCATGCAACGGTATCACGCAGATACACAGGACTCGCATCCTCTACCGTCAAAGTGTTACCCTTTTCCCACTCGAGTTTAGCCAATGCCACGATATCTTCCGCATCGGGGAAAAGAACTGCTCCTGCAGAGACTTCAAATTTCAGCTCCGCTAGCGCTTCATTATACGCTTCCCAACCCGTTCCTGCAGTCAGCCAACGTTGCTCGTCACTTTGGCTATTTTCAGACAAAACCGCCGGAGGAATAACACATTCGGCATCAGTAGCAATCCAAGTGCCATCTTCTTGACGCGAAAAACGACCCCAGTAGATTTCGCTCATTCGCGCGTCAATCGCACACGCCACGTGGCTCACACCATGTTTACGGTAACTACCTTGAGCCATGGCTTGCAATGTTGAAACACCAATCATAGGCAGATCAGCACCAAATGCTAAACCTTGTGCAATACCAATGCCAATGCGGACACCTGTAAAACTGCCCGGTCCACGACCAAACGCGAGCGCGTCAAGTTCAGCCAGAGTGATCCCCGCTTCTTTCAGCACTTCGTCTACCATCGGGAGGATCTTTTTAGTGTGGTCTCGTGGTGCTACTTCACTACGAACATAGATCTGGTCATTAACTAGCAACGCAACAGAGCAGTTCTCTGTTGCCGTGTCTAAGGCAAGAATTTTTGCACTCATTGAATTCTCTGATTATTCGGTTGTTTGTGAAATTTTTTTAAGGAAATCCTGCACTAGCCCCAAGTCCCGTGTTCTGGGAATTGGAGGTAAGCTGGCAAGAAATACGCCGCCATATTCGCGTGTCACTAAACGATTATCACAAATGATCAACGCACCTTTGTCTTTTTTATCTCGGATTAAGCGACCAACCCCTTGCTTAAGGGTAATCACGGCATCCGGTATCTGGACCTGTGAAAATGGGTCCCCACCTTTAAGCTGGCAATCTTCTATCCGCGCTTTAAGTAGCGGGTCGTCGGGTGCTGTGAAAGGTAATTTATCGATAATAACACAGCTCAGTGTGTCACCTCTAACATCAATCCCTTCCCAAAATGCACCTGTCGCCACCAGCAAAGCATTACCCAGTTCCATAAACTCTGCCAGTGTTTTTTGTTTACTGGTTTCACCTTGCATTAGCACTGGAATGCTCAAACGCTCACGGAACCTCTCACCGAGTTCCCGCATCATGCTATGCGAGGTACAAAGGAAAAAACAGCGCCCCTGATTCTGCTCGATCAAAGGGCCGAGCATGCGAACAAGCTTATCCGCCATACCCGGACTATTCGGCTCAGGAAGGTAACGCGGCACACATAACCTTGCCTGACTCTGATAATCAAATGGACTTGGCAAAGACATTTCCGTCTGAGGTTTTAGGCCCAACCGAGAAGTAAAATGACCGAAATCCCCTTTTACACCTAAAGTAGCGGAAGTAAATACCCACGCCCCTTGCTTTAACTCGATCTGTTCCTGAAATTTGTCTGATACCGAAAGCGGGGTGATATGAAGGCTAAAATGACGCGGCGTCGTATCATACCAATAAGAGTACCCCGTAATGGAAACCTCACAAATTCGTTCCAGTCTCGCTTGAATTGTGCTGGCTCGTTCATACGCCGTATCCAACAGCTGGCTCCGACCCAATGCTAATTTGAGTACTTCGAGACAAAAATCCAGCGACTCACGTAATCTTTCTAGTTCTCTGGCAATTGAGGGAGATTGAATCGCTTCACGCCAGTTACCTCGGAAACCTGGTTCACCGAGGGCAATTCTTAAGTCCATCGCAGTTTGCAGCAATTTCTCGCTGATCTTCTGCAATTGGCGCATGTCTTTTGCTTCGGTGCGATAACCTATTTCAATATCCTTACAAAGCTCCTGAATCTGACGGCTAGAGAGAGACTGACCAAAGTACTGACTGGCAATATCAGGTAACTGGTGAGCTTCGTCGAAGATAAACACTTCCGCTTCTGGTATCAGCTCCCCAAACCCCGTTTCTTTTATCGCTAAATCGGCCAAAAATAGATGATGATTAACGACCACAACGTCCGCATCCATGGCTTTTTTGCGAGCCTTAAGAACAAAACAATCTTGATAACTTGGACACTCTTTACCTAAGCAATTGTCGTTGGTTGAAGTAATCGTTGGGATAACTGGGCTGTCTTCTGCGATTTCGTCACAATCGCCTAAATCGCCAGTTTTGGTCTCACTCGCCCATGAGCGGACTTTGACCAGCTGGCTGAGCAGCGCTGGATCCGCATGATGCCCATGACTTTCAACCATTTGTCGACTAAGACGGTCAAGACACAAGTAGTTTGCTCGCCCCTTAAGTAACGCCACTTGACCGTAAAAGCCCAGTGCGTCCGTCATCAAGGGTAAATCACGATGAAACAACTGTTCTTGGAGGTTTTTCGAACCGGTACTAATGATGGTTTTTTTACCACTCAGTAATGCAGGAACCAGATAAGCGAAGGTTTTCCCTGTCCCGGTTCCTGCTTCAATAACGACTTGCTGGTCACTTTTAATTGCTTTAACCACAGATTCAGCCATATCAAGTTGAGCCTGTCGGGGTTGGAACCCAGGAATCGCTTTACCTAGAGCACCATCTGCTGAGAACGTTTTCGAGATCATCAAGTAGTGTAATTTGAATTGAATGAGGTTACGAACGAGGGATTATGGCAGGTTTAGAGACTGGGCGCGAATGCAAATCGGATCCGCGCCAGTCGGCTACGTTATTGATGTGCAAGTTGTGTTAGCGACGGTTGAGATAACGTGATAACCACGCTGGGCCAGAAAACTCGTTGTGACTGTCCATCATGACACGAGCGGCTTCACTGGGCGACGCTTTGCTTTCCCACATTTCATTAAGCAGCTCTTCATTCATCTCGTGGTCACCGAGAAGCGCACTGACTCTCTCGGAATACAACTTACGTGCGAGTAGATCTTTATCCATACGAACCACCTGTCGTGCTAAAAGCTGACAATTTTTGAACAAATTCGCCGAGCTAATCGGTTAACTCGGATTAATTGTTGAAACCTTTCTAATATTAGTTTAATTGTAGCTTCCATATTGTGGAGCGCTTCACCGTTCGACGCTCAGCAAAAATTTCAGAATGCGAAAAAAATAAATCACGGAAGTTTTAACCCAATGGAAAAGAAAACACTGCTCACTCATTGTACCGATGCACCAGGCCTGATTTCTAAAATCACCAATATTTGTTATAAGCACCAACTCAATATCATTCATAATAATGAATTTGTCGATAATACCAGCGGCCATTTCTTCATGCGGACCGAACTGGAAGGTTATTTCAATGATCAAACCTTCCTTGCCGACCTAGACCAGGCTCTACCGCAAGGTGCTAAAAGAAAATTGATTGGCCCAAACCGCAAGCGCGTTGTTATTCTCGTCACCAAAGAAGCACACTGTATTGGTGATATTCTGATGAAAAATTTCGATGGCAGCCTAGACGTTGATATTGCTGCAGTAGTGGGTAACTACGATACGCTTAAAAGTCTGACAGAGAAGTTTGATATTCCATATCATTGCGTCTCTCACGAGGGGCTAAATCGGGAAGAACATGAGCAAAAAATGCTCGAAGTCATCGATCAGTACAATGCGGACTATTTGGTCTTGGCTAAGTACATGCGCGTACTAACACCATCATTTGTCGAAAAATACCACCATAAGATCATTAACATCCATCATAGTTTTCTACCCGCTTTCATTGGTGCAAAGCCTTATCAACAAGCTTACGAGCGCGGCGTTAAAATCATTGGTGCAACCGCTCACTTCGTCACCAATGACCTAGACGAAGGGCCAATCATCAAGCAAGACGTGATTCCGGTCGACCATAACTTCAGCGCAAAGGATATGGCTCAGGCGGGAAGAGATGTTGAAAAGAATGTTCTGAGTAAAGCACTCAATAAAGTGATAAATGACCACGTATTTGTCTACGGCAACAAGACGGTCATTCTTTAGTCTTCCATCCCAAATGCAAAAAGACCTCTCATCGGAGGTCTTTTTTAATGTTTGGATTTGTTAGAGCTTCGCAGCCAATTCGACACCTTGCCTGATAGCACGTACAGCATCCAACTCGCCGGCATGATCGGCACCGCCTATGATATGTATCTTGTCACCAAATTGCTGCCATTGATCCTCAAACGGTCTCACCGATTCCTGACCAGCACAGATAATGACTTTATCCACTTCAAGCAACTCGGATTTACCCTCATGGCTAATGTGCAAGCCAGTATCATCAATCTTGTCGTAGCTAACGCCTCCCACTAGATTGACTCCTCGTTTCTCTAGAGTACGTTTATGAATCCAACCAGTTGTTTTACCAGGACCTTTGCCCACTTTGCCCTGGCGGCGCTGTAGAACCCAAACGTCTTTTTCGCTCAGAGATTCGGGATAGGGGTACAAACCACCCGGATGAGAGATCTCTTTATCAATCCCCCATTCGTGCAACCAGTCGTCTAAGTTATGACCTGTAGGCTCTGTCAACATGGTGGCAATATCGACACCGATCCCGCCAGCGCCCACAATAGCGACCTTCTGACCGACGTAAGTTTTCTCTTTAATCAACGTCTGGTAATCAATCACCTTCTCTGGATTATCGATACCATCAATCTTGACTTTACGCGGCTCTACGCCAGATGCCATGACCACTTCGTCATACTCGGCCAATAGATCGAAATTTGCGTCCGTTTCAAGATGCAACTTCACGCCTGTCTCATCAATCTGGTTCGCAAAGTAACGGATGGTTTCGCGGAATTCCTCTTTTCCAGGTATTTGCATGGCTAAACGGAATTGACCACCGATCCTATCGTTACGTTCGAACAGGTCGACATGGTGGCCTCGCTTAGCCAGAGTCGTCGCACATGAAAGTCCGGCAGGGCCAGCACCAACCACTGCAATATTCTTAGGCTTGTCGGTCGGGGTGATCACAAGCTCATCTTCACGACAGGCAAGTGGGTTTACCAGACAACTAGCTCGTTTACCTTTAAAGACATTGTCTAGACACGCTTGGTTGCAACCGATACAAGTATTTATCAAATGTGACTGCTTATTTTCGGCCTTAACGACAAAATGCGGGTCGGCAAGGAAAGGCCTTGCCATAGATACCATGTCAGCGTGACCACCGGAGAGAATACGCTCTGCTTCTTCCGGCGTATTGATACGGTTACAGGTGACAATCGGCACGTTGACATGTGGGCGCACTTTTTCCGTTACCCAAGTAAAGGCTCCCCGTGGCACTTGAGTTGCAATAGTCGGAACCCTTGCTTCATGCCAACCTATACCAGTGTTGATGATGGTCACGCCTGCTTTTTCGAGCTCTTTTGCCAGAGTAATCACTTCGTCAAACGTGCTGCCTTCCTCAACCAAGTCCAACATAGAAAGCCGGAAAATGATGATAAACTCTTCACCCACTTCCTTACGAATGGCCCGCACAACCTCTAGCGGCATACGCATGCGATTTTCGTAGCAACCACCCCACTCATCGTAGCGCATATTGGTACGTTTACAGATGAACTGATTGATCAGATAGCCTTCTGAGCCCATCACTTCAACGCCATCATAGCCCGCAGACTGCGCCAACTTCGCACTATTAGCAAATGCCCCGATGGTTTTGTGAATCTGACGAGGGCTCATTTCGCTTGGAGAAAATCGCGCAATCGGTGCTTTAATGGAAGAAGCACTTTGCGAAAATGGGTGCATCGCGTAACGCCCGGCATGGAGAAGCTGCAAAGCAATTTTGCCACCATGTTCGTGAACGGCTTCCGTCACGACTTTGTGCGCGCGGGCATGCTTAGGCTTACTGAATTCAGCACTAAACGGGTGTAAACGACCACGTAAGTTAGGCGAGAAACCACCGGTAACAATCAGACCGACACCACCTTTTGCACGCTCAGCATAAAAGGCAGCCAATTTCCCTAGACCTTCTTTATGCTCCTCCAGACCAGTGTGCATCGAGCCCATCAAGACTCGGTTTCTAATCTGAGTAAATCCTAGATCCAACGGCTTTAATAAGTTTGGGTACATGGCAGACATCACTTTGTTATTTTACTCTGGTCTGACCACAATACGGTGAGTTGTAATAAAAATCAAACAAGCGTTTACATTTTTGTAACACCGATCAATCTTGCAGTTGTTTGGGTATACTAGTTTGAGTAGGATATAACTTATCTGTATTTAGACAATCTTAGAATATCAAGACCTATACCTGTGCTAAGCGCAGCGGAGCCCTAATGAAAAATTTATTTAAGTTGATCGGTATGATTTTTAAAGGCATATGGAAACTCATTACCTTTATTCGTCTTGCCCTGGTTAATCTTATCTTTCTAGCCACTATTGGCATTATTTACTTCATTTACACAAACGCAGAGTCCGCCATCCCGTCCGTCCCTAAAGAGTCTGCGTTAGTGCTCAATCTTTCTGGACCAATCGTTGAGCAATCAAGATATGTGAACCCTATGGACTCTTTTACTGGCTCGCTATTTGGTCAGGATATGCCAAGAGAAAACGTCTTGTTTGATATTGTTGAGTCAATACGCCATGCCAAAGACGATCCTAAGATCACCGGTATAGTGCTTGCTCTGCGTGACATGCCAGAAACTAATTTAACTAAGTTGCGCTACATAGCTAAAGCACTTAATGAGTTTAAGGCTTCGGGCAAGCCTATTTACGCCGCGGGTGAATTTTACAACCAAAGTCAGTACTACCTAGCCAGTTACGCCGACAAAATTTACCTAGCGCCAGATGGCGCAGTGTTGATTAAAGGCTACAGCGCATACTCAATGTACTACAAGACACTGTTAGAAAAGATTGATGTCAACACGCATGTTTTTCGTGTTGGTACCTACAAATCAGCCATTGAGCCTTTCGTACGCGATGATATGTCAGACGCGGCTAAAGAGTCTGCGTCACGCTGGCTGGGTCAATTGTGGGGGGCCTATGTCGATGACGTAGCCACTAATCGTCAGGTGTCAACCGAAACGCTGAATCCAAGCATGGAAGAGTTTTTAGCCTTGTTAAAAGAGCAAGATGGCGATTTGGCGGCCTTATCTCTTGAACTAGGCTTAGTGGATGAGCTGGCGACACGACAACAAGTACGTGCCGATTTGAGCGAGATATTTGGTAGCAATGGCGAAGACAGTTACAACTACGTCGATTACTACGAATACCAAACCACAATGAAGCCAACGTTCAATTTGTCGCAGGACGATATCGCGATTGTCGTCGCTAGTGGTACCATCCTGGATGGCTCTCAACCAAGAGGTACAACTGGCGGTGATACTGTCGCTGCACTTCTACGACAAGCACGTAACGATGAAAAAATCAAAGCGGTTGTTTTGCGGGTAGACAGCCCGGGCGGTAGCGCGTTTGCATCCGAAGTGATCCGCAATGAAATCGAAGCTCTGAAAGAAGCAGGCAAACCAGTGGTGGCCTCGATGTCGAGCTTAGCCGCTTCAGGAGGGTACTGGATTTCGATGGGCGCAGATCGTATTGTTGCACAACCAACGACGTTAACCGGCTCAATTGGTATCTTTAGTGTTATTACGACATTCGAAAAAGGCTTAAATAGACTCGGTGTATACACTGATGGGGTGGGAACTTCCCCGTTTTCAGGAGTAGGTATCACCACCGGCTTATCTGAAGGTGCCGCAGATGCTTTCCAAATGGGTATTGAACACGGCTATCATCGTTTTATCGGCTTAGTCAGTGAAAGCAGAAACATCCCATTGAAAGATATGGATAGTATCGCTCAGGGTCGCGTATGGACGGGCCAAGATGCCGCGAAGTTCGGTCTGGTTGATAAAATGGGTGACTTTGATGACGCTGTTAAGCTGGCAGCGGAGCTGGCAAAAGTCGAAGAATATAACCTGTATTGGGTAGAAGAACCATTGTCGCCTGCAGAGCAGTTTATCCAAGACTTCATGAGTCAAGTCAAGGTCAATCTTGGTGTCGATGCCAGCGCATGGTTGCCTACCGCCCTGCAACCTGTAGCAGCACAAGTTGTTCAGGATGCCAGCTTACTGGACAGTTTCAATGATCCGAAAGGCCATTACGCATTCTGTCTAAACTGTCAGGTTCAATAACGACTGATTCATCAACTGGATTGAGCCTATCTGAGTATCTGGGGTATTCCTGTGCGGGGTACCCCTTTTTATTGCTACTGATTGATATATAATCCCACGCTCTGTTCCCCCTACAATTAACTGGTTTCTAAGCAATGGCAAGAAAACACATTTATATCGCTTACACTGGCGGAACCATCGGCATGAAAAAGTCAGATGATCACGGTTACGTTCCAGTGGCTGGATTCATGGAAAAACAACTGGCTAGCATGCCAGAGTTCCAGCGCCCAGAAATGCCAGAATTTACGATTCACGAATATGATCCGCTGATCGATTCATCCGACATGACCCCTAAGGACTGGCAGCAAATCGCGGATGATATTCGCGAGAATTACGATAAATACGATGGTTTCGTTATTCTACATGGCACAGACACAATGGCATATACTGCCTCAGCATTGTCTTTCATGCTGGAAAACCTCGGCAAACCTGTGATTGTGACGGGCTCACAAATCCCACTTGCGGAGCTACGCTCAGATGGCCAGGCCAACCTGCTTAACGCTCTGCACATTGCGGCCAATTACCCAATCAATGAAGTTACTCTGTTCTTCAACAACAAATTGATGCGTGGTAACCGCAGTACGAAATCACACGCAGACGGTTTCAATGCCTTTACTTCCCCGAACTTACCACCGCTACTAGAAGCGGGTATCAATATCCAGATCAGCAACGATATTGTGGTGGGTGAAAAACCAGAAGGCGAATTTAAGGTTCATGACATTACACCTCAGCCAATTGGCGTGATCACCATGTACCCGGGTATCTCACATGAGGTGATTCGTAATACACTGCTCCAGCCAGTCAACGCGATGATCCTACTAACCTTTGGCGTGGGCAATGCTCCGCAAAATCCGGAACTGCTCGCACATCTTAAAGATGCTTCCGAGCGTGGTGTTATCGTGGTCAACCTGACTCAATGCTTAGCGGGTAAAGTCAACATGGGTGGTTATGCCACGGGCTGCGCACTGGCAGAAGCTGGCGTCATCAGCGGTTACGACATGACTCCTGAAGCTGCACTGGCCAAACTACACTATCTTTTGAGTCAAAACCTGACTTACGAGCAAGTGAAAGTTCAAATGCAGAAAGTACTGCGCGGTGAAATGTCGATATAACAAATATCTTTTCCAAAAATAATGATAAAAAAGCCGACAAGATGTCGGCTTTTCTCTTTATTTCAGAGCTCTGATGAGACTTGTTCTGGCTTATGATTCAGTTCATCATGCGCTTTTCAATAGCAATCAATTCCACCTTATGTACATTGATCATTCTATATGGGTTTGGCTCCTATTCAGCGCTTCCATTCTGGCCGCATTTCTTAAAGCGCCGAATTCCTCATTGAGTTTGCTTGCCGCAACTCTTCTCGGTGGCTTGATAGCTGGTGTATTATCGCCTCTAGGCTTGATTCTCGTCGTGACCTTTCTAGCAGTTACTTACTACCTCAAAAACAAGTCTTCGCTACCATCAGTGATACTCTCAATAGTTGTCATCATTGGGAGCCTCGCGCTCTTTCTACATTTGGTCCCGGGTTTTAGCAATCCGATAGTCCTTCAAAACGTGCAAGCTGGCGCTCTGAGTGCAGATTTCAGCATGTATTTGAACCTAGACAAACCTCTGGCCTTCTTCGCCCTTCTTTTGGCTTTCCCCACATTGTTAGGAGAAAAGCGCAAGGTAAACTATCGATCCGTACTATTGATATCAATCCCCTTGTTCGCGTTACTGCCTATTGCATCACTGCTGGGAGCAATCAAACCTGAGTTCTCTATTCCCAGCTGGTGGTGGTTGTTCGCCTTTAACAATCTATTGTTCACCTGTGTCGCTGAAGAAGCCCTGTTCCGTGGCTATATCCAACAAAAGTTAACTAACAAGTATGGTGCCTATATCGGCGTTGTAGCCGCGAGTCTGTTATTTGGATTCGCACACTTTGCAGGCGGCCCACTATTCATTGTTTTCGCGTCACTAGCTGGGCTTGGCTACGGCTTGATCTTCCATACGACTGGAAGAATGTGGGCTGCGGTTTTAGTACACTTTCTATTTAACTTCAGTCATTTACTGTTTTATACCTACCCAATTCTTCGTGGATAATAAGCAGATACAAAAAAGCCAGCCCACTTGAGCTGGCTTTTGGTGTTTATTTCAGATTAACCGATGTGTGTTACGCCGCCCATGTACTTTTGTAGTACAGCAGGGATTGCGATACGGCCATCTGCTTCTTGATTGTTTTCAAGAATCGCAACCATAGTACGACCCACAGCTAACCCTGAACCGTTTAGCGTGTGCACTAGCTCTGGTTTCTTCTCGCCTTTACGACGGAAGCGAGCTTGCATACGACGAGCTTGGAAATCCCACATGTTTGAACATGAAGAAATCTCACGATACGTCTCTTGCGCAGGGACCCAGACTTCAAGGTCATAAGTCTTACGCGCACCGAAGCCCATATCACCTGTACATAGAATGACTTTACGGTAAGGAAGCTCAAGTAGTTGTAGTACCTTCTCAGCATGACCTGTTAGCTCTTCAAGTGCTGCCATTGACTCTTCTGGCTTGGTGATTTGTACTAGCTCAACTTTGTCGAACTGGTGCATACGAATCAGGCCACGAGTATCACGACCGTAAGAACCTGCTTCAGAACGGAAACACGGTGTGTGCGCCGTCATCTTCAATGGCAGATCGGCTTCATCAGAAATAGTGTCACGCACCATGTTGGTTACTGGTACTTCTGCCGTTGGGATAAGGGAGAGTTTACGTGGCTCTTCATCATTCACTTTTTCAGTCAACGGTTCAGTGTGGAATAGATCTTCACCAAATTTAGGTAACTGACCAGTACCAAACAAGCTGTCAGAATTCACTAGATAAGGCATGTACATTTCTGTATAGCCATGCTCATCTGTGTGAAGATCCAGCATAAACTGCGCAATCGCACGGTGCAAACGCGCAAATTGACCTTTCATCACGATAAAGCGAGCACCGGTGATCTTTGTTGCGCTAGCGAAATCTAGGCCATCGCCCATTTCACCTAAATCAACGTGATCTTTTACTTCAAAATCGTAAGATTTAGGCTCACCCCAACGAGAGATTTCAACATTCTCGTTTTCATCTTTGCCATCTGGCACTTCATCGTCTGGCAAGTTTGGTACAGACAAGGTGATGTCTTCCAATTTGTTCTGGATTTCCACCAGCTCGCCTTTTTTCGCTTCCAGATCGCTACCTAAGGTACCAATCTGTTTTTTAATCTCTTCAGCACCTTCTTTATCTCCAGCCGCCATTTTCTGACCAATTTGCTTGGAGATGGAGTTACGCGTGGATTGTAAATTTTCAACTTCTACTTGAATGGACTTACGTTGTTCTTCAAGTGTACGGATTGTCTCTACGTCTAGCTTAAAGCCACGACGCGCCAGTTTAGCAGCTGTTTCATCCAGCTCTGTACGAAGTAATTTAGAATCCAGCATTGTTAATCCTATGCTTTTTTGGTTGTGAAAGTGCGTCCAAACTTCATGCTCAAACGCTTTTATAATTAACCGAACAAATGTATCCAAAAAAGACGCTTATTCATAGCGCTTTTGTGGGCTTTTTGCATCTAAACTAGCCAAGTAATCTAACTTTTCGCCAATTTTCGCCTCTAAGCCTCGGTTTGTAGGAGAATAGTAACGAGTGTCTGCCATTTCTGGTGGTAGGTATTCCTCTCCAGCAGCATAAGCACCGGGTTCGTCATGAGCGTAACGATATTCCGCTCCATAACCGAGATCTTTCATTAAACTTGTTGGTGCATTGCGAAGATGAGGCGGTACTTCGTACTCAGGTTGATTGTGGGCATCACGCAGGGCCTGTTTCCAAGCGGTATAAACCGCATTACTTTTCGGAGCACAGGCAAGATAAACAATAGCCTGGGCAATGGCTCTCTCACCCTCTGCTGGGCCCACTCTGGTAAAGCAGTCCCACGCCGACAACGCGACCTGCATTGCGCGCGGATCCGCATTGCCTATGTCCTCAGACGCGATCGCCAGTAATCGGCGAGCAATATACAAAGGGTCACAACCTGCGGTAATCATACGTGCTGACCAGTACAGTGCCGCATCCGGATTCGAGCCACGAATCGATTTATGCACTGCTGAAATCAAGTCGTACCAAATGTCCCCCTTGTTATCAAAGCGCGAGACTTTTTCGCCAGCCACTTCAGCAAGGAGTTCTATCGTGATTTGCTTGACGCCCTTATCGTCCTCTTGCGCCATATCATACAGTAGCTCAAGATAGTTAAGTGACATGCGCGCATCGCCATTCACTAACTCGGATAAGCGATCCAGTACGTTATCGGCGAAATGTGCTTCAAACTGACCTAAACCGCGCTCAACATCATAAATGGCCTGTTCTAGTGCTAGACGGATATCTTGCTGAGCCAAAGAGGTAAGTTTGTAAACCCGAGCACGAGACAGCAAAGCGTTGTTAAGTTCAAAGGAGGGATTCTCCGTCGTCGCGCCAATAAAAGTCACAGTACCATCTTCAATATGAGGGAGAAACGCGTCTTGTTGGGATTTGTTAAAGCGATGAACCTCGTCAACGAATAAAATCGTTCTGCGGCCACCCAATTTATTTTCACGCGCTTTGTCTATTGCAGCCCGAATGTCTTTAACCCCAGACGTCACCGCAGAGACACGTTCGACTTCTGCATTGGCGTAGTTCGCTGCCACTTCCGCCAACGTCGTTTTCCCCGTGCCAGGCGGCCCCCAAAGGATCATTGAATGAATATGCCCCGCTTCCAACGCGCGGCGCAGAGGTTTACCCAATCCAAGAATATGTTGCTGACCTATGTATTGGTCCAGCGTTTCTGGACGCATTCTTGCAGCAAGGGGACGAAAGTCTTCGTCCCCTGAAAAATCCAATGAATAGTTGCTCACTATTAATTCCTTTGGTCGTCGACCTCTACTCCTTCTGGAATAGTAAAGGTAAAACGATCAGCACTCGGCTTAACCAATTTGATGTTATTGAACTTGAAGGTACTTTTCTGACCGTCTTGCTCTATGACACTAAAGCCTTGCACAGCGCCTTTGCGATCAATCTCTAGCTTAAACTGGCCCTGATTGGTGTCGACAGCAGTAGGAACCAAGGTAAACACATCACCCTGTTGTGACACTGTGTAGTTGGCCCAGTCACTAGCGCGGTTGCGAGTAAGCAGAACAAAAGGGGTTTGTTCCGTGGCTTGCTCCTGCCAATAAATACTGACCTGTTCTATGAAAGGACTGTAATACCACAGAGATTCACCATCTGACACCAAGACATTCTCATCTGGTGAAGTAGTAGTCCAACGGAACAAGCTTGGACGCGCAATTTCGACTTTGCCTTCACCCTCTGTCAACATTTCCCCTTCAGGGCTGATCAACTGCTGTGAAAAGTCCGCACTAAACCCGTCAGTCAGTTGCAGTCGCTGGCTCAATTCGTCCTTGGGGGCTGCAATAACGGAGAAGCTAAGGAAAAACAACGCGGCTAATTTCTTCATTCTTTATCATCCTATGCGTCGTGAATACGACGTTATACCTCGGTTTCGATACAATTTTGACCGGGTAAAGTTAACTTTGTTCTACTGACCGCAACACTGTTTGAATTTTTTACCACTACCACACGGGCAAATGTCGTTACGCCCGATATCTTTAAATGGGTTTACGCTTTGTGCTTTGGCACCAACCATGGCTTCATCGGCCGCTTGCGCAACTTCGTTAATCATCAGATCCAGCTGACCAAGAAAATCATTCAGGGTTGGAGGCGTTTCAATACCTGCCTCTTTCATTTGTGCTTGAGTCTGCTCTTCATCGATTGCCAACATCATTGTGGTTAGCAAAGCTTGTAGCATGCGTAATGTCCCATCGCCGATAGACGTTTCCGCCCATTGCTCTTCGATGGTGGGCCAGAGCATCATAAACCCTTCAGCAAAATCTGCGAGCTGCTCGTCACGCTGCTCTTCATCCAACAAGGACAGCAAAGAATATTCATTACGCTTTAAATAACTGTATTGCTGATTTATATGACCTTCAACCCCCGCTTTAATAGCCTGTGCTTGCTCAGAGAAAAGGCTAGGCAACCAACTTTCTGGCGCAAGTGGCTTTGTCGCCAAATTTGCCGCCAAAGTGACGCCTTCAAGATACAGTGCAGATTCTTCAGTTTGGGATGGTTCAAGTGTCAGTAGTTGATAAGTCATTATCTGATTCAGTGTTGCAAGATTCTAGCGCCATTATAACCCTATGCATCGCTGCGGGTCACTCAAGTCTTGATAAAGTACGTAGACGGCTCTTTTGGCTCATTTTTTGAGAAGATGTTCATTCCGCTGAACAGTCTTAGGCTTAAATGGAGTAAGGATTCAAATCAATGACTTATTTCACTTTGAGATTTAGAGTGATGAGTGAAAAATACCGTCGATGATAGTTTTAGTAACCGATTTGAACACAGTCGGGTAAACCATGAAAAAGCACAAACCCAGCGGCTTGACGCTGATCGAACTGGTGGTCGTGCTAGTTTTTCTTGGCGTGCTTGCCGTCACCGCCGCCTCCAGATTTTTGACTTACCAACGCGATGCGCATGTTTCAAGGGCCGATGCTGCGCTACTCCCCTTGACCGGAATCGTTGAGGAGGCGATTGGTATAAATCATGCTGAGTTGTTAGACATCTTGTCATTAAGCCTCTAAAATCACGCCTCCGAATTTGGAGGCGTTGTTATGCGAGTTGTTCTGGGCCCTATGGAGGGCGTTTTAGACCATTTGATGCGAGAGATATTAACTGACATCAATGACTATGATCTATGTGTCACTGAATTCGTTCGCGTGGTCGATCAGTTGTTGCCTGAACATGTATTCTATCGCCTCTGCCCAGAGCTAAAGCAAGGCTCACACACCAAATCCGGTGTCCCGGTTCATATCCAACTGTTGGGACAAGACCCACATTGGATGGCTGAAAATGCCGTTCGTGCTGCCGAGCTTGGAGCGAAAGGCGTAGATATCAACTTCGGCTGCCCAGCAAAGCTAGTAAACAAAAGTAAAGGCGGAGCGGCACTACTGCAACACCCTGAGCTTATTCATCGCGTAGTCAAAGCGTGTCGTGAAGCTGTTCCAGAAAGCACACCACTGACAGCGAAAATTCGCCTTGGTTGGGATAACCCAGAAGATTGCTTCGAGATCGTAGATGCGATTCAAAGCGCTGGGGCAGACGAACTCACCGTTCACGCACGCACAAAAACGGGTGGTTATAAGGCTAGCGAAATTAAGTGGGACTATATTAACCAGATTCGTCAACGTTTTACTATTCCATTGATTGCGAATGGCGAGATTTGGAACCATGAAGATGGCCAAGCCTGCATTGAAACCACTGGGGTCGATTCTTTAATGGTATGCCGTGGTGCGTTCAATGTGCCTAATTTGGGCAACGTAGTTAAGCACAATCACACCGTGATGCCATGGACAGATGTGGTCAAACTGCTGTTGCTTTACTCGCAATACGAAATGAAAGGCGATAAAGGCCTCTACTACCCAAATCGAGTCAAGCAATGGTTCTCCTACTTACGTCATGAGTACCCAGAGGCCAACGAGCTCTTTCGTGAAATTCGTACCTTTAATAAGGCTGAGCCGATTGTAGAACGTATTACGGAATATCAAACTCAGTTATGAGTGGCCTAAAACACCAACCTGTTTTTGCCTCTATTTTTGACCCTATAAAACTTTTCGTCCGCGACTTTGATTAAACGTTCAAAGTCGCAGTTTTCTTCCGAACTGACTATCTCTCCCCCCCACTTACACCGTAAATCCGCCTTAGATAACGTTTGCACAATCCCAACCAATTTCCTCGTGTACGCGCTCCATCATCATTCGCATCTTTTCAACATTTCGACTGCGTAGATACACCACTAAGCCCATCCATAGGATAATCTGCAAAATGGGCTTTAGATAAAAACTTGTTAGAACTCAAAGCAGTAAGGTTAAGGTATCGTTAACTTCCACTTATCAGTTAAGGAGAAGGCTATCGTCTGCCAGTTCCTCTCCTCTTACTTTAGAGAACATTTCTAATAAGTCTGGCACTTGCATATTCGCTCTTTGCTCACCTGCCACATCAAGCACAATCTCTCCCTGATGGAGCATCACGGTGCGATTACCACACGCTAACGCATCCTTCATTGAGTGCGTAACCATCATCACGGTCAAATTAAATTCAGTCACAATTTTGTTCGTCAAATCAATGATGAATGCCGCCATTCTTGGGTCAAGCGCTGCAGTATGCTCATCAAGTAATAGCAGCTTGCTATCAGATAAGGTTGCCATCACTAGGCTTACAGCCTGACGCTGACCACCCGAGAGCAGGCCGATGCTGTCACCCAAACGATCTTCTAACCCTAGCCCAAGAATGCTGATACGCTCTTGAAACAGTTTGCGACGCTTACTTGATAAAGACAGACTCCAGCCGCGCTTTTTTCCTCGCATATAAGCCAGAGCCATATTTTCTTCTATTGTGAGATCACCACAAGTTCCCGCCAGTGGATCTTGGAACACCCGAGCACATTGGCGCGCTCTTTGATCGACGGTTTGCCGAGTCACATCCAGATCGTTGATAACCACTCGACCACCAACCATAGGCGTTTCACCGGTCACAGCCCCTAATAATGTTGACTTACCGGCGCCATTAGAGCCAATCACGGTTAGAAATTGGTGCTCAGGGACTTGCAGTGAAACGCTTTTGAGTGCTGGATTTTCAAGAATAGTTCCAGGATTAAAAGTGACTTGAATGTTCTCAAGCTGAATCATACTGCACCTCCTGATTTTTCATCCTGATCAGAGACGACTTTACTCTCAACAGGTGAACTAGGCTTTTTTGATTTGAAGTTTCCTTTTAGCTTCGGCGCAATCAGCGCAATTGCTACCAGAATCGCTGTAACCAAGTTAAGATCAGAAGCTTGTAGACCAAACATTCCTGTACTTAGTGCAAATGCCACAGCAAGTCGATACAGCACAGAGCCAACAATAACAGCCAACACAGTCACCCATATCTTTCTTCCGGGAATGAGTGTCTGCCCTAAAATAACGGCAGCCAGACCAACAACAATAGTCCCCACACCAGAGGTCACATCTGCAAAGCTGTTAGTTTGGGCAAATAGAGCACCGGCAAAGCCAACAAAGCCGTTCGACAGTGCTAGACCAAAATAGGTATAAAAGGATGTGCTACCACCTTGCGCTGACACCATACGTGCATTCACACCCGTTGCACGTAAACCTAAACCAAAGTCACTGTTAAGCAACCTAACGACAAACCATGCCGAAACGAGCACGAGTATCCCAACCAACAATGGCCGCATTAGCATTGGATCACCAATAGCTTCAAAGGGAGTCAGAATCGTTTCCTCCCCCAACAAGGCTATATTCGGGCGCCCCATAATGCGAATGTTGATCGAGAATGCAGCAATCATGGTGAGAATAGAGGCGAGAAGGTGAAGGATCCCACACCTAACTGCTAAAAAAGCCGTCAACCAACCAGTTGCCGCTCCCGCTAAGATGGCCATTGCGGTCGCGACCCAAGGATTAATGCCCGCAACAATTGCCGTCGCAGCCACGGCCGCTCCCATAGGGAAACTGCCGTCAACACTGAGATCGGGGAAATCCAATACCCGAAAAGTCAGATAGACACCCAGAGCAACAAGACCATATAGCAAGCCAATTTCAAGCGCGCCAAAAAATGCAAACGCAGACATACCAACTCCCTTTTCTGCTTGAGATCAAAACGCCTCAAGCATGTGTTGCACATACTTGAGGTTGAGGTTTATTTCACGCTTGTTGCACGATCTAGAACAGATTGAGGAATAGAAATGCCTAGCTTAGTTGCTGCGCTCTTGTTGATCACAAGATCAGAACCCTTAGCGACTTTTACATCCAGTGAACCTGGGTTCGAACCTTCTATAATAGCAGCGACATAATCTGCGGTTTGTACACCGACTTGGTAGTAGTCAAAGCCTAAGCTTGCAATCGCACCTTTATCAACATAAGAAGTCGCCCCACCAAGCACCGGGGTCTTGGCTTGGTTCGCCGCAACAATCATACCTTCGATGGCACTCGCGACTGTGTTATCTGTTGGCGCGTAAATCACGTCTGACTTTTCGGCAATCGCTTGTGTGGCTGACTGAACATCCGCGCTCTTTAGTGCCGTAGCTTCAACAACCTCAATACCTTGCGCTTTTGCACTCTCTTTGAGTAGTGCCACCAACGTGACGGCGTTCGCTTCGCCAGGGTTAAATACTACGCCGATAGATTTCACGTCTGGCATGATTTCTTTGATCAGTTCGACATGCTGACTGACTGGAGAGAGATCTGACAAACCTGTCACGTTCTTCCCGGGTTTTTCCATACTTCTTACCAGTTTAGCGCCCACCGGATCGGTTACTGCGGTAAACACAACTGGAATTGTACGCGTTGCTGAGACTAAGGCTTGAGCCGTCGGCGTAGCAATACCCACTAACACATCCGGCTTTTCACCGACAAACTGGCGAGCAATCTGCACAGCGATCGCAGGATTGCCTTGGGCCGTTTTATAGTCAAAGTCGAGATTTTTACCTTGTTCGTAGCCCTTTGATTTCAGGCCATCAATCAGCCCCTGACGAGCAGCATCAAGTGCCGGGTGCTCGACGATCTGTGATACCGCCACTTTCGCTGTTTTCGCCATGATGCTTGCTGATGACAGTAGCGCGGCTCCTGCCAATACTGCAGTAGCAATAACTTTTCCTGCTTTCATCTCAACTCCTTGATTACAGCATTATTGATGTGATGTTGTGTTTGGTGTTTATATAATTGTTGATTGAGTTGCACATTTTATGTGCACCTCATTCATTATTACCAATAACTTAGAAAAATGGGAAGAGAGTTTTAACAATTAGTCAACAAACTTAGACGTGTGTATGCTGGCCGTTTTTAGTCGCCTGAATTAAGATATTTCTCGGTGTGATGCTTTTAGCACAAAAAGTTTCAATCGATACCTGATAACCATGTTCGCTGAGATACAAAGCCTTATCAAGTACCAGCCACATTTCGAGGCTACGACGAAACTGCTGCTGAACAAGGCTGAGCCTCTCCATTTGCCAATAGCGTTGTTCACCTTTCGCTTCAAACTTGGCAAACGACACATTGGTTGGTAAATCCAGCTGTTTCTGATCGGCTGCCCATTGGCAAAAAGCGCCAAAACCATCAGCCAACAACGACTTTTTAATGCTTGGTACCGTTACGTAACCTTGATGCCCACCAACCTGTCGCAAAAGCAGATCAAGCCCGAGACGATAGCTCATTTCGAGAAAACGATGCCGCTTAACTCGATCTCCCCCTGTCACTGTTTCTTGAAGTGGTATCCTCAGCTCTGATTTGGATAGGTTAAGGGCAGAAGCACGAGCGGGTTTTGACAATGGACGATAATGATTACCTTGGATAAGGTGATAACAACAAGGCGAAATACTTAATGCTGGCAATCCTACCAACACAGCATTTTCAATCAGAGCAACATGCAAATCTCCGCATGCGTGCAAAGCCACAGCGTGTTGTTTAGGGTTAAGCACTTGCATCGCGTTAGCGGATAACGCATCCCCTTGAACAAACGTCATGGGTAAATTCTGCTTATCTGCTTCCTGTTGACCAGAATCACACAACATTTGTTGAAATTCAAAACTGGTGACTGGTTGCTGGCTTTTGCTGGCAAGTATACGACCCAAGAAGCCTTTACCTGAACACCATTCAAGCCACTCACTGCCTTGATGAGAGCTTAACGCTGCTTCACCCATCGATACAATCTGTTCGAGCTTTCTGCCTGGAACACCTGTTTCAAGACCTCGCTCCAATTGCAAACCATATAAGGTAGAGCCAGTGAGCTGAGTGAGTTCATCAACAACAGATAAAGCCGGGATAAATTGCTCAAGAACTTTATGGAATCGCTTGGGGTTAGTCTTAAATTCTTCAATTTGTTCAGGGCTCAGAGAAGCAAGCCATTGACACAACTGCGGGTGCTCAACTTGCCATGGTAATCGATCTTCAAAGCTAGAAAAGAAGGGCTCAAAGCGCCAAAATTTCTGATGAGATAAGAGAAATGAATCGAGTTGTTGAAATGTGTCTTGCATGCTTCCCCCTGACAAGGGTTTATTCTAGAGGGAAGCATGATGAGATGAAAGTTTTTAGCGGACTGGTAACTCGATATCCTTAAACATTTCTTCAATTTCTGCACTTGATTTCAAAGATAGAGCTTGTTCCACAACAGGTCGTGTGAGGTGCGGAGCAAATCGCTCCATAAAATCGAACATATAGGAGCGAAGGAAAGTACCACGGCGGAAGCCTATGCTGGTTGTACTTGCACCGAAAATGTGGCTCGCATCAATAGCCACTAAATCTTCATCTTGATCTTTATCGATCGCCATGCTTGCAATCACCCCCACCCCTATTCCCATCCGAACATAGGTCTTAATCACGTCAGCATCCGTCGCGGTGAAAACGACTCGGGGCGTCAAACCTACTTTATTAAAAGCTGTATCCAATTCTGAGCGTCCGGTAAAGCCGAATACATACGTGACCAAAGGATAAGAGGCAAGGTCTTCGATTGAAATCTTCTCTTTTTGAGCCAAAGGGTGTTCTTTGGAGACAACAATTGAACGGTTCCAGTGGTAGCAAGGCAGCATGATAGCATCTTGGTAAAGATGCAAAGCTTCCGTCGCAATCGCGAAATTTGCCGTCCCTTTTGCAATCGCTTCGGACATCTGAGTTGGCGTACCCTGATGCATATGCAGGGATACTTTTGGATATCGAGCCGTGAATCCTTTGATTACATCGGGTAAAGCATAGCGGGCCTGAGTATGAGTCGTAGAAATGTTGAGAGTACCCATTTCAGGGTGAGTATGCTCCCCTGCTACCGCTTTAATACTTTCAACCCGTGCGAGGATCTCTTGAGAGATTCGAATAATATCTTCGCCCGCTGAAGTAACTTGGGTCAGGTGCTTACCACTTCGCTCAAAAATCTGAATACCCAGCTCATCTTCAAGCAATCTGACTTGTTTACTAATACCTGGTTGCGAGGTGTATAAACTCTCCGCAGTAGCAGAAACATTCAGGTTGTGGTTAACTACCTCAACAATATACCTCAGTTGTTGTAACTTCATTCTTAACCCCGCAATCCCTTACTCGACGCCCCATTGTGAGCAAATATAGTTTATAATATTTAGTTATAACGTCTCTTGGTTAAAATTGATAGCAGATTTGCCTTTTTGGGTTGGATGAACAGAGTAAATTCTGATTTAGATGACTTTTTTGTAAGCAATAACGCAAAAATTACCCACAGATCAGAGTTTTCGTTAATAATTAGCCATGGAAACGTAATAATACAAAATAGGTGCAGTGGTTGATAAGAATCGTGTATCCTTACTCGCTAGCCAACAAAACATAAGATACGGAATTTATGAATATTGGGTTAATCATAGCTTTAGTTGCCATCTTACTGGTGTTAGTGCTTGGCTATAACATCATGCTTCAGTACAAAGTGAAAGTCGAAGCGGCTAAAAAACAGGAAGGGGCTCGATACCTCGCCATCATTGATGCGACGGAAGAACTCATCGGCCACGCACATCACATGCCATACAGCAAAGATTTATTGGTTTGCTTGAACAATCGTATTTTAGATTCGGTCGAAAGCATGTTCGAGCTTGATCCCAAGAACAAGCAACTAGAACAACGTGTTGAGCATGTAAAACAGCAGATAAAACAGCTTAAGGAAGATAAAAAAGGTGGCGAAAGCACATCCTTTAAAACGCCGGGCAGCGACAAACAAGCGATTGTGATGCTCAAGCTGGTCAAACGCCTACGAGACACTATCCGTAGCGAACACAACAAAGGCCGATTTGAGACTCAAGCTTATGTGGCAGAAAACGCTCGTCTAGAAACGATCCAAGTCCGAATAAACATCGAAAACGTCATTAAACGAGCAAATGATTCCATCGTTCGTGGCCAGCCCGGCACAGCCCTTCAACTGCTGCGTAAAGGCCTTGATGCACTTAGTACCAAAAACGATAATTATTCCAATCAAGCTCGAGAGAAACTTCAGGGCATGCTCGATGACCTAGAGCAGAAACGTCAGTCTAAAAACGCTGAGGAGCTTCACCAAATCGAAGAAGACCAGCGTAAAAATGATATGGATGAGCTCTTTGGTGAAAAGAAAAAATGGTAATATAATCCTTGGATCCCAATTTCAAAAGGTCGCCTTGGCGGCCTTTTCTATTTGTTTAAATACTCATCATGATCGATTTAGAAAACTACAACTCCCTACTCGAACCTATCAATAATTTTCTCCAATGCTCGACACCTAATGAGTGGATTGCAGAGGCAAGAAAACCCGAAAACCTCAAAACAATTCTAATCGATCATTTGTTGTGTGAGCTCAAAGCGGGTCAATCGGCAATGTATCTAATCCGCAAGTATGCTGTCGATAAGGATAGCGCATATAACCTATTAGATTGGTTTAAACCCTATGAAGACTTTGCTTATAGAAAGACAGGGAGCCTTGAAACGTTAAAAGGCAAAAGTAACATATCCAAAGCGATTATGGCCAAATCGAATTCACCCTATAGCCAGGATTTAATCGATAAGATGGTGCTTCTGATAAAAGAAGAGCTGCATCACTTTTATCAAGTTCTGGAAATAATGGAAAATCGAGGGATCGATTATGAGCCAGTTCAAGCGAGTCGCTATGCTAAAGGCCTTTTAAGTCAAATGGCAACTCATGAGCCACAGACACTGATCGATAAATTGATCATTGGCGCATATATTGAGGCCCGCTCATGCGAACGTTTCGCTATGCTCGCACCACATATGGATGACGACCTCGCCAAATTTTATACATCACTGTTACGCTCTGAAGCTCGTCACTATCAGGATTACCTAAGCTTAGCTGAAGACATCGCCGGAGAAGATATTTCACAACGCGTTGCTTTTTTCGGTCAATTAGAAGCTGATCTTATTATCAGTCCCGATAAAGACTTTAAATTCCACAGTGGCACACCGATATAAAATCAACCTAAGTTATCCTTCCTATATAAAAAAGGTGCCATACGGCACCTTTTTGTCACATCAGCTACAACCTCAAACTAGGACAGAAAAAGCACTATCGAGCCCTTTACGGCACTATTTTTGGGCTATACGTCTCAATGGTTCTGCTTCACAACAACAACCTAACCAATAATCAATACGAACAATTGCCATCTCGGTAGGTTGTACCTATAACAAAAAACTTGCCTACTTTGCGAACCACTTTAGAGAGTTAGATAACGAGAGTTTGGTTGATGTCTGCCAACGTTTGAGCTGGTTCCAGAGCCTGAGTTATTGGTCGACCAATAACCAAATAATCCGATCCGGCCTGGACTGCATCGAAAGGGGTCATAATACGTTTCTGATCGCCGACAGCAGCCCCTGCAGGACGAATGCCGGGAGTCACAAGTTTAAAGTTTTTGCCTAGCTCACTTTTAAGCATAGAAGACTCTTGTGCGGAGCAGACGACCCCATCTAGGCCTGAGTTTTTTGTCAACCTAGCCAAACGAATCACCTGATCTTTCGGCTCAACATCAAGGCCAATACCAACCAAGTCGTTTTGCTCCATACTCGTCAGTACGGTAACACCGATTAATAATGGGCGATCTTTGCCATAAGGCTCCAGGATCTCACGAGATGCGGCCATCATACGTTCTCCACCACTGGCATGAACGTTAACCATCCACACACCTAGCTCAGCTGCAGCGCGTACCGCTTTTGAACAAGTGTTAGGAATGTCGTGGAACTTGAGATCCAGGAATACAGAAAAACCACGCTTATGTAGCTCTTTAACGAAATTAGGACCAAACAGCGTGAACATTTCTTTGCCCACTTTTAGTCGACAAGAATTTGGGTCAATTCTATCAACAAAAGCCAATGCATCCGCTTGATTGTCGTAATCCAGTGCAACAATAACTCTTTGGTCAATCATTTCATCTCCTACTTAATACTTACATGCCTAAAAAAAGCAGCGGGATCACCGCTGCTATTTTTTTGATTGGAATACCAATCGAATCTCTTACTCACCATCAAGGCCTCGAATAGGTTTGATGGTCCCCCAACCTTTGCATGAGGGACAATGCCAATACATGGAATGGGTAGAGAAGCCACATTTGCGGCATCGATAGTGCGGCTTCACCTTAAGCTGTTCGCCAACTAGTCTCTGAAGTGTTTGCAAACTGGCCTTCGCCCGACCTTCCTCTGCATCTGCCAAGTGATAGTCCATCAAGCGGTAGAAACCTTTCATTGTTGGATTTTTTACTAACTGACGAGTCAAAAGTTCTTGTGCTGTGCCTGAGCCTTCATGTTGTGCTACCAATTGCGCCAACATCAGTTCTGCCGATACACCAGCCTTAGCGACTATACATTGGCGTAAGAAATCTAGCAGCTCATCTTCTTGGCCAAGATGGTGATAACAATCTGCAAGAATGGGCAACACTTCACTGATGAAGTCTTTGTCTTGCTCAAGCACCATTTCCAAATACTTTATCGTTTTAGCATAATCTTCAACGTCCAAGTACAGCTTGCCTAGGGCAATACTTGCTCTGACACACTTAGGATCTTCTGATATCGCTCGTTTGAAATGCTGAATAGCGCGATGGCTATCGCCGTCAGCTTTATCTTGCATTGCAAGCTCACACCAGAAATGCGCGATACTGGTGCGCATCCTCTTTCGACCCAATTTAACCAACTGCGAAGCATATTGAATCGCTTTACCCCATTCGCGAGTCTGTTGATAAATCGAAACCAGCTGTTGTAATGCGGCTTCTCGATGATCAGGTTCCTCGACAAGTTGCTCGAAAATCTTCTCTGCTCGGTCAAGAAACCCTGAAGCCATATAGTCTTTGGCTAATTGCTGAAGAGCAATATTTTTTTGGTCGATCGTTAGGCCTGAACGTGAAATCAAATTCTGGTGAATACGAATCGCACGATCTACTTCACCGCGAGAGCGGAAGAGGTTTCCCAATGCCAAATGGGTATCAATCGTTTCGTTGTCGACCTGAAGAAGTTCAATGAAATGGTCTACCGCCTTGTCTGATTGATCAGACAATAGCAGGTTTAGACCCGTCACATACTGGCGGGAAATTTGATTGGATTGCTTCTGCTTGTCTTGCTGGGCACTTCGATTACCCATATACCAACCGTATGCAGCAGCGATTGGTAGTAACAAGAAGAGTATTTCTAGCATCGAGTAAAAAGCCTATCTATACAACTTATTGGGCTTTAACCTGTTGAGGTTCGCTTTCTGGAGGAGAAAGTTTTTTCACTTGTTTTCTTAGCTTTCGTACTTGTTGTTGAGAGCGTAGATGCAAACTACCGAAGATAATCCAAGCTAAAACGAAGCCAGTTACAAATACAACACCAACTAATGTTGATAGGTGAAACTCACTTTGTGCCAACAAGTAATTAAATTTAACTACTTCTTGATTCTGAGAGCCTAAAGCCAGTGCGATTAAAAACAGGGCCAGCACGATAACAATTTTTATAATTTTCATGTTCTATCACCTAAGTCGATATCTGCCGATACGATTATGCAGTAAAACCCCTGAACAAACCATGCCTATCTCTGAATTTCATCTCATAAAAAAGCGGCATACGAAAGTATGCCGCTTTTTCAGATGAATAACAGGAATTAATCGAGGTTGACACGCTCACGTAATTCCTTGCCTGGCTTAAAGTGAGGGACGTATTTTCCATCAAGCTCGACTTTTTCACCAGTTTTCGGGTTGCGACCTACACGAGGTTCGCGATAATGCAGAGAGAAACTACCAAATCCGCGAATTTCAATTCTATCGCCGGTTTCTAGTGTCGAAGCCATATGCTCTAGAATGTCTTTCACAGCATCTTCAATCTCTTTCGCTGAAAGGTGGGTTTGCTCAGCGCAGAGTCTCTCAATCAGTTCAGACTTAGTCATAGTTTCCCTCGTAGAGTAGTTTATCACTTATTATAGTAAGTAATACCAATTCCAACAAACACTTGCTATCAATTCTAGACACAAAACCAACAAATTGCGCAATTTTCAAATCGCGTTTTATCAGAGTTACTTGCTGAGATTGGTATTAGGACTCGTTTAGCTCAATCCATAAAAAAGGAGCCTTTCGGCTCCTTTTTCAGTAAAGCGATGTATTATTCGCCTTTAGCTGCTTTGAAAGCGTCAGCCATTGCGTTACCGAACGAAGCATCATCTGCTTTGTTCAGAGAAGCCATTGCTTCTTGCTCTTCTGCTTCATCTTTAGCTTTAACAGATAGGTTGATTACGCGATTCTTACGGTCTACACCAGTAAACTTCGCTTCAACACTGTCGCCAACGCTTAGGATTAGAGAAGCATCTTCTACGCGGTCGCGAGCAACTTCAGAAGCGCGGATGTAACCCTCTACGCCTTCTTCTAGTTCGATAGTTGCACCTTTAGCGTCTACTGCAGTAACAGTACCGTTAACTAGTGCACCTTTCTTGTTCTCAGAAACGTAAGCATTGAATGGGTCATTTTCCATTTGCTTAACACCTAGAGAAATGCGCTCACGCTCTGCGTCAACTGCTAGAACAACTGCAGAGATCTCGTCACCTTTCTTGTACTCACGTACTGCTTCTTCACCAGCAACATTCCAAGAAATGTCAGATAGGTGAACAAGACCGTCGATGCCGCCATCTAGGCCGATGAAGATACCAAAGTCAGTGATAGACTTGATCTTACCAGTCACCTTGTCGCCTTTAGCTTGCGCTTCAGCGAAAGATTGCCATGGGTTAGCTTTACACTGTTTCAGGCCTAGAGAGATACGACGACGTTCTTCGTCGATTTCAAGAACCATAACCTCAACTTCGTCGCCAACATTAACAACTTTAGATGGGTGGATGTTCTTGTTAGTCCAATCCATTTCAGAAACGTGTACTAGACCTTCAACGCCTTCTTCAATTTCAACGAAACAGCCGTAGTCAGTTAGGTTAGTAACGCGACCTGAAAGTTTGTGACCTTCTGGGTAACGTTTAGCGATTGCTACCCATGGATCTTCGCCTAGTTGCTTAAGACCTAGTGATACACGTGTGCGCTCACGGTCGAACTTAAGAACTTTAACTTGGATCTCGTCACCAACGTTCACGATCTCAGAAGGGTGCTTAACGCGCTTCCAAGCCATATCTGTGATGTGTAGAAGACCGTCAACACCACCTAGATCTACGAATGCACCGTAGTCTGTTAGGTTCTTAACGATACCTTTAACTTCTGCGCCTTCTTGTAGAGACTCAAGAAGCTCATCACGCTCAACGCTGTTCTCAGACTCGATTACCGCACGGCGAGAAACAACTACGTTGTTACGCTTCTGGTCAAGTTTGATAACTTTGAACTCTAGCTCTTTGTTTTCTAGGTGAGCAGTGTCGCGGATTGGACGTACGTCTACTAGAGAACCTGGAAGGAAAGCACGGATACCGTTTAGTTCAACAGTGAAACCGCCTTTAACTTTACCGTTGATGATACCAACAACAGTTTCAGCTTCTTCGTAAGCTTTCTCAAGAACGATCCAAGCTTCGTGACGCTTCGCTTTCTCACGAGAAAGTTGAGTCTCACCGAAACCGTCTTCAACAGCGTCTAGCGCTACGTCTACTTCAGAACCAACTTCAACTTCAAGTTCGCCAGCAGCGTTCTTGAACTGTTCAGCAGGGATTGCAGACTCAGACTTAAGACCAGCGTCAACAAGAACGAAACCGTTCTCGATAGCGACTACAGTACCTTTAACGATAGTACCTTGTTGGAATTCAGTCTCGTTTAGAAACTCTTCAAAGAGTTGAGCAAAAGATTCAGTCATTTATTTAATCTTCAATAAATTAAACGTCCACGGGTGTCCTACCACGTGGGGTTATTAGCTTCGCCGATCATCATCCATGCGATCAACGTTCTTACCTAGCCGCCTAAACGACTAGCTTAGATTCGATATATTGTAGTGCCTTTTCTACCACTTCGTCGATGTTCATTGTGGTAGAGTCAAGCAAAAGCGAATCCTCTGCGGGGCGTAATGGTGCCACCGGGCGGTTACGATCTCGGTCGTCACGCTCTTGGATCTCGCTCAAAAGGTCGTCAAATTTAACATTTAACCCCTTGCCTTGCAACTGTTTAAGGCGGCGGTTCGCTCGCTCTTCTGCACTAGCATCGAGGAAAATTTTCACTTCAGCTTGAGGGAAAACAACTGTGCCCATATCACGACCGTCTGCAACTAGCCCCTTACCTTCGGCAAACGCACGTTGACGTCGAAGTAGGGCTTCACGCACTCGCGGAAACGCAGCAACTTTTGAAGCCGCCATTCCAGTCTCTTCTTTGCGGAGCTCACCTGAAACGTCTTCCCCTTCCAGAATGACTTTGACTAAGTCACCTTCGGCAATGAACTGAACATCAAGATGTGTTGCTAATGGTACAAGCGCATCTTCAGAGTCCAGATCGACACCATGGTGAATTGCAGCCAAAGCCAAGACACGATAAATCGCACCGGAATCCAATAAGTGAAAGCCAAACTTCTTCGCTAGAAGCATACAGAGAGTGCCTTTACCTGCACCACTTGGTCCATCAACGGTTACAACCGGCGTATGAGACGACATGTTTTACTCCACATTAGTTGAAAATAATAGCCATTGAGCTGACCAGTATTCGGCGTGAATTATAGTGGGATTCACCTCTCTGCACCAGAGAGTAATGAAAGGAAAAAGCTAAAAAAATAGAGCGCTAAGCGCTCTACCTATTTACAACTTTATGCGGCTAAGGTTTTTGTCGATTAAAGCAGGACCAATACCTTTAACCAAAGCCAAATCACTCACCTTCAAGAATGGACCGTTTTCTTCTCTATACCGAACAATCGCTTGGGCTTTTTGGGCACCAACCCCAATCAGCAGCGCTGCCAATTCAGCCGCTTCAGCGGTGTTAACATTTACTGTAATTTCAATTCCAGCGTATTCTGCGTTGTTGACTTTTTCAGCCGAGATGCTGATCGGACTATAGGCCACTATCACCATTAACAGGCTCATCCAGAGTGTGCGTAACATTTGCTCTCCTCGTCTAAGTAACATGATGGAACAGATACCGTAAAGGAACCTGCCGACAGAAAGGGAGAAAACTGCTCAAAATAAAACGGGCTGCATCTGCAGCCCGTTATAAGTAGTTTATCAGTTACATCCATTCAGATTACTGAGTCACAGCATAATATTCGATATCTATGGTTTTACGAAGGATATTGATTAAACCGGAAAGGTCTTGCTGAGCGTTCATCTGGGTTAACTGAGTACTAATCTGTTCATTGTACTGAGTATTATCATCAGATTTCACTTTGGTAAGTTCAACCACAACAACATCGCCATTAAAATCTTTTGCCTGTGCAAATTCGACTTCACCTTCGTTGGGTTTTTTCATAGAGAACACTACGTCAGCCAACGGAGAGCTACGATCAATGTTTTCCAAGTCACTAAAAGCAAGACCATTTTCAGTCATTAGGTCTTTGTTGCCCTTCTTCAACTCTGCAACCAAATTGTCAGCAAGCTCAATTGCGCTTTGTTCACCTTTCACTTTCGCCAGCGCCGTTGTCACTTGCTCGCGAACGTCCTCTAGTGGAAGTACTGTTTCGTCACGCGTATCTTCTACACGAACAACAATCACGTGTTCAGGTGCCACTTCTATCACTTCTGAGTTCAACCCATCTTCTTTCACTTCAGGGCTTAAAATGGCCTGCATTACAGCGGGGGTTTTTAACAACTCCGGCGCATCAGCTTGAGAAATGAAGTCTGTCGCTTGAATTTTAGCTTTGACTGCCCTAGCCGCATCATCCAAAGAATCTGGATATTCAAATGCAACTTTTTCTAGCTCACTCTGCAGCTCATAGAATTGATCAATGGCTTGTTGGTCTTTCAGTTCCTGTTTTATTTCAGCAGCCACTTCATCATAAGGCTTAACCACAGAACCTTTCAGCTCATCAAGCTTAATGATGTGATAGCCAAAATCAGATTTCACCAAACCTGTCACGTCACCAGCCTTCTTCAGAGCAAACGCTGCCTCTTCAAATGCTGGGTCCATAACATCACGCTCAATCCAACCAAGAGAACCGCCTTCAGAAGCACTTCCAAAATCATCAGACTTTTCTTCAGCTAAAGCAGCAAAATCAGCACCAGCGTTTAATTGGTCCAGAATAGACTGAGCTTTAGCTTTGTCATCGCCTTGAATCAAGATATGGCTAACACGACGCTGTTCTTGTGAAGAATATTTATCAAGATGATCTTGGTAATATTGCTTAGCTTGCTCATCAGAAATTTGTACTGCCTCTTTCAACTGCTGTGCAGACAGCTCGATATAAGCTACTTTAACTTGTTCAGGACGAGTATAACGATCTGAGTTTTGAGTGTAGTAGTCGTTAATTTCAGACTCAGATAGCTCGGCCTTCGAAGCAAATTCAGACAAAGAAAGCGTCACTTTCTTAATTTCACGAGTCTGGGTCAAAAGCTTGCTTTGCGCGTCCACTTCACCTTCTAGTGAGAAGTCACTCGATTGGATAGCAGTGAGCAGTTGATTACGCACAAGGTCTCTACGTAGATATTCTGCAAAGCTATCAGGCGTAAAGCCGGCACGACGAAGAGATGCTTGATATATCTCTTGATCAAACTTGCCATCCACTTGAAATTGAGGCATGTCCACGATCATGCTTCTTACCTGATTATCACTAACGCGTAAGCCCAGAGCCTCAGCATGTTGTTCAAGCAACAAATCGTTGATCATTCGGTCAAGCACTGACTTACGGAAAGATTCAACGTAGCTTGGGTCCGCTAGCAGATTAGAGAAATAATCGCCAAGCTGAGCTTGCATGCGATTGCGCTCGTTCTGGTAAGCTTGTTCAAACTCACCACGACCAATCTCTACATTACCAACCTTTGCTGCTGAGTTGTTGCTACCGCCAACAATGTAGCTGCCAACACCAGCAAAGACGAAAGATAGGATGATTAATCCAAGGATAATTTTAACCGCGATGCTATTAACGCCTTCGCGTAATCGATCCATCATATGTAAAACACTCTCCGCGTATAGTCCGCACTAGCTCTTATCGCTGCTAACACGGCGTACGTTATAATTAAAATCAGATAGCGCGATAATATCAGAAAAAGAAATGCGCATCAGTATGATGCGCATAATTAAAAAAGGTTCGATAAAAACTGCCGCTATCGGCAATTTCAAGACTAGTTACAAGAGTCTTTCAGAGCTTTACCAGCTTTGAATGCTGGTACTTTTGCTTCTGCGATTTGGATTTCTTCACCCGTTTTTGGGTTACGACCCGTACGAGCTGCACGAGTACGCACACTAAATGTACCAAAGCCTACTAGCGCAACTTGATCACCCGACTGAAGAGTGTCACCTACTGCTTCAATAAATGCGTCAAGAGCACGTCCCGCTGAAGCCTTTGACAGGTCAGCGCTTTCTGCAATTTTTTCTACTAATTGTGTTTTATTCACTGTGATTCCCCTTTGCGCCACCTGTTGTTATTTTTAAAGGCAGCATTCGTTCCATTTCAATTTAAAACTAACTTCAACCCCTTGTACAATAAGGCCTGAAGCTATGTGAGTAACGTTAGCGCCCAAAAAAAACGCTGACAAGCCTTTTTATGCCAATCAGCGTAATCTTTTATTTATTTTTGCTGCACATCACTATTTTACAGCAGCAATTTCGACACCTGACGGGTCTTTTTCTAGCGCTACTTTCAGAACATCGTCAATCCAACGAACTGGAATTACCTTCAGATCAGCAATAACGTTTTCTGGAATCTCTTCTAAATCACGCTCGTTATCTTTTGGAATTAAGACCGTTTTGATACCACCACGATGCGCTGCCAGTAGTTTCTCTTTCAAACCACCGATAGGTAAAACTTCACCACGAAGGGTAATTTCACCTGTCATCGCGACTTCCGCTTTGACTGGGTTACCTGTCAGGCTTGAGACAAGCGCTGTACACATTGCAATACCCGCACTAGGGCCGTCTTTCGGTGTCGCACCTTCAGGCACGTGTACATGGATATCACGTTTCTCGTAGAAGTCAGAGTTGATGCCCAACTTAACAGCACGAGAACGAACCACTGTCATCGCAGCTTGAATCGACTCTTGCATCACATCGCCAAGAGAGCCAGTTTGAGTCAGTTTACCCTTACCCGGCATCGCTTCTGTTTCAATCGTGAGAAGATCGCCACCGACTTCCGTCCACGCTAAGCCTGTTACCTGACCAATGCGGTTACTGTCATCCGCCTTACCGTAATCATGACGCTGAACACCTAAGTACTCTTTTAGGTTATCCATGTTCACAGTGACCGTTTTAAGGCTACTGTCGAGCAGGATATTTTTCACCGCTTTACGGCAAATCTTGGAGATTTCACGCTCTAGGCTACGCACACCTGCTTCACGTGTGTAGTAACGGATAATGCCTATGATTGCAGAGTCTTCAATCTCGATTTCACCCAGCTTCAAACCATTACGTTTGATCTGTTTCTCAACTAAGTGACGTTTTGCAATGTTGAGCTTCTCATCTTCTGTGTAACCAGATAAACGAATGACTTCCATACGATCCAATAACGGACCTGGAATATTCATTGAGTTAGACGTTGCAACAAACATCACGTCAGATAGGTCATAATCAACCTCTAAATAGTGATCGTTAAAGGCGTTGTTTTGCTCTGGATCCAGTACTTCCAGTAGAGCTGACGAAGGATCACCACGCATGTCAGAAGACATTTTGTCGATCTCATCCAAAAGAAATAGTGGGTTTTTAACCCCAACTTTAGACATCTTCTGAATCAGCTTACCTGGCATAGAGCCTATATAGGTACGACGGTGGCCACGGATTTCAGCTTCATCACGTACACCACCCAGTGCCATGCGGGTGTATTTGCGACCTGTTGCAGCAGCAATTGAGCGACCTAGTGAGGTTTTACCTACACCTGGAGGCCCGACAAGACACAGGATCGGTCCCTTGAGCTTATTGATTCGGTTTTGCACCGCGAGATATTCAAGAATACGCTCTTTAACACGCTCAAGACCATAATGGTCTTCGTTAAGCACTTCTTCTGCTTTCGCCAAGTTTTTCTTAACTTTCGAACGCTTATGCCATGGTACACCTAGCATCCAATCAATGTAACCACGCACTACAGTCGCTTCAGCCGACATTGGCGACATCATTTTCAACTTCTGTAGTTCTTGCTCTGTCTTTTCGCGCGCTTCTTGAGGCATTTTTGAGTCGATGATTTTTTGTTTCAGAGCTTCAAACTCGTCCACACCATCTTCCGTCTCACCGAGCTCTTTCTGAATCGCTTTCATCTGCTCGTTCAGATAATACTCACGCTGAGATTTCTCCATCTGCTTTTTGACACGGGTACGAATGCGTTTTTCAACCTGCAGCAGGTCAATCTCGGATTCCATTTGTCCCATCAAAAATTCTAGACGTTCAGTCACACCCAGAGTTTCAAGCACAATTTGCTTGTCCGCTAACTTCAAGGGCATGTGGGCTGCGATCGTATCCGCCAAACGTGCTGCTTCATCAATACCGTTTAGAGAAGTCAGTACTTCAGGTGGTATTTTCTTGTTTAGCTTAATAAAACCTTCGAACTGATTAATCGCACTACGAACAATCACTTCTTCTTCGCGCTCGTCGAGCTGCTCAGTGTTCAAATACTCGGCATCAGCAGTGAAGAATTCTTCTTCAGTAAACTTGTGAATTTTTGCACGTTGCTGGCCTTCAACTAGCACTTTCACCGTCCCATCAGGCAGTTTAAGTAATTGAAGAATAGTTGCCACTGTACCAACATCGAACAAATCGTCTTTTGTTGGTTCATCTGTTTCCGCTTTTTTCTGCGCAACTAACAATATTTGCTTGTTGTTGTCCATTGCTGCTTCAAGGCAAGCAATTGACTTTTCACGACCAACAAACAAAGGAATTACCATGTGCGGGTAAACGACTACATCTCTTAGAGGTAGTACGGGGATCTCGATACGTTCGGAACGTTCCAAGTTCATATTCTTCTCTCTTCCGCTTAGTCCTATGAGCAGTATATGGGGGCTAATTGGTTGGATTCAATGAAAGAATAAAAAAAAGGAGGTAAATGATTACCTCCTTAAATTATTCATTAATTTATGTGAATCTGATTAGGATTCAGCACCAGCAGCCTGGTTATCTGAGTTGCTGTAAATGAGCAATGGCTCAGACTCGCCATTGATTACAGACTCATCGATCACAACTTTACTCACATCATTCATAGACGGCAGTTCGTACATAGTTTCAAGCAGAACACCCTCTAGAATTGAACGCAATCCACGTGCGCCCGTTTTACGTTCCATCGCTTTTTTCGCAATAGCACGCAAAGCGTCTTCACGGAATTCAAGTTCTGAGTCTTCAAGTTCAAAGAGCGCTGCATATTGCTTAGTTAGTGCATTCTTTGGTTCACATAGAATTTGGATAAGCGCTTCTTCATCCAGCTCTGTCAATGTTGTCGTCACAGGAAGACGACCAATGAACTCTGGAATCAAACCATACTTCACCAAATCTTCTGGTTCTACTTGTGTAAACAACTCACCGACAGTCTTGGTTTCATCTTTAGAACGCACTTCCGCGCCAAAGCCAATGCCCGTGCCAGTTGCTACGCGTTGCTCAATCACCTTGTCTAGACCAGCAAATGCACCGCCACAGATAAACAAAATCTTGGAAGTATCGACTTGAAGGAACTCTTGTTGTGGATGTTTACGACCACCTTGAGGTGGCACAGAAGCTACTGTGCCTTCAATCAGTTTAAGTAGCGCCTGCTGAACACCTTCACCAGACACATCACGTGTGATAGATGGGTTTTCAGCTTTACGTGAAATCTTATCGATCTCATCGATGTACACGATGCCACGTTCTGCTTTTGCTACGTCATAGTCACATTTCTGCAGCAACTTCTGAATGATGTTCTCGACATCTTCACCCACGTAACCAGCTTCAGTTAACGTAGTCGCGTCTGCCATAGTGAATGGTACATCGAGGAAACGCGCAAGCGTCTCGGCAAGCAGCGTTTTACCACTACCTGTAGGTCCGATAAGAAGGATGTTACTTTTACCAAGCTCCACTCCTTCACTTGTCGTATCTCCATTACGTAAACGCTTATAGTGGTTATAAACGGCTACCGCTAGCACTTTCTTAGCGTAATCTTGCCCTATCACGTAATCATCTAGGTGTTCCCGAATCTCTCTTGGCACTGGTAGTGCTTCAGATTGCTTCTTAGGCAGAACATCTTTGATCTCTTCACGAATAATGTCGTTACACAAATCGACACATTCATCGCAAATATAAACGGATGGACCTGCAATTAGCTTGCGAACTTCGTGCTGGCTTTTGCCGCAGAAAGAGCAGTAAAGAAGCTTACTACTACCGCTCTCTTTGCTTTTGTCTGTCATTCGCTAACCTCTTAGCCTTTACTCTTTATGTTCTGAGTGTATATCAATTATAGCCAAAATGCTCTGGCAATTATTACTCACCGCGATGAGTCAGTACAGCATCGACCAAACCATATTCTACCGCCTGTTCTGCGGCCATAAAGTTATCACGGTCAGTATCACGCTCAATAACTTCAAGAGGTTGGCCTGTGTGTTCTGCAAGCAACTTATTCAGCTTCTGCTTGATAGTCAGGATTTCCTGAGCGTGGATTTGGATGTCAGATGCCTGTCCTTGGAAGCCGCCTAGTGGCTGGTGAATCATAACGCGAGAATTTGGCAGTACATAACGCTTGCCTGGAGCACCACCAGCAAGAAGGAAAGCCCCCATAGAGCAAGCTTGCCCCATACACACAGTGCTCACATTGGGTTTGATAAACTGCATAGTGTCATAGATAGACATACCCGCAGTCACGCTACCGCCTGGTGAGTTAATGTATAGGAAAATATCTTTATCAGGATTTTCGGATTCTAAGAAAAGCAGCTGTGCCACGACAAGATTTGCCATGTGGTCTTCCACTTGACCTGTTAAGAAAATCACTCGCTCTTTTAATAGACGAGAGTAAATATCGTAAGAACGTTCACCGCGGGAAGTTTGTTCAACCACCATTGGTACTAGCGCGTCTAAAATTGGTGACATTGCATTTTTTTCTTGGTAGCTCATATTCTTATGTCCCTAAAATAAATGGCCCGAATGATAAACATCATACGGACCATTGTTAGCAGAATAGTTAACGTTCCGTCAACCTTATACGCAAGATATTGCTTATTAAGCTGGCTGCTGTTGGTTCATTAGCTCGTTGAAGCTAACTTCTTTCTCAGAAACCTGTGCTTTAGCGATGATAGCATCAATGGCTTGCTCTTCTAGAGCAACATTACGCATGTTGTCCATCATCTGAGTGTTTTGCTCGTAGTAAGCAATTACTTCTGATGGATCTTCGTATGCTGTAGCCATATCTTCGATCAGTGCTTTCACTTTCTCATCGTCAGCTTTTAGCTCTTCAGACTTGATTACCTCACCTAGAAGAAGACCAACCACTACGCGACGCTTAGCTTGCTCTTCGAACAGCTCACGTGGAAGTTGCTCAGCAGCTTCTGGGTTGCCACCAAAACGCTGTGCAGCTTGCTGACGTAGTGTACCGATCTCTTGATCGATAAGTGCAGATGGTACGTCGATTTCATTTTCGTTCACTAGACCATCAATCGCTTGCTCTTTGATGCGGTTTTTAACGGCTTGCTTAAGCTCACGCTCCATGTTCTTACGAACTTCAGCTTTAAGAGCGTCAACGCCACCTTCAGCTACACCGAACTTAGAAACGAACTCATCGTTGATTTCTGGAAGCTCACGAGCTTCAACCTTGTTCACTTTGATCGCGAACTTAGCTGCTTTACCTTTTAGGTTTTCAGCGTGGTAATCTTCTGGGAATGTTACGTCGATGTCGAATTCCATACCCGCTGTTTTACCAGTGATACCGTCTTCGAAACCAGGGATCATGCGACCTGCGCCCATTTCTAGTGGGAAGTTCTCAGCTTTACCACCTTCGAACTCTTCGCCGTCGATAGAACCAACGAAATCGATAGTTGCACGAGTACCTTCTTCAGCAGCTGAATCAACTTCTGCCCAAGTCGCTTGTTGCTTACGTAGAGTTTCGATCATCTCTTCAACGTCAGCGTCTTGCACTTCAGTTGTTGGCTTTTCAACAGTGATGTTCTCTAGACCTTTCAACTCAACTTCTGGGTAAACTTCGAAAGTTGCGTTGAATACTAGATCTTCACCTTCTTTGCTCTCTACTGGAGCAAAAGTTGGTGCGCCTGCTGGGTTGATTTTTTCTTTAACGATCGCTTCGATGAAGTGGCGTTGCATTACTTCACCCATTACGTCTTGACGTACTGCTTTGCCGTACATCTTCGCAACCATTTTTAGAGGCACTTTGCCTTTACGGAAACCATCGAAACGACGGTTTTTAGCGATGTTGCGTAGTTCAGCTGTTACAGCATCTTCGATGTTAGCAGCAGGAACAGTAATGTTTAGACGGCGCTCTAGGCCCTCTAGCGTTTCAACAGTAACTTGCATTATTCATTAACCTCAAAACTGGCTCAGACTGAGCTGAGCGTATGTGCCCTAAAACCATAAAAAGTTCAGGACCCATCCTTGTTTGCGCTCTAAGAGCACTCTTCGTAAATCGAGTATCGGTAACCAAACGAGTCAGTTACCGGACTAATTAGCGATATCTTTCCAACCAAGTTGGTGAAAGGTATCTCCGATTAGCCTCAGGATAAAAATTTAGACGCAGCATTCTACCGACCTCATCGGTCACTGTCGAGCCGATCCCTAACATAGGTCAGGCTTTACCCTAAAAACTCAGTTAACTGCTAAAAAAATCGTCAATCCAGCAGCCAACGCTTCCAGAAATGGGGACGTTAATCGGTTTTTCAAGAGAAACTAGTCTTTTTTCTGAATTAAACGAGAAAACTAGATCCAAGTCCGGTTTTGCTACTCATTTTCGTTACACAAACCAACACACCTGTAACAAAAAACATTACCCTACTTTATTAGTAGTACCTCAATTACAGGGAACATGATGTCATTTTTTCGTCGAGCCAATGCCTACCTGTTTATTCTCTACCTGTTCTGCCTAATTGTCGGCTCGCGGTGGGTATGGAATTACCACTATCACTTACTACTCGACGAACATCAGGCACAACTCGATCGCTTTGCTAGCCATATTGCTTCAAGACTCGATAAATACGCTCATCTCCCTCAATTGCTAGCTAAAGACACTGAGCTAATTTCTGCCTTGATGCGGCCGGACAACCCAGCCCAACTCGACATTACAAACCGCTATTTAGCAAACGTTAACAACATTATTCAAGCGTCAGATACTTACTTGATAGATCGGGTCGGCAACACAATTGCCGCCAGCAACTGGAATTTGGAGCGCTCGTTTATTGGCAAAAACTTTTCGTGGCGTCCCTATTTTTCAGAAGCGGTAAAAGGCAACTCCAGCCAGTATTTCGCGCTCGGTTCCACCTCTGGGCAAAGAGGTTATTACTACTCATTCCCTGTCGTGTACGCAGGTGAAATAGCCGGCGTTATAGTGGTCAAGATGGACCTCTCTGCAATCGAAGAGAACTGGAAAATTAAGCAAAATACGTTTGTTGCTACTGACAGCTACGGCGTGATTTTCATGTCGAGCAACCCGCAATGGTTATTTAAAAGCCTGCTCACTCTGACAGAAGCGGAACGTAATCAGATTTCCAACAGCCGACAATACCTAGATAAAGACATAAAATCTCTCGGGCTGGTTGGGCAACTCGATAAGGCCCAGTCTGAGCTTGAAAACCATTTGCTCGGCTGGATACAAGGCGACTACATTGTCTCCAGTCGCACACTTTCCTTGCTCGATCTTACCATTCGTGTTTTGACTGAAAAGATAACGGTTTTTTGGTCTACGCTAAGTTTCGCCCTGATACTGACTCTGCTATTTGTAATTGCATTTTTAACACTGCAACTTACCTATCAAAGACATCTCAAAAAGCGTCAGTTTGAACAATTGCAGTCTGAAGCAAAGCAAAAGCTGGAATTTCTAGTATTGGAACGGACCTCAGAGTTGCAAGCTGAAGTCATGGAAAGATCTCGTACCGAACAGGTTTTAAGGCAGACACAAGATGAACTTGTTCAAGCGGCAAAACTTGCCGTTCTTGGCCAAATGTCTGCCAGTATTAGTCATGAACTAAATAATCCGCTCGCGGCTATACGAAGCTTTGCCGACAACGGGCGTCGCTTTCTGGATAATAACAAACTTGATCGCGTTGATGACAATCTAGGGCGTATTTCAGCCTTGACCGACCGGGTGGCAAAAATCAGCAATCAGCTAAAATCCTTTGCGCGCAAATCAGACACGAGCGACAAAAGCGTTCTCGATATCGAACCTATCCTACTCTCAGCGAAGGAACTGGTTGCACCTCAGATAAAGTCTTATCGGGTAGAATTAGCCACACAGTTTAATCACACCACAGGTTCCGCCGAGGTAAACGCGATTCAGCTTGAACAGGTTTTGATTAATCTGATCACTAACGCTGCACAAGCTGTGAAAGAGCAGGACGAACGCATTGTCGAACTCCTCACTGAACAAACAGAGGCATCGATCATGATCTATATCGATGACAACGGCCCAGGAATTAAAAAAGATCAAGCTAAGCACCTATTTGAGCCATTCTTTACTACGAAGCAGAATGGTCTGGGCCTTGGCCTATCGATCTCCCAACAGATCATTAAAGCGATGGATGGCCAGTTAACCGTCGAGACCTCGCCATATGGCGGAGCAAGGTTTGCCATACAGTTACCATTTCATGTTTCGACTTAAGAGATAACTCAAAGGATTCTTGATGTACGACGTCTTTTTTATCGATGACGAAAGCGATATTCGCTTAGCCATAGAGCAGAGCTTCGAGTTAGAAGAAATATCCGCACAATTTTTTTCCAGTGCCGAAGATGCACTTCTTGCCATTAAGCAGGACGGTTTGCCAAAAGTGGTTATTTCCGATATCTGCTTACCCGGTCTTTCCGGTGAAAATCTGCTTTCAACGGTACTGCATCAGGACAAAGATGTTCCTGTCATTCTCATTACGGGCCATGGAGATATCTCCATGGCTGTTAACGCCCTCAGAAATGGCGCTTATGACTTTATCGAGAAACCTTTCCCCATCGACCGGCTCATCGATACCACACGACGCGGATTGGAAAAGCGTGAACTCACTCTCGAGAATCAGGAACTCAAGCGCAGTCTCAAAGCGAGCCAGACCCTCGGCCCTAGAATCATAGGTGACACACCGTCTATCCAAATGCTGAGAGAAACCATTTCACATATTGCCGATACCGACGCCGATATTCTCTTATTTGGTGAAACAGGGACAGGCAAAGAGCTGGTTGCTCGTTCAATTCACGAACAAAGTTCAAGACGCGACGCGAACTTTGTCGCCATCAACTGTGGCGCAGTGCCTGAGAACCTCATCGAGAGTGAGCTCTATGGCCACGAGAAAGGCGCATTTACTGGTGCAGAAACTAAGCGTATCGGTAAGTTTGAGCATGCTCAGGGCGGAACCTTATTCCTTGATGAGATTGAATCCATGCCGATGCAGGCACAAATTCGACTGTTACGCGTCCTTCAGGAACGCGTAATTGAAAGAGTGGGTTCGAATGAGCTGTTACCACTGGATATAAGAGTCATTGCCGCTACAAAAGTGGATCTTAAAAAAGCCGCAGAGGCAGGGGAATTTCGTCAAGATCTCTACTACCGCCTTAACATCGTCACGCTAGATTTGCCTGCACTGAGAGAACGCAAAGAAGACATTACAGCTCTGTTCCATCACTTCCTGTTGGTTGCCGCTTCACGCTATGGAAAAAGTGCCCCTGCGCTTCCAAACAGCGTACTGAGTCAGCTTTTAAGCCATGATTGGCCCGGCAATGTCCGCGAGCTAAGAAACGCCGCCGAACGTTTCGTCTTGCTGGGTAAGCTGACTCAATTTGGAGAAAACACGGAGCAAAGTACTCAACCACTCTCACTGGCGACACAAGTGGCAGAGTTCGAAAGAAGTGCGATCGAGCAAGCTTTGCTTGAGTCTGGAGGCAGTATCAAACAAACCATGGATAAACTCAGCCTTGCGAGAAAAACGCTCTACGACAAAATGCAACGTTACGGGCTAGACAAAGCCAACTACAAAACCGATTAATCACAGTAATAATAAAGCCAGCACCAGATGCTGGCTTTTGACTTTAGGTCCTCAACATCACATCGAGCTGATCGACCAGTTCTGCCCAGTCAGCATCTTCTTCTATCGCTTCTTTCAGAAACGCGGCCTGTGAAGGCGACCAGAAAAAGGCTTCATGCAGTGCAGTGCCGACCACCAGCCCACTGTGGTGATTAACAAATTCCCGAATGCTGTCGTCGGAGCTCGCTAGTCCAAGTTGCTGAAACAAATCACGCATTGAGTGTTGGTGCATTTCCATAATGTCCTCACTCGATTCTCAGAAAAAAAAACAACTAAGCCACAATTACAGTAACTATTCCTCTTTAACTATAGACCCAATCACCCCGAGCAAAAAAAGCCTCACATCGACAGTGAGGCTTTTTAATTAGAACTCAGGAGGCACTTACTTGGTTATGATTTCAGGCCCCATTAGTGTCGTTGGAAGCCAAGTCGATACCCATGGTACGTAAGTAACGATAATGAGGAACAAGAACATGACCGCCACCCAAGGGAGCGCAGCCTTGACCACTTGCATCATCGACATCTTAGCCACTCCGGCCGTTACAAACAGGTTGAGCCCAACAGGCGGTGTGATCATCCCTATTTCCATGTTCACGACCATCATGATACCTAGGTGAATAGGGTCGATGCCCAGTGCAATCGCAATTGGGAACACCAACGGAGCAACAATGATCAGCAGACCCGACGGTTCCATAAACTGACCACCAATCAGAAGCAAGACATTGACCACGATTAGGAAGGTAATCGGCCCAAGACCAGCAGATAGCATCGACTCAGTAATCATCTGCGGGATGCGCTCTTCTGTCAGTACGTGCTTAAGAATCAGGGCATTTGCAATGATAAACAGCAACATAATAGTCAGCTTGCCCGCTTCATACAGCGTATGTTTAGTGTCTTTATGGACAAATGCTTGGAAGATCTTGACGATGGCTGGCTTGCCATTTTCTTTCTCTGCGAAAGGCCCCATGTCTTTGTACACGAAGTTTGCAATAAAGAAGGAATAGACCGCAGCAACCGCTGCAGCTTCAGTCGGCGTGAAAATACCACCATAGATACCGCCTAGAATAATCACAACCAGTAGTAGACCCCAGCTTGCGTCTTTCGCGGCATCAAACATTTCACTCCAGCCAACGAATGGCTGTTTTGGCAGGTTTTTAACGCGCGCTGCAATATAGATAGCGATCATCAGCATCACACCCGCCAGAAGGCCTGGAATCACACCGCCGAGGAACATACGACCAACCGACACGTCCGTCGCAGCGGCGTATACAACCATAACGATTGACGGTGGAATTAAGATACCTAACGTACCCGCATTACAAATCACCCCAGCAGCAAAGTCTTTGGAGTAACCGTTTTTGATCATACCAGCGATAACGATACTACCGATGGCAACAACCGTGGCCGGAGACGAACCTGATAGCGCGGCGAACATCATACACGCGACGACAGAAGCCATCGCCAATCCGCCACGGAACCAGCCGACCATTGCAATAGCAAAACGAATTATTCGCTTAGCCACACCACCTGTCGACATAAAGCTTGATGCCAAAATAAAGAATGGAATAGCAAGTAAGGTGTAGTGACCGGCGAACGCGTTGAACAGGGTTTGAGCTACCGAGGCTAAAGAAGCATCAGAATGCATCATCAAAAACAGGATGCTCGATAGACCAAGCGATACGGCAATTGGCACACCAATCAGCATAAAGCCAACCACCATTATGAATAAAAACAAAATATCCATGGCTTAGCTCTCCTTGCTCTTATCGTCGGTTTTTTTCGGTTCCATCGCTTCACCAGCGTCTTTGAGCTCTTCTTTCAGCGCCTCAAGTTCTTCTTCCGCTTCATGACCTGCAATCAAGCGGTCTAATTTACCTGTTGCGATTTGTACGGTGATTTGAATAAAACGGAATGTCATCAGCGCCATGCCAATCGGTAGCGCCATATAAGGAATAAAGCGTGGAAGCTTTTCATAGCGCTCACCTTCATTCAGCCAGTCAGCTAGGAACTGCAATATTTCTGGCATCGGAATATCGTCGGTTTCATACCAAGCACGTTCAGTGACAAACGGATACCAATAGTTCCAAGAACCAACCAGAAGAAGAATTGAGAATGCTAAACAGCAAGCCGCTGCAAGTAACGCGTAGACTTTACGCAGTTGGTCTGGTGCCATGTTGATGATGACATCGACACCAATGTGAAAATGTTTTTTTACGCCATATGACGCGCCGACCAGAACCATCCAGGCAAAAAGGAAAACGGTGAGCTCAAGAGCCCAAAGAATATTGTCGTTAAAGACATATCGAAAAATTACATTAGCAAAGGTCAGCAGTGTCATTGCTCCCAAGAAAAACGCAATCAGCGTTTCCTCGATAGCATCTGTCACCTTTCCTATTCTGGCAAAAATTGACTGTTCCATAGTTACATCGCTTTGATCACCCGTTGGCCGCGCCTAACAGGTATTGCAGGGTAAAAAAGGCCCTCCTCCCGATTCGGAGGGCCAATAGTCAGGGATGTTTTTATTGTCGTGTTACTGATTTGAAGCCAGTGCAGCTTCGATTAGGTCAGAGCCGATGTCTTTTTCAAATTTCTTCCAAACAGGTTGCAGCGCAGTAACCCACTGTTGACGCTGCTCAGGCGTCAATGTACGTACTTCACCACCCGCTTCGATGATGTTGTTCTTATTCGCTAGGTTCACTTTAGCTGACTCGGCATTACGCTGTGCAGTGACTTCCTGAATAATGGTATTCAGTTGTTCACGCTGATCTGCTGGTAGTTTCTTCCAGAAGTCGTTCGAGGTAACCACAAGGTAATCTAGGATACCGTGGTTGGTTTCTGTAATACCGTCCTGAACTTCAAAGAATTTCTTACCGTAGATGTTTGACCAAGTGTTTTCTTGACCATCAATAACCTTAGTTTGTAGGCCGCCGTACACTTCTTTAAACGACATTTTCTGCGGGTTCGCGCCTAGTTGCTCGAACTGCGCCACCAATACATCAGAAGCCTGAACACGGAATTTAAGACCTTTCGCATCTTCAGGTGACAATAACGGTTTGTTTGCCGACATTTGCTTCATGCCATTGTGCCAGAAAGCCAAACCTTGCAAGCCACGACGCTTCATTGCATTTTTCAGCTTCTCACCAGACTCTGAGTTCTGGAAACGGTCAACGGCGTCAACATCTTCAAACAGGAATGGCAAATCGAAAATACGGTATTTCTTGGTGAACTTTTCAAACTTAGAAAGAGAAGGGGCAGCAAGTTGCACGTCACCGTTTAGCAGCGCTTCCAGTACCTTGTTGTCATCATAAAGCGTCGAGTTCGGGAAAACCTGCATACACACTTTTCCGTTCATCTCTTCGTTAACACGTTTTTCCAGCAGTGAAGCCGCAATACCTTTAGGGTGTTTATCTGTATTCGTCACGTGGCTGAACTTAATCACAGTCTCACCTGGGTCACAGTTAGCGGCCGCATTAAAACTGGTTACAGCAAGAATCGAAGCCGATAGTAGGGTCAAAGGCTTTAGCATTGTTTTTCTCCTTGTTAATAGAACAACCCCATCACTGGGTGTTGATATATTTATAAGGGCAATATCCAAGCCAACTTATGAAAATAAATTTAATCTTTATATTTCAATAAATTAGATTCATGCCTATGCGAGAAAACAATGACAAACAGATTTGTTAGATAGAAATGGGTGGAAAGTGACACATCGAAACTTCTCGAATGTGTCATTTTACACATGTTTAACATTAACCAAACGTTAGACAAACAAATGGCAGCGTCAGGCTGCCATTTTTATTACATGAGATTTGAGAGTCAGCAAGGAGACTGACTGGCTCCCCTCTCAAGACAAACACGAATTTCATATTCATGATGATGCTATAAGCATAGTCGCTATTGATTGTTTTATTAAATAAAGGTTTTTTTAATTAGCCGAATTAAGGGCGAACACGCTCCCAACTCGGACAGCAAGCCAGTCCGATTCTCCCCCGTACTGGTTGGGAGCGTGTTCAATCTTATTAATGAAACTCAATTCTTTGTTCTGTTTGTGCATCAAAGAATACCGCTTTTGACAGGTCAAAATGCAGAGGGGCAACCTGACCAACACGAGCGTCAAACTCCGGAGACAGTCGACATGCCACCTCCTGACCATTGACCTTAATCATCGCGATAGTATCCGGCCCAGTGGGTTCCAGAACCTCAAGTTGCAAATCAAGTTGAGTGGTAGCATTCGATTCCTGATTTTGTTTCTCAGTAATGTGCTCTGGACGCAAACCAATCACAACTTCCTTACCATCTTGCTCACGCATTGAGTTAGGCAAACGGATATGGTGCTCCTGATCGTTACCACCTTTTACTTTAATCACTGGCTGCTGCTCATCATCAAGATCAACCATGGTCTTAATGAAGTTCATCGATGGTGACCCCATAAAACCAGCAACAAACATATTGCTGGGCGTATTGTAGATTTCCTGAGGTGTGCCCAGTTGCTGCAATTCACCATCTTTCATCACGGCAATGCGATCAGCCAAGGTCATGGCTTCAATCTGATCATGAGTAACATAAACAATGGTGGTATTGAGTTGTTGATGAAGGCGTTTGATCTGATGACGCATTTCGACACGCAGTTTTGCGTCCAAATTCGATAACGGTTCATCAAACAGATATAACTTAGGTCGGCGCGCTAAGGCTCGTCCCATCGCAACACGCTGACGCTGACCACCTGATAGCTGTGATGGCTTACGGTCAAGCAGATGGTCGATTTGTAGCATCTCGGCCACACGCTGCACTTCAGCATCGATCTCTGCGTCAGGCATTTTACGGATCTTAAGGCCAAACGCGATGTTGCCGCGCACTGTCATGTTTGGATACAACGCGTAGGACTGGAAAACCATCGCGATGTCACGATCTTTTGGCTCCACGACTGAGACATCACGGCCATCGATCACAATTTCACCTGAACTGATGCCTTCTAAACCAGCAATGGTGTTCATCAAAGTTGATTTACCACAGCCCGATGGGCCAACTAAAATCAGAAACTCCCCCGAGTCAATGTTGATATCGATTCCCTTAAGAGTTTCCTGTTCCGCTTTTGGGTAGGTTTTACGGATCTGTTTGAGTTCTAAAGTTGCCATTATGATTATCCTTTTACTGATCCGGCGGTCAGGCCACGAACAAAATATTTCCCTGCCAGCACATAAACCAGCAACGTCGGTAGAGCGGCAATGATGGCCGCAGCCATATCCACGTTGTATTCCTTCACACCGGTGCTGGTATTCACCAAGTTGTTAAGTGCTACCGTAATCGGCTGTGTGTCGGATCCTGAATACACCACACCAAACAAGAAGTCGTTCCAGATCGATGTGAACTGCCAAATCACGGTCACCATAATGATTGGCGTTGAAAGTGGCAGCAGGATTTTGAAGAAGATGGTAAAGAAACCCGCCCCATCCAGCTTCGCTGCTTTGATCAACTCATCAGGAATGCTGATGTAGAAGTTGCGGAAGAACAATGTCGTAAAGGCCATACCGTAGATAACGTGAACAGTTACCAAACCCGCTGTGGTATTAGCTAAACCCAACTTACCTAGCACCGCCGCCATAGGCAGCAAGATCACCTGAAATGGGATAAAACAGCCAAACAGCAATAAGCTAAAGAAGAGGTTCGAACCACGGAACTGCCACTTAGTCACAACATAGCCATTGAAAGCACCAAGTAAGGTTGAGATCGCAACAGCAGGTATCACCATCTGGAAAGAGTTCCAGAAATAACCTTTCACACCTTCACATTTCACTCCGGTGCAAGCTCCGTCCCAAGCTTTATACCAAGCATCAAACACCCACTCTTTAGGTAAGCTCATCAAATTACCCGCTTTGATATCTGGTAAGGTTTTGAATGACGTGATGACCATGACAAACAATGGCATCAGGTAAACCAGACAGAAGAAAACCAGCGCTGAGTAAATGAATAGGCGAGCAAAATTCATGTTATTGGTCATGATTTTTTCTCCCTAAGTTCGGAATACAAATACGGCACCAGAATGGCAAGAATTCCGGCTAGCATCATCATGGCACTGGCAGCACCAAGGCCAATCTGACCACGCGTAAATGAATGGGCATACATAAACAGTGCAGGTAAATCAGAGGAATAACCTGGCCCCCCAGCCGTCATTGCGGTCACTAAATCAAAACTCTTAATCGCAATATGCGAAGTAATGATTACCGCGCTGAAAAACACAGGCCTTAGGCAAGGTAGAATAATTTTCACGTAAATCGTCGGCAGATTAGCACCATCAATTTGAGCAGCTTTGATGATCGATGAATCGATACCACGGAGGCCCGCCAGGAACATCGCCATTACAAAACCGGAAGATTGCCATACTGCAGCGATGACTAACGTGTAAACCGCCATATCAGAGTCTACCAACCAGTCGAATTTGAAGTCTGTAAATCCCCAGTCGTGCATCAGTTTCTCGATGCCCAGACCCGGGTTTAGAATCCATTTCCAAGCCGTACCAGTAACAATGAACGACAACGCCATCGGATAGAGATAAATAGTACGAATCGCCCCTTCCTGACGAATATTTTGATCGAGCAATATTGCTAGACCGACACCTAAGCCGATTGCGACCAGCATAAATAGCAGGCCAAAAATGCCTAAGTTTGAAATCGAAGTGATCCAACGGTCGTTGTCCATTAGCTTTTCGTACTGGGTAAAACCGACAAAATTAAAGCTAGGTAGAAATCGAGAGTTGGTCATAGATAGTGCGGCAGTCCAGAAGATGTAGCCGTAAATACACACCACAGTAACCAACATGGTCGGTGCTAATACGATCTTCGGTAGCCAGGTTTGTAGCCTGTCAGCAAAGCTTGGCTTATAGACAGACTGACTTTTTGACCCAGTCAAAACATGCTCCATAACGAATCCTTGTGACACTTTCCCTGAAAGTAAGTCTTAGAAGGAAAGGACAAGCAGGCTCCCCACAAGCCTGCCTGCCCTTGGGGGTGACAGAATAAAGCGCCGTTAGATCGCCGCTTTTACTGCTTTCGCCAGTTTCTGCGCGGCGTCTTGCGGATTGGCATCTTTGTCGTTAAAGAAGTTAGTCACAACGTCAAAGATCGCGCCTTGTGCGTAGCTGGTTGTTGACATGCCGTGCGCCATACTTGGTACGAGATCACCGGATTTCGCCGTCGCTTTAAACTCGTCCATTGAATCCAGTGCACACTTATCAAACTTCGACATATCCATATCTAGGCGTACTGGAATAGAACCTTTATTCAGGTTGAACACTTCTTGGAATTTAGGGTCAAGAATGGTGGCTGCCAACGCTTTTTGCGCTTGTTGGTTGCCTGATTCGCCTAGCTCAAAGAAAGCAAAGCTGTCGACATTATGAGTAAATTGACCTGCGGTACCCGGAGCTGGTACACAGACATAATCTTTACCTGCCACTTTGCCGGCTGCTGAGAATTCGCCCTTCGCCCAATCACCCATGATTTGCATCGCTGCTTCACCATTGATCACCATAGAAGTCGCAACGTTCCAGTCACGGCCCGGCGAGTTTGAGTCGATGTAATCATGCATTTTCTGGAATTTGGCGAACACTTCGACCATCTTGTCGCCAGACAGAACATCCATATCCAGCTCAACAAAGGCTTTGACATAGTCTTCGCTGCCTAAAACATCAAGCGCAACCGCTTCAAACACAGTAGCGTCCTGCCATGGCTGACCACCGTGGGCCAACGGGATTAAACCAGCTGCTTTAATTTTGTCACCTGCGACGAAAAACTCATCCAAGGTCGTTGGGACTTTTGCGCCCGCTTTTTCAAATACCGCTGGGTTTGCCCAAAGCCAGTTCACACGGTGAACGTTGACTGGCACAGCGACAAAATCACCATCCCACTTCATGACGTCGGTCACCATTTTTGGCACTACGCCATCCCAGTTACCTTTTTCTGCAACGTCATCAAGATTAGTCAGGAAACCCAGACCACCCCACTCTTGAATGTCATGGCCTTTTATCTGCGCCGCTGAAGGTGGATTACCTGACACCGCACGAGTTTTCAGTACCGTCATCGCACTTTCACCACCGCCACCAGCAACCGCAAAATCCTTCCAGCTATGGCCTTGTTCTTCCAGCATGTCTTTCAGAACAGAAATGGATTTAGCTTCGCCACCCGAAGTCCACCAGTGAAGTACTTCAACCTCACCCGCTTGAGTCATAGAGGCCGCTGATAGAAGGGATAAGGTAAGTAGGGTTTTATTCATTTTCATTATTATCTTCCATGTATTGGATTAGACACAGGGCTGACAGCGAACAAGCCCCTGTTTCATGTGTTCGAAAATGAGTGTATAGATTTGCACAGATTAGATTGAAACAAACCGTAATAGGAATGTAACAACAATGTTACATTAAACTTCAAGTGTCGGTGGAATAAAGAGTTGCGCTCTCAAACCGCCTTGTGGGCAATTGCTAATAATGAGATCTCCGCCGTGCCCATGCAGAATGTTGCGGCAGATACCTAAGCCAAGACCGTGGCCCTGATCATCAGAAGCTAAGCGAAAATACGGCTCAAAAACGGCTTCAAGCTTATCACTTGGTATGCCCGGTCCAACATCGTCAATCGAGACGGAAATCCATTCATCCGTCACTTCAATCGACACGCTCGCACTATTTCCATATTTAACCGCATTATCGATTAAATTGGTCAACACTCGCTTAATGGCTAAGGGCTTAGCCACCATAGGTTCCATCTCGATTGGAGTAAAAGTGACGCTATCACGCTTAAAGTTCATCGGCTCGATTACCGACTGAATCATGGCATTGAGATCAATAAAGGCATTGTTCTCGTGTAAATCAGTGTCTTTCACACATTGAAGCGCCCCTTTGACCATCATCTCCAGCTCATCTAAGTCCTGATTGAATTTATGACGTTTTTTGTCGTCATCGAGTAGCTCAGCTCTTAAACGTAATCGAGTGATCGGCGTTTTGAGATCATGCGATATAGACGAAAACAGATGCTCCCTATCAGCCACATAGCGTCTGATACGCTGCTGCATACGATTAAACGCTCGCGTCGCAGTGACCAGTTCGCTCGCCCCTTCTTCACCTAGTGGCGGCTGATCAATATCCATGCTCATTTCATTGGCCGCTTTTGCCAAACGCTTTAAGGGTTTGACTTGCCGGCGCATTAACAGGTAAGTCAGACCAAGCAACAAGGTCGTCGAGAAGAAGATGAACAGGATCTGCTCTCGACCAATTAAGGTGTCATCCAATGTGACATAGGGTGCGGGAAGTAAGGCAGCAATATAGACCCACTCATTGCTCTTAAGCTCGATCTGTACCACTAGGACGGGAGGATCAATGGGTGATAATGTTAAAGTATGATGCGCCCATGATTTTGGTAAATCACTAAGGTAGATGTCATTCTTTAGTAGACGAAGATTGTGCGCATGAGAAAAGTCGACAGATATCGAAGACACCTTAGGTAACTTGTCGTTGAGCACAGTTTCCACCGCAGAGAGTGAGGCTCTTTTTAACTGTGTATCTGGAATCGGCTCAACAATTAGCTTTTCTTTGTTGAATGACACAAAGAAACGCGTGCCACCCATATTACGAATCTGATCTAGTACAATATGACGATAGCGCGTCGGTAGGGATTGGAAAAATGTCACGGTTGAGGAAAACATGTTCGCCATGCTTTCAGAGGCAGACTGAATACCTGCCAACTCTTTTTGCTTCGATTCGGTATACCAGATAGCCGTGGCAATGCCCTGTGCTAATATCACCGCTAACAACGCTAGCCCTAGAGTACGGGTGACCAAGGAATTGGGTTTTAGCCTATGTAATAAAGCGTCCATCTATCAATGTTCGATGCTGACTGGTACGGCGAGGATATAGCCATTTCCGCGCATAGTTTTAATATATTGCGGGTATTTACCACTATCACCCAAACGCTGACGCAAGCGACTCAACTGGACGTCAATACCTCGCTCAAAAGGAAGTGCCTCTCGCCCTCTGGTCGCAAAAGAGATCGTATCGCGATCTAAAACTTCATTCGGACGCGAGAGAAACAGCATTAAGAGTGCAAAGTCACTGCCCGACAGATCGTGTTCTTCTTGGGTATCACTATGGGTAATTTTGTGCGCTAAGGTATCAAGTTGCCAGTCACCAAACGTAATCTGTTTTGGTAGAGAATCCGAACTTTTTTCTTCATTGACTTGAACTCGTCGCAACACCGCTTTTATCCGAGCAATGAGCTGACGTGGATTAAATGGTTTAGCAATGTAGTCATCGGCTCCAATTTCCAGACCAATGATCTGATCAGTTTCATCCGACACTGCAGTCAACATAATAATTGGTACATTCGAGTCGCGACGAATGTGTTGGCACAAGGTAAAGCCGTCATCACCCGGTAGCATCACATCAAGAAGAACCATATCTGGGTAGCCTTCTTGATCGAGGTGCGCTTTTAATTCATCTCCATCCGCCACGGCGTTGACCTGATAACCCGCTTTGGTCAGGTATTCACCCAACAGCTCCCGAATTTCTAGATCATCATCTACAACAAGTATCTTTGCGTTCATTCACTTCAATTATTACTTACGATGTCTGGCTCTAGTTTAGAGATTAATAGGAATGGGGCAGATTGATAAAATTGGATTATTTGATCACAAAACAGATTCAGATCACAACCTATTAACAAATATAAAAGTAATCCAGTACTTTTCAACAAGAGAGGTCAATTAGGAAGAGCTGCTGAAGGGAATTGACTAAAGCGAATAGATATGCTTCGAAAGCTGCCCTAATAAATGATGTTATAACCACGTCCCTGAACACTTATTAAGGCTTTGCTTTAGTGTCATTCAATATTAAATAAGAGCGAAAACACCCACAATCCCTACAAGAGAAAATAGGCAAGTGCGGCTGATAACGCCAAAGTTAGAAGGTTGAATCATTTCTTGATGCTGCATACATTCTCCTCATTATTTTTATTACATCTTGATTACAATATGATGAATTTGATGAGGTTTCTCAATACACAATAAGATTAAATTTTTATGACAATCTGAAAAATTTGAGAGTTTAAGCTTACTTTTCGAGCTTTAAAGAGTGTAAACAATTGGTTCCAGTGCGCGATTTATCGGTAAATTGCGGCTAAAATTCGTAAAAATACAATTAAATGAAGGCAATTAAGATTTCAGTCCATTCAGGGACGAAGCGGTAAATTTATTTCAAACCTAAGCTAATGCGCACAAAGCTATCATCTTCGTAATCAACTTTATGTTCAAAGATTGCGGAAGCGTAAATGGTTCGAAGAATGGCATGCTTTTCGCCACGAGTACCACGAAATAGCATTGAAATATTAGCAGATAGACGATTGCGATTATCAAAATGCGCATTCAAATCCGGTGACAGCACACACAATAGACAACCTTTAGGATTAAAGGCTAAGTCCACCTCTTCTGCACTAGACACCAGCACCGTTGTATTGAGTTCTTTCTCTATAGAGTTGATAAGCAAAAGAAAGCTGTCTAAATGAGGCAATTCATCACCATGAATTGGTGAGAACAGATTGCCTAGCATTGATTCCATATCCAGACGCTGAGAGCGAGCGTGACTGACCAGAGAGCGGACTTTCTTCTTAAAAGGCTTATACTTCTTGCTGTTAGCCGCCTTGTTCAGCCAAGCAGAAAGTATATCATTGATGTCCGAACGCGACTTTCGGCCTAAAGCCTGTGCAGAATGATTAGTGTGCAGATGAAGCAATGCATGTAATGCTAGCTCAGACAGAAGAGGCTCAAACTCGGGTTTAATTTTAGTATGGATACTGCGCATGTTGTCTGAACGTATGGGGCCCTGTTCAAGCTTTAATCAATTTAGGTACTTTGAGAAGGAACGTCATGCTACAGAAAAGCTCAGCTTATGTACAGGTCAAATTCAGTGCAATCGTCACGCTATGGTTATGAACCAGTTTTCATCCTTTCATAGAAAGACAAAACCCTGACAGCCGCTAAGCCATCAGGGTTTTTAAAGAAATGGCACGCCCTGCAGGATTCGAACCTGCGACCACATGCTTAGAAGGCACGTGCTCTATCCAACTGAGCTAAGGGCGCGCTACAGGGAAAGGATTATACGAGTTCGAGTTCTTAAAACAAGGTATTTTCTTAACATTCTGATCTGAATGACTAAAAAAAGGTCACCAGATTGCATTTTGATTAAAAACACCCCAAGGCAAACGTTTGCTTATAGATGTTAGTCAAATTTTTTGCGACAATGCGCGGCAACTAGATAGCCATTCTATTTAAAGGAACGCCATGACTGCTCAAAATATTGATGGAACACTTATTTCTCAAACCGTTCGATCGGAAGTTGCCGCTCGTGTGAAGGCTCGTGTCAATTCTGGCTTAAGAGCACCTGGCCTTGCTGTAGTGCTGGTCGGGGAAGATCCGGCATCGCAAGTGTACGTTGGAAGCAAGCGTCGCGCGTGTGAAGAAGTAGGGTTCGTATCAAAATCATTTGATCTTTCTGCTTCAACTTCAGAAGAAGCATTGTTGTCTCTAATTGATGAGTTGAATGCTGACGAAGAAATTGATGGTATTCTGGTACAGCTTCCGTTACCCGCTGGTATCGATACAACACATGTATTAGAACGTATTCACCCAGAAAAAGACGTTGATGGCTTCCACCCTTATAACGTTGGTCGTCTTGCTCAACGTATCCCTAAACTTCGTTCATGCACACCCAAAGGCATCATCACGTTACTTGACCGCTACAATATCAACCTTCGCGGTATGCATGCGGTTGTTGTAGGCGCGTCTAACATTGTTGGCCGCCCTATGACGCTTGAGCTTCTGCTAGCGGGCTGTACCACGACCACTTGTCACCGATTCACCAAAGATCTCGAAAGCCACGTGCGACAAGCTGATGTAGTGGTAGTAGCGGTAGGTAAACCTAACTTTATTCCAGGTAATTGGATCAAAGAAGGCGCCGTGGTAGTCGATGTCGGTATCAACCGCTTAGAGTCTGGAAAACTCGTCGGTGACGTCGATTACAAAAACGCGAAGGAAAGTGCGAGCTTTATTACACCCGTTCCTGGTGGTGTTGGTCCAATGACAGTAGCCAGCTTGATTGAGAATACAATGTTGGCTTGTGAACAGTTTCACACCAAACAGAAATAACAAAAAAGCCACTCTCAAGAGTGGCTTTTTCAATCATCCAGTATGAATCATAGCTTTTGTCGACCTAACAGTGAATGTGAGAGCGTTGTGCCATCCACCAACTCTAATTCACCACCTACAGGGACGCCATGGGCAATTCTGCTCGCCTGAACCTGATGTTCCTTACACAATTCAGCGATATAATGTGCTGTGGCCTCCCCTTCGACTGTGGGGTTGGTCGCGAGAATGACTTCGGAAACATCCCCTCGGCGTAAGCGGTAGTCGAGCACATCCAGGCCAATATCACTCGGACCAATTCCATCAAGGGGAGACAAATGCCCCATCAAAACAAAATAGCGGCCAGAAAACTGACCCGTTGACTCTACAGCAGCAATATCAGCCGGGCTTTCAACTACACAAATTTGACCATTTTCCTGACGTTTAGGATTGGTACAAATATGGCAGGTTTCTTCTTCGGTAAACGTGCGACATTCATTGCAGTGACCAATTTCAGTCATCGCATGGCTTAACGCATCCGATAACTGCAAACCACCTTTTCTATCGCGCTGTAACAAATGAAAGGCCATACGTTGAGCCGACTTGGGACCAACCCCAGGCAGACAACGCAAGGCCTCCATCAATTGCTCCAGCATATGACTGGTGCGCATTAACTAACCCTATCGATTAGAAAGGCATTTTCATGCCCGGTGGTAGTTGCATACCTCCAGTCACGCCAGCCATTTTTTCTTTCTGAGTTTCTTCAACACGACGAGCAGCATCGTTGAAAGCAGCAGCGATAAGGTCTTCTAACATTTCCTTGTCGTCTTCCATCAGACTTTCATCAATTTCAACGCGACGCACGCTGTGGCTGCCCGTGATAGTGACTTTTACTAGGCCTGCACCAGACTCACCTGTCACTTCCATATTTGCAATTTCTTCTTGAAGCTTTTGCATACGCTCTTGCATTTGCTGGGCTTGCTTCATCAAATTGCCCATACCGCCTTTACCAAACATGATTATCTCTCTGGTTATTTAGCCTATTTCGTTAATAAATGGGGTCGAAGTATGACTTTTCAACCCCAGAATTAGATTGGTCGTACACTGTCTTTATCGAGTTCTGCAGCAAATCTTTGCTCAATGAACTGAACATGATTATCATTTTCTAAGCTCACAAACGCCTGTTGCAATCTTCCTTGATAAAGTTTTTCTCTCAGCTCTAAAGGTGTTTCTCCGCTATCGCCTATCTCAACAGTAAGATGACAATCCTCACCAATAGCTCTGTTGACTGCCTCGAGTAACTCACTTTGCGCACGCTCAGTATTTAAATGCGCCTGCTGAGGCCTTAATGTTAGTGCGATTAATGAACCTTGTTTTTCATAATGGGAGTTCAGAGCCAATTGCTCAGTCAGCTTAGCCGTGTCCAGCTGACTAATCAGCTTCGCCCACTCATTTTTCCCTAGGCTCTCTTCTGCTAATTTTTGGGCCATTTCAGGTGTTTTCTCATGCTCCAACGCTTTTTTTATCTGAGTTGGAGTCAGTTCACTGTCCTGTTTTTCGACTTGAGTTAGGGTCGGCTTCCACTGATAAGGTTCATTCTTAATCGGCTCAGGTGTCGCTACCGACTGCGAGTTTGACAATGGCGACACCGGCAGAGTTCCTGATTGTCGCTGAGCAACTCGGTCAAGAACAGATTCTGATTTTTTTGCTGATGTCGCGTTAGCCTTTTTTGGCGTATTTCCTTGGTGGTTCCCTTTACGTTGAGAACGAAGCTGATGACGCAACCCACTCACAGGCGATGTAGGTTGGTCCTGTTGTACTGAAGGCGGAACCTGCTGCTCTTGAGACATAGATGGGACCGGTGTGTCAGGCTGCAAAGGCTCGTAATCCATAGGCTCATGGCTATATTGCTCTGGCGTGTAACCAGCCGGCGGTAACGCTTCTCGATCCTGCCGATGGGAAGGAGTCGGTGCGACAGGCGAGGTGGTACTGTGAGTCGTCGCACTAGAGGGAGGTTGAGAGACTGAAACTGGAGTCGTCAGCTCAGACTGAGTAACATCTGTCGAGATCGCTTGTGCATCAGGTTTCGCTGATGGCCTGAATGCCATCATTCTCAGCACAACCATCTCTAGACCAATGCGCTCTGAAGGCGCTAAAGGAAGATCTTGGCGACCTTTCAAAGCAATTTGATAATACAGCTGAACATCTTGAGGCGCTAAAGCACGACTCAAAAGCTCTACTTTTTCTGCGTCAGGCTGCGCCTTGTCCAATGTTGCAGGCAGTGCCTGATACATTGCTAGACGATGCAACTGAGTCGCAAGCTGTTGGAGCAGCCCATCCCATTCAACGCCGTTTTGCGCTAAGGCTGATAAACGGTCCATCGCCACCTGAGGTTGCTTTGAGCTGATCGCCTCAAGCAAATGCAACGCCTGGTCGGTATCCAGTGTGCCCAACATGTGTGCCACGCTGTCAGTAAGTACTTGTCCGTTACCTAATGCAATGGCCTGATCACTTAAGCTCAATGCATCACGCATACTACCATCAGCAGCGTGTGCTATCATTCCAAGCGCTCGCGGCTCAGAGGAGACTTGCTCATGTTTTAAAATATGATCCAACTGTTCATGGATAGTATCAACACTGATTGGCTTGAGATGAAACTGCAAACAACGGGATAAAATGGTAACAGGTAGCTTTTGCGGATCAGTCGTCGCCAGAAGGAATTTCACATACTCAGGCGGCTCTTCGAGTGTTTTAAGTAACGCGTTAAAACTGTGGCGCGAGAGCATGTGGACTTCATCGATTAGATAAACCTTAAATCGACCTCGTGCAGGCTTATATTGCACGTTATCCAGCAATTCACGAGTATCTTCAACTTTAGTGCGTGACGCAGCATCGATTTCCAATAGGTCGACAAACCGGCCTTCATCGATTTCTTTACAAGTAGCACAAGTACCACAAGGCGTCGCTGTAATTCCTGTTTCACAATTCAGCCCTTTTGCAAACAATCGACCTATCGTCGTTTTCCCAACACCACGTGTACCGCTAAACAAGTAGGCATGATGGAGCCGGTTCTGGGCTAAAGCATTTTCCAATGCTGTCAAAACATGGCTTTGCCCTACCACTTCATTGAAGTTAGTAGGTCGCCACTTTCGAGCTAAAGCAAGATAACTCATGAATATATCCGATTAATGGCCGTCAAATTCACAGATACTGTATACGTCGAGGCCTAAACCTTCTAGACGCTTGTCGCCACCAATCTCTGGAAGATTGATAACAAATGCAGCATGTTCCACAACGCCACCCAACTGACGAATCAGTTTCGTTGTCGCTTCAATAGTGCCACCAGTGGCCAAAAGATCATCAACAACCAACACTTTGTCACCTTGTGAAATCGCGTCAGTGTGGATTTCCAGTGTGTCAGTGCCGTACTCGAGCTCATAAGATTGAGCAACGGTCTCACGTGGCAATTTACCCGGCTTACGCACAGGAACAAAACCTAGGCCTAGCTCAAGTGCAAGCGGAGCCCCAAATAGAAAACCACGCGCTTCTGTACCTACAATTTTGGTGAAACCCATGTCCTTGTATTTTTCAACCAATAGTTGGATCGTCGCTTGGTAAGCAGGAGCGTCTTCCATCAAGCTGGTCACGTCACGAAATAGAATGCCTGGCTTTGGATAATCTGGAATACTTTTGATGCTGGATTTGATCAGTGAGATTGTTTCAGTTGTCATAACTCATTTCTTAGATTGGCTAAGCGTGTACCTATCTTGTCATTATGTGGTGACGCTAGCGGGGTTCTCTGCACATTTGGGTCATCAACCGCTGACTTAAATGTTCTGTGCCTACAATTATAAACGCCCACTCTGAAGAGCGGGCACACTTTACTGCAATCTTAGTGATTTTCTTGCTTGTCAGCAAGGCGCTCTATCACTGGTAAACGAATAAACCAAGTCAATAAGATGATCAGCATGACTACCAGCATAATCTTTAGCCAAAAGTGGGGAACAACCCAAATAGAAAAGGTAAAGCTCGCGACCATACAGATGGCACCACGTGTTTTTACTTTGCTGGTTACTGCACCATGCTGATGCCAATTGTCTAAGATAGGCCCAAACGTTTTGTGCTCATGCAACCAACGATGGAAGGTTGGGCTACTGCGCATGAAACACGCACTGGCAAGAAGAATAAATGGCGTCGTTGGGAGAAGAGGGAGGAATATGCCCAGAAAGCCCAGGCACAAACTTAAGCTACCGACAATATTTAAACCAAGTCTTTGAATACTGATGGTAAGCTCCAAGAAATCAATTAGAAACCCGCGTATCCGTTCATTACACGAATCCAAGTTAACGTGGCTGGTAGTGTAGGGATCAGTAGCACTGCAATAAAACCTAGAAAGTAGAAAATATTGTAAGGTTCTTTGAAATCTTTGTCTGCCATGGGATTACTTCTCTAATGTAGTGACGATTTTCCGACCACGAGTTAAACTTTCGTTAAAACATTGGGTCATTTTTGTTTTGGCGGACTATACCCTAATACCTTGCACATAAACACCGAATAAAAAAAAGGTTATTCCACTATTCTACTCAATGCCAAAGGAGCGCTTACGCACTCCCTCCGCGGAAAATATCTAAGCTGAAACTACTTGAACCCAAACAGCTTAAAGTTAACTGGCAAGCAGACTGTATTGGCAGATCAGTGGTAATGAAGTTCTTCGCACAACTATCCCCTAGCCTCACACCCGCAGGTATGTGCTGCGAAAAGTAGCCATTAGACCACTGGGCATCTAATCCGGCAGGTAAAATAGATAGTGTTCCTTCAGACACATCAGCTAATCCAAACAGGGCACGTACTGGACTCGCACATTCGGAACACGTCACCCCTTTTTCAAGAAGGTCAGCAATGTCTTTCAGATCCGCGTTGAAACACTTCAGATTTCTTAAGTAATCATGGAACAACGCGCGTACCAGCAGAGTCGTCGCTGCACCGTGCTGCCCTTCGCTCGCTGAGTCAACAAGATAAAACGCAAACTGGCCATTCATAAGCCAAGCATAATCAAACACTAGAGGCATAACATCTGTGGACTGCAATAAGCGGTAACTGCACTTCCAATCCCCCTGAGACGTATCCTTATCGGGTAGCAAAGCATGAAGTAAATCTTTCGCAGCAATGGGATTGTCTTCGAGAAATTCGAGGTGCCAATGTAACTCCTGTTCCTCTGGCATATCACCACTGTCTACACGAAACCATTGGCTGGCAAAATCACGCTGATCAGAAAGATGGTTATCTGAATCGTCGAGCGTGTTCTCGATTGCACTCGCGAGATGCTCATGATTTGTAATTGGCTTCGGTAAAAAATCCTTAATGCCGAACCGTAGCGCTTTTGCTACATCTGACATTTCATCGGTTGCAGATACAACGATCAACGGGAGCGATGGGTACTCTAAACTCACCTCTTCCACAAACTCTATACCATCCAACACTGGCATCGATAGATCGCACAAAATAATATCGGGCTCAGCATCTCTGAGCTTTTTAAGACCTTCTAAGCCATTTTCAGCTTCTACGACTTGATAACCTTGAGCTTCGAGAAACCCGCTGGTAATCTTACGAAAAACAGGATCATCGTCGACTAGCATAATCCGTTTTGGGCTGGCAGCCAGCTGAACTGAGGGCTTTGTCGCCACTTCGTATGTTTTATGCATAAACCTTCGCCTCACACAACTAAAAACGTACAACTGCTGTTATTATTGTTTTTATAACTCGTTTCAAACACTCATTTAAAAGTAGTCGCGAAAGTGTATTTATACAAATCTTCCACTTCTCGCACTTGTTACATACTATATGTATGCAATGTCAAAGATCGTAAAACTTGTTGATGTGACTCAACCTTTGACATCTGATATAGATATAAATTAACCAAATCCATAAAAATGTGTCGGACAAAATGAAATTAGACGATCTCAACCTGTTTAGGCTAGTTGTGGAAAATGGGAGCTATACCGCCACGTCTCGTAAGACGATGATTCCCGTTGCTACAATCACTCGACGCATACAAGCGTTGGAAGAGGCTCTAAACCTTAGACTGCTCAATCGCCATGCTCGTAAGCTTTCTCTCACAGAAGCCGGCGAACGTTTTTACAACGAATGCTCTCCGCTACTCAACAGACTGACCCTAGCCGCTGAAGAGATCACTGACGAATGTCGTGGCGCTGCGGGTAAAATTCGTATTTCAGCACCATCTAACCTCACCAAGAGAATGATGATGCCGATGTTCAATGAGTTCATGACGCATTATCCGGACATTAATATTGAACTCACTACCAGTAACCATGCAGATCAGCTCGACCCAACAGAATGGGACGTCATATTCCGTGTCGGCCCGCAACGAGATTCAAGCCTCATTGCTCGTAAAATCAGTTCTGTTGAAGATATCTTGGTTGCCAGCCCAATTTATTTGAAAAATAACCCAGCTCCAAAACATGCCGAAGATTTACACACCCACCCGCTGTTGAAAGGTGCTCCTCTCCTCAAATGGCAACTGACTAACGCCAGTGGAGAAACCGTTGTAAATAATGATAAAGGACGTTTTCAAGCAAACACCTTAGACGTGGTGCGTAGTGCCTGCTCAGATGGCTTGGGTATAACGCTTATGCCTGATGCGATGCTTAAGGAGTACCTCCAAGATGGCAGTTTAGTGCGGGTTCTTGAAGAGTGGAGCGCAAACCCACGAGATATCTACATGTTGTATAACCACAAAGACCACCTACCAGAAAAAGTACGCTTGTTTATCGACTTTGTGATCGCTTACAACATCCATTGATAAATAAAAAGAGCTTGGGGGAACCCAAGCTCTTTTGTTACAAGTACTCGACAAACTTACTCAGGTCCCGTTCTGGTACTTTCATTGGGTTACATGATGGTGTTCCCAAGTAGAGAAAGCCAACAATTTCATCTTCACCTGTTAGACCAAACGCATCGTGAACTGCTGGGTGAAACATCCACTTTCCTGAGCGCCAAAAGCCTTGAAAACCTTGAGCCACCGCGGCCATTTGCATAGCCTGCACCGCACACCCCGCAGATAGATATTGCTCCAGTGGCGGTACTTTTTCATGCTGAGTAACTTTAGCAATCACTGTGATAACCATAGGTGCTCGGAATGGCGCATTTTTCAGTTTATCTAAAACCGCGTCTTCGCTGTTCTCGACTTTGGCCGCTGACACCAGAATGTGTGACAGCTTGTTAAGACCTTCACCTTGGGAAATAACAAAGCGCCAAGGTGTTAAGCCTGCGTGATCTGGGGCTCTCAATCCAGCACGGATTATATTCTCAAGCACCTGTCCTTCTGGCGCAGGCTCAGACAATTTTGCTATCGAACGACGGTTGAGCAACAAATCTAAAGCATCCATTTGAAATCCTTACTGAGTTTTTATCTTTGCTTTGGCTTGATCATAACCTCAGGTAACAAAAAAGGCGAACCTTACGGTTCGCCTTACCATCTTCGATCTCGCGTTACTCGTAAAACGATTTCTCTAACCCTGCTCGGGTCAACAAACCATCACAAGGAGCGAAACGATCCCCGTATTTCTGCGCGTGCTCGTTCATCATTTCTACCAGTTTCTTCACACCAATCTGGTCCATATAGCGGAATGGACCACCAAGGAAAGGAGGGAAGCCAATACCAAAAATAGCACCAATGTCACCATCTCGAGGGCTACGAATAATGCCTTCGTCCAGACAGCGAACCGCTTCATTCAACATAGGTAGCACACAGCGCATCGCGATGTCTTTCTCTGCCATCTTAGACTCTGGTGACAAGCTAAGTAGCTTATACACTGACTTGTCGACTTCCTTCTTCTTACCCTTATAGGTATAGAAACCTTTACCTGTCTTACGTCCTTTACGATTATCATTCAGCAAGATATCGAACACGTCAGGGCCTTGGAAACGTTCGCCTAATTCTTCAACCAGAATCGGCATGATCTTAGCACCGATATCGACACCGACTTCGTCAAGCAAGGTTATCGGGCCTACTGGGAATCCAAAGTTCAGCAAAGCTTTATCCAATTGCTCTATCGGCTCACCAGACATCAAAACTTGCGCCGCTTCATTCATGTACGGAGCAAGAATACGGTTCACGTAGAAACCTGCGCAATCTTTAACAACAATCGGCGTTTTACCTTGCTTACGTGCAAACTCAACGACAGTCGAGATTGTTTCATCAGACGTTGTTTGATGAGGAATAACCTCAACCAACGGCATTTTTTCTACTGGGCTAAAGTAATGCAAGCCAACGATGTTTTCAGGTCGCTGAGCTTTTTCCGCTATCTGATGAATGGGCAGCGAAGAGGTATTAGTAGCAAAAATAGTGCTATCTTTCGCATTCTCTTCCACATCAGCGACCATTTGCTGCTTGAGGCTCAGATCTTCAAATACCGCTTCAACAACAACATCCGTATGATTGAAGCTGGTGAAATCGGTTCCACCTGACATCTGTAACATTTGGGACTGCAGTTGTGCTTTAGAAATAATGCGACGCTTACGCTGCTTATCAAACAACTTGTAGTTGTACTTCAATGCGTTAAGAATACCATCATTAGAGACATCTTTAATACGCACTGGAACTTTCGCTTTCGAGACGCTGACGTGGCTAATTCCAGCACCCATCAGGCCACCACCAAGAACCGCCGCACGTTCAATCATTTTAGGCTCAGCATCGCTGCCATTCTCTTTCTTCATCTCAGTTGTCGCGAAGAAAATAGAGCGAAGTGCTTTCGACTCAGAGGTCATTACCAACTCACCAAAGCGCTGCGCTTCTTTTTGCTGGCCTTTCTCAAACCCTTTCTCTAAGCCGTAGCGAATCACTTCTAGGATTGCCTCTGCCGCTGGGTAATTGCCACGAGTCTTTTCGAGGGTCTTCTTTGATGCTTGCTCAAAGATCACTTTACGACCAAGGCCAGTATTAGCGATTAGCTTCTCTTTCGTTGAAACCTTGCGCTTAGCTCGCGATTTGCCAGCATGCTTTTCGACAAAGCTCTTCGCTACCTCAAGTAAAATCGTCTCAGGTACCACAGCATCCACAACACCAAGTTTCTTGGCTTTTTTAGCACGTAGCTGCTTACCTGTCAGGATCATATCCAAAGATGGCAATAGCCCTACAAGACGTGGCAGTCGCTGCGTACCACCAGAGCCTGGGAGCAGTCCAAGCTGTACTTCCGGTAAACCTAGCCGAGTTTTATCTGAGTTCGTACAAACACGGTAATCACATGCAAGGGCAAGCTCTAAACCGCCACCCAAGCAAGGGCCGTGAATGGCAGCAATAACAGGATAAGGTAAGTCAGATAGTTGCTGAAACATCTGTTGACCTTGCTCGGCTAAAGCTTGCGCTTGTGAAGCACTGTTACATGCGTCCAACATCCTGACATCAGCGCCTGCGATAAAGTTGTCCGGTTTCAGAGAGTGGATAATCAAACCTTTTACTGAGGACTTTTTCTCCTTCAGTTGGGTAAAGATGTCTTCCATTTCCTGAGCAAACGCTGCTTGTAAGGTGTTCATTTTCTCACCCGGAACATCAATAGACAGCCAGGCGATATCTTGTTCGTCTATTTTTAACTCAAACGCTTTTTGCTCGCTCATTACTCAACCTCCAAAACCATCGCTGCACCCAAACCACCTGCGGCACACGCTGTATTCAACGCTAGTCCACCACCTCGACGTTTTAGCTCTCGTAACGTCTGAGTAATCATTCGTGCTCCTGTCGCTGCAAATGGGTGACCATAGGCAATCGAGCCACCCAGCACATTAAACTTATCCATATCGATTTCACCAATCGCTTTGGATCGACCCAGTTGCTCTTGAGCAAACTTATCAGAAGCAAACATCTTCACATTTGATAAGGTTTGAGCTGCGAATGCCTCATGCATATCAATCAAAGTAAGGTCAGACAGTTCAATACCCGCTCTGGACAGAGCCATCGGCGTTGAGTAAGAAGGACCCATTAACATATCCGTTTCAACACCAATCGCAGAGAATGCGTAAGATCGGATGTAACCCATGATATCGAGGCCCAACTCTTTTGCTTTGCCTTCACGCATCAGCATAATTGCCGCGGCTCCATCGGTGAGTGGCGTACTGTTTGCGGCAGTGACACTGCCATACTGACGATCAAAGGCCGGACGCAACTTTGCGTAACCTTCGAGTGTAGAGTCATAGCGAATGTTATTATCTTTTGCGAGCCACTTTTTATACGGTTCAGGGAATGCCGTCATGACCTCCCCTTCAATTTTCCCTTCATTCCATGCCTGAGCAGCAAGAGTATGAGAACGATGCGCCAACGCATCTTGCTCAAGACGAGTAATCGCATGTGATTTAGCCATCTGTTCAGCAGTTTGGCCCATCGACAAACCTGTTGAGTATTCTGCCACAGCTGGAGGCACTGGCATCAAATCTTTAAAGGACAAACTTTTAAGAATCTTGAGCTTTTGGCCTAGAGTTTTCGTTTTGCTCAGAGCGAGTAGATTTGCCGCTAGTTTTTTAGACACGCCAATGGGTAATACTGAAGAAGAGTCTGCGCCACCCGCAATCCCCACATCAATCGAACCAGACATAATGCTTTCAGCCACATTGACCGCCGACTGAAAACTCGTCGCGCAAGCTCGGGTCACGCTGTAAGCATCAGTGTGAATATTCATTCCTGTACCAAGAACGATTTCACGAGCAATGTTCGGAGCCTCCGGCATTTGCACGACTTGACCAAAAACGACTTGATCGACAAGTTTTGGGTCGATCTCAGTTCGCGCCATCATCTCGCTTACGACCATTTTACCCAGATCAACTGCTGGCACTTGACTGAATTCAGTACTTTGACGTGCAAATGGTGTACGCAAACCAGCGACAACCGCGACGCGCTCTCCAGAGCGCGTTTTCACTTCCTGTTTGCCCATTGTTTCTCCTTTAAAGAATAGAGGTCTGACCAGAAACATTGTAATCAGAATGTTAATACAATCAAACGGTCGTTTAAATAAACGTGATTTAGGATGGAAAAGCAGTTTACTTGTTTGGGATGAACCAAAGCTGAATGGCAGCGGCATTTATAGATTAGATAGCTTGCAGAAAAAGCCTTGGTTTAGGCAAGCTGTTTGCAAAAAATCTATCATCTATAGTTACAGTGGCGGAGAATGTTGAGCAAAAAAAAACCACACAGAACTGTGTGGTCGGAATATATAAAACAATTAACTTACGCCAATTGAAAATAATCAGTTTCCTGATTAGGAGAAAGTAAAGTCAGCCTTCAAAAGGAAGTGTCATCTTGCTCAACATGTTGGTCATAAGACCAACTAGATGACAAGGAATACTATAACCGTTGAAACTGAGTGGATTTTGAAATAGATCAAGTTTATGTGGATTTATCCACTTAATTAGATTTTATAAAATAATCCGATTAACTTTAATTCTATCAGTCGCTATGAGAACATTCGCTTGCACATAAAGTTGGACATGCCCATTTCATTCAGGTCTCACGAACAACCTTTACTTACAGGCGTTCAACAAAAACCACAGAGCAAATTTGGAGGCTCATGTGTCAATCATCAGTTTTTTTGGGAAGAAAAAATCCAGCCGCCCGGTCAACTCGGATATGGACAGACAAAGAAAGTATGAAGCGCTTGTCAGAGCGTATCACAGAGACTTGTACCGTTACGCTTACTGGTTATGTAAAGACCAGTCGGTGGCAGAGGATTTAGTACAAGAAACTTGCCTACGGGCATGGAAATCTCTGGATAGTTTACAGGACGAAAAAGCAGCTAAATCTTGGCTCATTACCATATTGAGACGAGAAAACGCTCGCCGTTTTGAGAGAAAACAGTTTGACCTGGTCGATATTGATGATCACGGCAACGATGCAAAGGTCAGCGATGACCCACACCATCAATCCGAATGGATTCAGGCGCAGATCATGAAGCTGGAAGATGAGTATCGCGAACCACTTTTCTTGCAAGTCGTCGGCGGATTTAGCGGCGAAGAAATTGGTGAAATACTCGGTCTGAATAAGAACACTGTGATGACACGTCTCTTCAGAGCAAGAAACCAACTGAAAGATATGTTAGACACAGAAAACCGTCACAGAGGGCAGCAAAATGGATGAGTTAGAGTTTCGTCGTCGCATCATGTCCGATCCTAAAGACCGCGACAGCGATATGTTAGAAGCCATTAAGTCGAATGATGCCAATGGCAAGTTCGCCGATGATATAATGGATCTTGATGCTCAGATTGCCAAAGCAATGAATGTAGATGTCCCTGAAGAACTGGCGGACAGAATATTGTTCCATCAGACATCAAGCACAGAATCAAACGTAGTTAGACCAAACTTTGCTAAACGAGCAATGGCCATGGCGGCATCGATTGCGTTTGTTTTTGGCTTGCTCGTCGGACAGGTAAATTGGGGTAACCTCGTTGTATCTCCAGCACAAGCAAGTCTGGCTGATACTGCCATCAAGCACGTCATTGCTGAAAAGCCATTCGTTCAAAATTTGGATGAAAATGTCGCATCATCGCAAATCAACGCCAAGATGATGCCATTTGATCACCAGCTTGGTGAAAACTTCCCATATCATGTCTACTACCTCAATCATTGTGGGTTTGGTCAATCGAATGCACTTCACATGGTCTTCCGTGGTGAAAAAGGTAAAGTTACCTTGTTCTTAACAGGCATTACTTCAGACAAGACTGTCGACTTCGAGAAAGAAGGTATGGCGGGTGTTGTAGAACCTGTCGGTCAGACCAGTTTAATCTTGGTCGGAGAAGAGGGTGAAGATGTGGCCAAAATCGCCGAAAACTTGATGACTATCATCAAACCTATGAGTTAACCAAATTTTAACATTTTGTGACCCACCTCATGGCTTGAGCGAATCGTTCAAGCCATTTTTTTAGCATAAAATTAGAGCTCAAGCTCTAAAATGAAGTTTTTTCCAGCATTTTCCTGCCAAATACACATCATTTCCATAATTTTATCATCCAATTAGCTAATGGTCGGATTTCTATCTTTTATACTTGAGTCTAGTATCAGCCACCACTGAGCTTTTGCTCGAGTATAACGTCCGGTAGAGACGAACAAAAAAGGAAAAAGCAAAAATGAACAAGACGCGTCTGTTTAAAAAATCACTTTTAGCAGTGACCATTGCCACAACCACAATGGCTTCGCAGCAAGCTCTCGCTGCCGGTTTCCAACTTAATTCTCAATCAGCGACTGGTTTAGGCCGTGCATTCGCTGGTGATGCTGTTATCGCCGATAACGCTTCTGTTATGTCTCGTAACGCTGCAGCAATGTCATTATTCGACCAAACAGAAGTGTCGCTTGGTTTTAACATCATTGACTCCGAAGTAAAAATAAAGGATTCGACTTACACTCAACCAGCTGCAGTCGGCGGTTCATCTAGTTCTGTCGATGACACAACAAACGACGCAACCTCTTTTGTGCCAAACTTTTATATTGTGCATCCTGTTAACGAAGAGTTTGCTGTCGGCCTTGGTATTTACTCTAACTTTGGTACAACCAATGAGTTTGATAGCAACTGGGGTAAAGGAACGGGTACAGTGTACACCTCATCAGGCGGCGCGAATACCATCGCTAGTGTGCCTGGTGCAGACGCTTTCGGCGGCATTACTAACGTTAAAACAACAAATATTGCTTTACTTGGTTCATATCGTCTTAATGAACAATGGAGCATTGGTGGCGGACTAGATATTATTTATGGTGAAGGGGAACTTAAACGCCAGACTACTGTAAATATAGTGGACAATCCGGGTGGCAACTTGGGTACTCAGAGCAGCGAGCTTATGAATATAGATGCGTCTGGGTGGGCAGTAGGGTTTAACTTAGGAACCGTATACGAGTTAAATGAAAACAACCGCTTCGGTTTAAGCTATCATTACAGCCCAGAGAAAGAAGTGAGCGGCACTGTTTCGTACAACGGTAACTCAAATATCGGTGATCTTAAGATCCCACTACCCGATATGTTTGAATTCTCTGGTTACCACCGTATTGAAGACACTAAATTCGCTGTTCACTACAGCGTACAATGGATTGGTTGGAGCGCTTTCGATCGCTTAGCAACAACTAACGGTACTGAAATTAAAGAATATAAGTGGAAAGATACCTTCCACTACTCTATTGGTGGTACCTACTACATTAACCAAGACTGGGAAGCTCGTGTAGGCTACATGTTCGACGAAGGCGTTCAAGATGAACTGACTTCAGTATCCGTACCTGATTCTGACCGTCAATGGTTCTCTGCCGGTGCCACTTACCATATCAACCAAGATCAAGCAATAGATGTTGGCTTCACCTATCTCATAGGCGAAGACCAAAAGGTTAACGACACCATCACAAGTGGTGCGAACACCATTAAGCTAGATACAACGACTAAAGCGACAGCTATGTTGTTCGGTATGCAATACACTCACAAGTTTTAACGTATAGTTAATAACAACTTTAAAGGGCCAGTTTTTACTGGCCCTTTCTTTTAGCTGAACGATAAAGCCCACTTTAAACCTCTGTTTATCAACTATTTTCAGCTTACACATGTACTCGTAAACAACATTTTCAGACTACGCGTGTACGCTCAGTTTACAAAACAAGCCATTAACATTTAGTTGATTAAGTAGGTTAATACTCATTTTCAAGTATTTTATACCAAATACTAGCTTAACACTGTTTTTAATTTTTAAAGCAATAACTCTAAACTTATGATCGCACGACCATCTCTTGACACGTTCAGCGAACATTAAAATGAAAACAAACAAAACTCTCCTATCTCTTGCAGTGGCAGGTAGCCTTCTTTCAGTATCAGCATCAGTCAATGCAGCGGGATTCCAGCTCGCTGAATATTCAGCGACAGGGTTAGGTCGCGCCTACGCGGGTGAAGCCGCTATAGCCGACAACGCGAGCGCTCAGTGGCGCAACCCAGCAATGCTAACCTATCTAGAAGGTACTCAGATTTCTGTTGGCGCTATCTACGTCAACCCGAATGTTGATGTTAATGGTAGTGTGGATGGTTCTAAGTCATCAAATCCGACCCTTCCTACATCCAATGCTTCTTCTGATGATTTCGCGAATGACGCCGTTATTCCTAACTTTTATCTCTCTCATAAATACTCTGAAAAAGTCGCAGTCGGCTTTGCCTTGGGTACTAACTACGGTATGGAAACCAATCTAGGTGATGACTTTGCCGCCGCACACTTTGGTAACGAAGCCAGCGTCACCACGATGGAAGCTAATCTAAACGCCGCTTACCAGCTAAATGAACAATTCAGTTTTGGTGGTGGTCTCCGTTACGTCATGGGGGAAGGTAGCTTCGGTGCAAAAACGCCGGAAAACAACGTAATTGGTGTTATTGGCACGACTCCAATTTCAGCAGCCAAGGGCACCACTCTAAAATACATGGAAGGTGATGATACCGCTTGGGGTTGGCAAATCGGATCAGCTTGGCAAATTAACCAAGATCATAGAATTGGCTTTACTTACAAATCTGAAATTGATCTAAAACTTGAAGGCTACGCAACCGGTATTGGTTTTGACTCGTCCCTTGGTAATGGAAACCGTGACAACGGCTCTATGGATCTCACCCTACCAGCAACCGCTGAACTAGCAAGCTTCCACCAGCTAACGGAAAAGCTTGCCATCCACGCAAGTTTAAACTGGACTGATTGGAGCAGCTTCGAGAAACTTGAAGCACAACTTGATACCTATGGTACTAAAATGGTCAAGGTTGAAAACTGGGAAGACAACTACCGTTTCGCCATCGGTGCCACCTATCAGGTTGACCAAAAACTAACTCTGCGTACGGGCGTCGCATACGACACATCAGCAGTCAGTGATAAAAATCGCACCATTACCATTCCAGAAACCGATCGTACATGGCTGAGCCTAGGTGCGAGCTACGAGTTTACTAAGCAGTTCACACTAGATGGTGGATTAACCTACATCCTCGCGAAAGACGCACCAATCACCGAATCACGCGGATACACATCGGATGATGAAGCACAAAATGTTGCAGGCCAATTCGTCGGCGAAACTAAAGGCAGTGTCTGGCTAATCGGTGTGCAAGCTAATTACACATTCTAAATAATTATCCCGCAAAGAAAAAAGGCTTGGTCAATGACCAAGCCTTTTTATTAGAAATCTTCATCCAGATATTCATCTAGGTAAGCTTCTTCATCTGCATCGTAATCATCCTTGGGCTCGATTTCTGCTTTAAAGTCTTGTCTCTGAAGAAACGCATCACGTGTCAGCGCGTATGGATCAGGGGAATTTTCTAGCATAGCTTCTTGGGACACCAATGCCGCACGCGTCTCCATACCTTCAAGCGCCCACTTACCTAGCCCAGCCCAGAAGTTAACTAACGACAGCGGTATATATAAGCCATCGACAATATCTGTGGATTCACGCACAGTCCAAGGTCCGTATCCCGGCACCATAACATAAGGACCATTGCCTACTCCGTAATGTCCAACAGCGTCACTGAATGCTTTCTCATTGTGATCTGTAATCCCCGCTTCTGAGGCAATATCAATAAGACCCAACAAACCAAAAGTACTGTTAATCCAAAAGCGATTAAAATGGTCAAGCGCTTTTTCACCGTTTCCCATCAACAGATTATTTACCATACTCGCTGGTTCGTCTAAGTTGCCAAGAAAGTTAGATACACCATGACGCAATGGATCAGGCACATAATTAACATATGCCAACGAAACGGGACGTACAAAATAAGGGTCCAGGAAATCATAGTTAATGGTCCACATTGTGCGGTTGAAACCCTCAAATGGATCATTCACTTCAGATTCGGCTGACGTTGAGTATTCATTTTCTTGAGGAGAACCCGCACAGCCGAATAATAAAATCGACGTACAAGCAATCACCCAGATCTGAGACTTAAGGCTCTTCATTATTATAATTTCCATAAAAAAGGCTGGTATCGTCACCAGCCTTCGTACATTCATAAGGAGTATCATTGATACTGCTTATCAATTATAACTTCAACAGGTTCGCCCATTTTAACGGCTTCGCTCTCTCCAAACCAGTCCCCTTGCTTCGTTGCGACATTTCCATCGCTATCTAAACGAACCCTTACCATCAAAGATTCGAGTGAAGAAAGCTTGCGATTTTGCAACATGCTATTCCCGTCATCCAAAACAACAGTCCTTGGGAAAGAACCGAGTGGATACCTCGCTGCAGCAACTGGCATTGGCGCGCCATCAGCAGTGTGTACCGATACAATCAAAGCTGAGTTAGGATCTGCTTGAACTTGCTCACTGATCGATATTAAAACGGATACCGATTGACCGCTAGAAACGTCTTCACCCATTTGTTTCTGAGCATTCTCGATACTTCGAGAAAGCATCTCGTAGCGACTATCTTGCGGGCCAATCATCTGCTGCATAACGCTCCAGTAGCGAACCGCTGCTGGATAATCTTTACGCTCGTACGCATCGAAAGCTAACAATGAGAATACGCGTAAATCAACATAATCACTTTGAACCAGTTGACCAAGTATCTTACGAGCTTTGTCTTGGTCGATATCATCCTGAGACAACATCAAAGCTTGCGCATAACCCAGTTTCACATCCGCGTTATCTGACTCAAGCCTGTACGCTTTTCTCATCGACCCAATTGCCGTTTCCACATCCCTATTGGCGAGTGCAATTCGACCAAGAAGCAACCAGCCTGTAGAATCATCAGGTTGGTAATGCAAACGAGTGCGAAGTGCTAAAGTAAGATCTTGCATTTCGTCATCACTCAACGCCGTCCCTTCCGGTGCCATCAGCTTTTTCGACAGAGCAGGAAGATTGGCACTCACTTGCTGCCATTCTACGACTTCATCTGAAGCACCAAATGCCATATACATCGCATAAGACAATACAATGACCAGAAGGACCGATGGTATAAGTACTGCCGTAGGTGAAATACCGTTTTCGCGCTCTGCTTTTTGAGCTTGTGGAATGTCATCTAGCAGTGACTGTTTCAAATCGTCAATAAGCTCTTGTTGGTTTTCGACTAACCCTTCTTCAGTTTCTTCTTTAAGCTCCGATAAACGATCTTTGTAAAACGCTTTATTTAATTCATCACGTAATGCTTCATCATTATTCGCTCTTTTTCTAACGATTGGCAAAGCAATCAACAGTGAACTCAATGCAACGAGAATGACTGAAGCTACCCAAAATAGTGTCATTACTGCTTGTCTCCATCATTCTTATCATCCAACAGCGCTTTCAAGCGTGCTTCTTTCGCTTTATCCCAAGATTCTGTCTGCTCAGGTTGCACTTTACGCGATCGAGTTCTTAGGACAATAAAGCCAAAACCAAATACCAAGACAAAAATCGGTCCTAGCCATAAAATTGATGTCGCCATTGTGAATGGAGGATTATACGTAACAAAATTGCCGTAACGAGCAATCATGTAGTCAACAATTTCCTGTTTTGGCTTACCTTCTTTAGTCATCTCATACACTTTTTGGCGTAAGTCGACAGCCAACTCTGCGTTGGAATCCGCAATCGTATTGTTTTGACATTTAGGACAACGAAGCGTATTTCCGAGTTCTTTGAACTGCTGCTCTTGTTGCAAATTTTCAAACTCATAAATTTGGATTGTGGCATGTGCAGATAAAGACAGAGTCATCGCAGCAAGCAGAGCGAATATCATCTTTTTCATTGACCAGCCTCCGCGAGAACTTGCTCATACATCGGCTTAAGCGTTTCGTTCCAGTTACGGTCATTCACATCACCGACATGGCGATAACGAATCTTCCCTTGCGCATCAATAAGGAAGGTTTCTGGGGCACCATATACGCCTAAGTCTAAACCAAGCATTCCGTTACCATCGAATAAGCTAATCAGGTATGGATTACCCAGCTCATTCAGCCACTGAACAGCTTTATCACGCTCATCTTTGTAGTTCATGCCGATGATCTTCACACCTTGAGATGCTAACTCATTAAGGTATTGGTGCTCTGCATAACAAGTTGGACACCAAGTCGCCCATACATTTAGCAGTAGTGGCTCACCTTTAAAGATGGATTGATCATAAAGCTTGCCTGGCTCAGCGAGATCTTCAAGACGAAATTCAGGCACCGATTTTCCTACTAGCACAGATTCTAGCTTAGTAGGATCATCGCCATGCGAGTTTTTAATCAGTTGGGTAGCAAAGACAGCCACCAAACCCAAAAACACAAAAAGTGGTATGAACAGTAGTTTCTTATTCATTATGCCTCCTGCGTCTTAGTGCTTTGTCTAAAACGATAGCGCTTGTCACTGATTGCAATAGCGCCGCCCAAAGCCATCAACAGGGAGCCTGCCCAGATCCAACGAACAAACGGTTTGTAATAAATACGCACGGCCCAAGACTTATTGTCATCTAGACGTTCGCCCATAGCAATATACAAATCACGAGTCACACCACGATCAATCGCAGCTTCAGTCATCATCGAGCGTGCAGTGCGATAGAAGCGTTTTTCTGCGTGAAGGGTATTAATGTACTGACCATTATGAGTGATCTTGAAGTCAGCAATATAACCATCATAGTTCGGGCCATCTTTGTCACGCAGTCCTTCAAAGTAGAAGTCATAACCTTGAATGTTGTAATGCTGACCAGGAGCTAAACGTACATCTCGCTCGATGCTGTAGTTCTGAACCATCGCAATACCAATAATACTTACGGCAAGGCCAATGTGACCCATCATCATCGCCCAGTGACTACGCTGAAGTTTCTTGATGCCAACAGCAAAACTGTGACGGTGAGTTGCACGTTCATGCAACTCAAAGCCGTGCATGAAGATAATCCACAACGCCATTACCCAGCCTAAATAAGCCATAAACTGGAAGAAATCAGCAAACAAGTATACAAATACACCTGCGAGTACAAGCGACGCTATGCCAGAAACCAGCATAGGCTTGAGCAAGCTTGTTAAGCTATCTCGTTTCCAACGAATCAGCGGACCGATACCTAACAAGAAAGAGAAAGGAATCATTAACCACGCAAACAACATATTGAAAAATGGCGCACCGATAGACACAGAGCCCAAGCCAATCTGTTTATGCACTAGTGGTAATAGCGTACCAACTAAAACCACCACCAAAGCAGCAATCAATAGGACGTTGTTTGATAGCAGTGCGTTTTCGCGTGAGACTAAGCTGAAGTTACCTCGAGCACGAACGGTTGCCCCTTTTAGAGCAAACAACAGCAGTGAGCCGCCGATAACAAATACCAAGAAGCCGAGTATAAACATACCTCGTGAAGGATCAGATGCAAACGCGTGAACTGACACCAAAATGCCCGAACGTACGAGGAAAGTACCTAACAAACTCAGAGAAAATGCAGAGATAGCCAACAACACAGTCCAAGCTTTGAAAGTACCACGCTTTTCGGTTACGGCTAATGAGTGCATAAGTGCTGTGCCCGCAAGCCAAGGCATAAATGATGCGTTTTCTACTGGATCCCAGAACCACCAGCCACCCCAGCCGAGTTCGTAATATGCCCACCACGAACCTAGCGCGATACCCAGAGTCAGGAACAACCAAGCTGCGGTGGTCCAAGGACGAGACCAACGAGCCCAAGCGGTGTCAAGCCGCCCCGTCATTAACGAAGCGATTGCAAAAGAGAACGCAACTGAGAAACCGACATAACCCATGTAGAGCATGGGTGGATGAATAATTAAGCCAGGGTCTTGAAGCAATGGGTTCAAGTCGCGCCCATCAACAGGGAAGAAAGGCAAAGTACGTAGAAATGGGTTAGATGTGACTATGATGAATAGTAAGAACCCAACCGTAATCATCCCCATGACAGCAAGTACACGAGCAACCGATTCTTGCGGCATACCGCGGCTGAATGCCGCGACTGCTACTGTCCAAGCGGCTTGGATCAGAACCCAAAGAAGCAAGGAGCCTTCATGCGCTCCCCAAACGGCGGTCAGGCGATAGTACCAAGGCAGCTGACTGTTTGAGTTAGTAGCAACATAATTAAGTGTAAAGTCATTGGTATAAAATGCCCAAAGCAGAACACAAAAAGAGAAAAGTAACAGTAGGAACATTCCCCAAGACAGAGGCCTTGCGGTGTTCATCAGCATGGTATTATTTCGAGATGCACCGACTAACGGCAGTATGCTCAATAGCACTGCCATTGCCAGTGAAACAATCATTGCAAAATGACCAATTTCAGCAATCATTGACCGCTTCCTTGTTTTTGTTGTTGTGTATATTCAAGCGGTTGGTGATTTTTCTTCATCGCTTCCGCTATCTCTGGCGGCATGTATTCTTCATCATGCTTTGCCAACACTTCAAAGGCTTCCACGGTGGTCGCATCTTTTAAGACACCCTGAGCGACAATACCCTGCCCTTCCCTGAACAGGTCTGGAAGAATACCGTCATAGACGATGGTGACCTTTGGCCCGATATCATGCAAATCGAAAGAAACACGCAATGATTCAGGGTCTCGTCGAACCGAACCTTCAACCACCATACCGCCAATCCGAAGACGCTGGCCGACTTCAGGTTTGGTGCCGTCAGGTTTACCATCCACTAGCTCTGTCGGTGTATAGAACAAATCCATATTCTGATTCAATGCGTAAAGCATCAAACCAACAGTAGCGCTAATACCAATGAAAATGGTTAAGACAATAGCCAGCCTTTTCTTTCGCCTAGGGTTCATAATGTGTTCTCCAAATTTTTAGCCGCATCAATACGCGCTTGCCTGTCTACCTTCGACTGCACTTCATTCAACAGGTTTTTGCCACGGCGGATGCTGACTATAAGCAGAACAAACATAGAAAAGAATGTGATACCAAAAGCGCTCCAGACATAGCCTGCATAACCGCCCATCGCGAAAAAATCGCTCAAAGATTCAAAATACATCGTTTAGTTACCTCGCTGAGATTTAGCCTGAGCTAAAGCAATCACCCACGGGCGGTGACTCTCTTTGCTAATAATCTCATTGCGTAGACGAATCATCGTCACTACACCAAAGAAAAAGGCAAAACCGAAAATGTTCAGCAATAGAGGCCAAAGCATATCGCTAGAGATGGAAGGCTTTGCAAATTTAGTGATCGTCGCTCCCTGATGTAGGGTATTCCACCACTCAACTGAAAAATGAATAATCGGTAAGTTCACCACGCCAACAATCGCAAGAATGCCCGCGGCTTTTGCGGCGGTTTTTTGATCATCAAACGCGTGATAGAGTGCGATAACACCGAGATAAAGGAATAATAGGATCAGTTCAGAAGTTAGACGTGCATCCCATACCCACCATGCCCCCCACATCGGCTTACCCCATACAGCACCTGTAAGTAGAGCAATGAAAGTATAAACTGCACCGATTGGCGCCATTGCAGAAGCGGCCATATCTGACAGCTTCACTTGCCATACCAAGCCAATAAATGCGGCAATAGCCATGGACATGTAAACACCCATAGACCAAATCGCAGAAGGGACATGGATGTAAATAATCCGGAAGCTGTCACCTTGTTGATAGTCAGAGGGGGCGAAAGCCAGACCCCATATTGTCCCTACTGATAAACACAATAGGGCTAATATCGAAAACCAGGGCAGTAGCTTACCACACAGCTGATAAGCAGTTTCAGGCTTGGCATAAGGATGGAGCCATTTCCACATCGTCGTTCTCACTCTTACTTCAGTCTTTGTCTTATGTACGTCTCTTAGACTTATTTTGACAATTATTAGTTTTGTAATTTATAGAAAGGGGAAAATTCGTGCTTGATCGAAAACAATTAATTGACACTCACTCTCAACGCCGCACTGATCGCAAATGGTGTTAGGGTCATTGCCCCCATCAACATCGCACCCATGATTGCGAGCTGTCCGTTGTATGCCATTCCAAGTGAAGCAGCATCAATAGCCGAAGTCGCAAAAATTAGTACGGGAATATACAGAGGCAAAATCAACAAACTGAGTAACACGCCCCCTTTTTGTAGACCCACCGTCAACGCGACACCAATAGCACCGATGAAGCTCAACGTTGGAGTGCCTACAAGCAAAGTCGAAACAATAGCCAACCAAGAGTTCATATCAAGAGAAAGTAAAATAGCCAGCAAAGGGCTAATCAAGATCAAGGGTAAGCCCGTCAAAGCCCAATGAGCAATGACTTTTGACATCACCACGACTGGCAACGGGACAGGCATTAACATCATTTGTTCCAGTGATCCATCCTGAAAATCGTCCCTAAATAGCCTTTCTAGAGATAACAATGCAGACAACAATGCCGCGACCCACACAATACCGGCAGCAATACGAGCCAACAGGCTGGGCTCTGGACCAATGCTGAGTGGGAAAAGTGTAATCACTATAATAAAAAACCATAGCGGATTGAGTATGTCTGCCTGACGGCGAAACGCAATAAGCAATTCACGTCGAATAATACTGTTCATCGTTGCAAACATGGTTAACTACCCAGTTTTATTTTTCTTAGTTTTGGAGTATCAGCGAACATATCCTGATGTGTTGTAAGTATCACGATACCACCCTTTTCAGCGTGGCTAAGAAAGAGAGATTCCAAAACTTTCACTCCCTGTTTATCGATCGCTGTCAAGGGCTCATCCAAGATCCAAAGTTTATGATCGCTTAACCACAAACGTGCCAATGCAACTCGACGTTGTTGTCCTGCAGATAACTGAGCAACAGGGACATCCTCACGACCCACTAAACCCACTTTCATAAGAGCGCGATAAATAGTCTCTTTATCGACTGGCTTGTGAGAATGAATATTAAGGTAGAACCTCAAATTTTCATAAGCGGTGAGCTCACGTTTTACACCCGTTTGATGGCCCAAAAACAGCAGTTCTTGGTGATAACCATCCCGGTTTGACTCAATGTTTTCGTTGTTCCAGAAAATCTCACCACTGTCACGCTCTCCGAGCCCAGTAACGATACGCAATAACGTTGTTTTGCCCGTGCCATTTCGGCCTTCAATCTGTACTAACTCACCGGAATTTATAGTAAAAGATAGGGATTCGAAGAGAATTCTTTCATCTCTGATGGCAGTCAGTTGAGATACTTCTAACATGAACGTTCACTAGATAAATTTTATGTGGGTATAGTACCACAGCCGTACTCACACAAAATAGAAATAGCCCCATACGAATCACGAAACTCGGTAAGATTCTGTTAATAATCTATCACAGCCCCATTTAACTACCACTAAATGGTTACAATTGAACACAAAAAAAGGATGCTATTTGCATCCTTTTTCAATCGTTATTTTCTTGCACTTTTTCGCCGTACTGGTGCTTTTCGTTGTTCTTTACTTGCTCTTAGCGGAGGAACCTTTTCTTTTCCAGCAATCTTTTTTTGCAAGGATAACATCAACTCCGCTTCCGCTTTAGGCAATTCACATTCTTCAATGAGCTCGTTAACGTCAGCGCCTAGCTGAACCATTTTTGTGGCGCGTGAATACAACCGACCATCACCATCTTCCTGTTCTAGTTCTGATATTCTTTCGTTCAGATGCTGGATGAGGTCCTGCTGCTCACTGACGCGTTGTCCCAATCCGACAACCACTGAGCGTACTTCAAGCAATTGCTTTGTCGCCTTGTGTAACTCTTTATCAAGATGACGATTTTGCTGTCGCCAATGGTCGGCCATTAAACGCTGACTTTTCTTAAGACGAAAAAGAGCCAATACAAACAACAGTACAACTAACGCAACGGCTCCTGCAATCACAGGAGCATTTGCCAACACAACCGAATCCATTACAGGTGAGCCATCTCATCCCATTCTTCGTCAGTCAGAAGTTTGTTCAGATCAACCAGAATTAGAAGCTTACCATCGCGGTTGCTTACACCTTGGATGAATTTAGCACTTTCGTCAGTACCAACACTTGGCGTGGTGTCAATTTCAGAAGAACGCAAATAAACCACTTCAGCAACACTATCCACTAGAATACCAATCACCTGATGTTCAGATTCAATCACGATGATACGTGTATTATCGGTAATTTCACCTTCCATCAAGCCGAAGCGTGAACGGGTATCGATTACCGTTACGACGTTACCACGTAGATTGATAATACCTAGAACATATTCAGGCGCGCCTGGCACAGGTGCAATTTCGGTATAGCGAAGTACTTCACGTACTTGCATGACATTGATACCGTAAGTTTCTTCTTCTAGCTGGAACGTCACCCACTGAAGTACTTCGTCATTGGACTGATCTTTTCTTACTTCGACTTCATTAGTTTGAGACATACCTATTCCTCTCTAAGCCTAAATCGGCATAAATGTTTTATTTATCTAAGGCTTTTACATCAAGTCCTGCATTAAGCATAGCTATCAATGCTTCAACATGGATCAAAGCACACATTTTTTCTTTAACCATTCCAGCTAACCACGGTCGCTTTCCAGCCGTTTTACGCCAGCGGACTTTCTCTGGATTAAGTGATTCTGTTCCTTTGAGCTGCGTGGAAGCCAGTCCCCACATACTCTCATCTAGCATCACTATATATTGGTATTCATCCTTGTAGCTATCATCTACCAGCTTTTCGGCCATCACCCACTTTGCCGTATCTACCACATCCAACTGAGCCTCTCGGCTTGTTTGTAGGCCTAAATACCATTCAGGGCGGCCTATCAGATGATTCAATTCCGCGATTCGGTGTATGCCACCAAGTTCGTCAAGAGGAACCGCAAAGGTCACTCCATTTACGTCAAAGTAAAGCACCTGAAACTCAACATCACGTATTGTCGAATGCCAAGTCCCTAGGTCGCTGCCACCGGTTTCTGTTTCAGGCTCGGCTTGCGGTGTATTTTCAGCAATGATTTCAGGTTCTTCATAGAAAGTTTCTGGTTCAAGTTCGACTTCTAAGGTCTCATCTACTAAAGAAACATCTAACTCTGGTTCAACTAAAGAAACATCTAACTCTGGTTCAACGCTTACCTCAATTGCCTCAGGAGTCTCAACATTCCACTCCTGAATTTCTTCAACCGGTTCTTTCGCTTCTGCGATCTGAACCGTGTTTTGCTCCATGACTTCTTCAAGTTGAAGTTCGGCAACCGGATTCGTAGATTCTAGTTGTTCTAACAACCTTTCTACATCGTCCAAATTCGGTACTTCGACTTCCAGAGTCGGTGCAGAGTAGTAGCTTTTCTCTTCGACCGATTGAACCAGAGGCTCAGGTTCTGGTAAACCATCCTTATCACTGACTAGCTCTTCTAAAACCTCTTCAGATTCAATCGTTTCATCGAGTAGAGCCGAAAAATATTCGTCCAGCGCCTGTTCACTTGATAGTAAGGTATCGCTACTCATTCACCGCTAACCTCTCTAGATAGATCAACAGTTGTTTATAGGCAAAAACTCCACGACTCCCGGACGCAAAATGCGAAACAGGAAGATGTTTTAAACTCGCATCCCTAAACTTTGTATCAATGGGAACTGCAGAAGACCATACCTGATCAGGGTAGTCCTTCTTTAATTGCTGTAATGTCTGCAACGACGCCCTTGTGCGTTTATCATACATAGTCGGTACGATCGTAACATTGAAGGCTCTATTTCGTGATTTCTGCATAATCGCGAGCGTGCGAACCATTCGTTCCAGACCTTTCATCGCCAAAAATTCTGTCTGAACTGGAATGAGTATTCTATTGCTCGCCGCTAACGCATTGACCATCATTACACCAAGAATAGGTGGACAATCAATCAGCACGTAGTCGTAATGCTCTTTGATCGCCATCATCGCGCGCTTGAGAATCAAGCCCATTCCGCTGCGGTTGCCCATAACTCGGTCTAGTGTGGCGAGCGACATGTGCGCCGGAATAATATCAATACCTTCAATGTCAGACTTCATCACCAAAGGCAATACGCTTTGCTCGCTGAACTCTTTCAACTGAAAGAGGTCAAATAAGCTTGCATCTACACCGTCTGAATCATAGCCTAAATACGTAGTCAGAGATGCATGAGGGTCTGTATCGACAAGCAAAACCCGTTTTCCTTGCTTGCTCAACAAACCTGCCAATGTGATCGTAGTCGTTGTTTTACCTACACCACCTTTTTGGTTTGCAATACTCCAAACAATCATGCGTAGCCCCTACGATAAACCGACTTCTACCAACATTCGCTCGGCGATGCGGTCTAAGGGGAGGTCTTCAGTGGAAATACCCGCTTTAGCCACCGCTTGTGGCATTCCGTATACAACACAGCTTTCTTCATCTTGTGCCCAGATAGTTGCGCCTGCACTTTTTAGCATTCGAGCCCCTTCACGACCATCAGCTCCCATACCAGTCAGTACCATAGAGAGCACTTGTTCTGAATATATTTTGGCCGCACTACCAAACGTCACATCAACGCATGGCTTGTAGTTCATGCGCTCACCACCATCGATAATACGCAACTTAGCAGAGCCAGGTCGACCATCGATCATCATCTGTTTGCCACCAGGCGCTAAGTATGCCACCCCAGGTTTGAGAGCATCACCATCGGCAGCTTCTTTTACCTGGATCTTACACAGAGAGTTTAAACGACTTGCAAAAGCCGCCGTAAATGTCGCGGGCATATGCTGAATCAAAACGATGGGGTGTGGATAGTTAGCTGGCAGCTTTGTAAGTATCTTTTGCAATGCAACAGGCCCTCCTGTGGAAGTCCCAATTGCGGTCAACTGGTATTTTTTGCCGCTCGCTTTAAATCTCGCAGTGGAAGACGGTTTAGACGCAGGTGCAGCTTGGCGCGTCGCTCGTTGCGCGGAAGCTGCCGGCGCAGCGGTTTGCCTTGTCGTAGAAGTGGCCGTTGGCGCAGGTTTAGAAGCCGGACGACGCATGAAGGTACGACGTGTAGATATTTGAATAACGCGTTGCTGGAGCAAAGATACGGCTTCATCACGGTTGCGCGCAATATCCTCGAACTTCTTCGGCAAAAAGTCTAATGCACCTGCATCCAAAGCATCCAGTGTAGCTTTGGCGCCATCATGGGTTAGTGATGAAAACATTAAGATAGGCACTGGGCTTTTAGCCATTATTTCACGAACAGCGGTAATACCATCCATCACTGGCATTTCAATGTCCATAGTAATAACATCTGGCTTCAGCTTCACAGCTTTTTCAACCGCTTCCTTACCGTTGGTGGCCACGTCCATTACCTCAAGTCGAGGTTCGGAGTTTATTATTTCACTGACTCGGCGACGAAAAAAACTCGAATCATCTACTACTAATACTTTAATCGCCATAGCTATCCTTATTATTTCTACGACTTAGATTCGAGAAGCAGTTGCGTACTGCTTGAGCAAATCTGGCACATCCAGAATAAGCGCAATATGTCCATCACTGGTGATTGTTGCACCTGCCATACCTGGCGTGCCTTGAAGCATACTATCGAGCGGTTTTATAACCACTTCCTCTTGTCCAATCAAAGTATCCACCACAAAACCAACACGCTGGCTACCGATCTGAACTATCACGACATGACCATGCCCTTTACGAAGTTCTACATCCCCAGCTCTCGGTGCTAACCAATTCTGCAGATAGAATAATGGGATCGATTTTTCACGAACAATAATGGTCAGTTGGCCATCAACAACGTTAGTTCGACTCAAATCAAGGTGGAAAATCTCATTGACGCTCGCCAATGGAAGAGCAAATGGGTGTCCAGCCACACCGACCATTAAGGTAGGAAGGATAGCCAAAGTTAACGGCACCTTAATCGTTATTTTGGTCCCTTTACCCATCTCTGAATCGATGTCAATGGAGCCATTTAGAGTATTGATAGCGGTTTTAACCACATCCATACCTACACCACGGCCTGAAATATCGGAAATTTTCTCTTTACTAGAGAATCCGGGCATAAAGATAAGATTAAAACACTCTTTATTGGTCAAACGAGAAGCTGCATCTTCATCCATCATGCCACGCTTAACCGCAATGCCGCGAAGTTTATCGGGGTCCATACCACCGCCATCATCCACAATGGCTAGCTCGATATGATCGCCTTCTTGAGAAGCAGATAGAATGACTTTACCCGTTCTTGGTTTGCCTGCCTTAGCACGATCATCTGGCATCTCAACGCCATGGTCAACGGAGTTACGCACCAAGTGGATCAATGGATCCGCAAGTGCTTCAACCAAGTTTTTATCTAGGTCGGTGTCTTCACCGCGCATCTCAAGGTCAATATCTTTCTTCAAACTACGTGCGAGATCTCTAACAACTCGAGGGAAACGACCAAACACTTTCTTAATTGGCTGCATGCGAGTCTTCATGACTGCGCCTTGCAAATCAGCAGTAACTACATCCAAGTTAGCTACCGCTTTAGACATTTCTTCGTCGTTGCTGTTGAGGCCTAAACTTAACAGTCGGTTACGAACAAGTACCAATTCCCCTACCATGTTCATAATGGTATCTAGGGTTGAAGTATCGACTCGAACCGTGGCCTCAGCTTGAGGTTTTTTGGCTTGTGTCGCTGGGGGAGACGACTCTTTTTTAGCTGGCGGTGCAGCTTTCTCTTTTGGTTTGGGCGCAGGTGCAACTGTCGAAGCAGCAGGAGCGGCCGCCTTAGGCGCGGGTGCCGCAGCTTTTGGGGCTGGCGTCGGTTCTGGATCTGGCGCTACGTTTTGTGCGGCTGGCTTAGTAACGGCATCAAGTTCTTCAATTGAAGGGCCTTTACCTGAACCATGTAAATCATCAAGCAACTTTTCGAATTCAGCGTCTGTCATTAGATCACTGTCAACAGCACCAGAAGCCGCAGCTGGTGCTGGCGATTCAGGTTTGCCAGAAGCAGGCGCGGCCGCTGGGGTAGTTACCGCACCTTCACCAGGTGCTTTTCCGCTACCATGCAGTTCATCTAAGAGTTTTTCAAATTCATCATCTGTAATATCGCCACTCATATCACCGTCAAGTGCTGATGGGGCGGCGGGTGTTTCTGGTGCAGCAGCAGCTTGAGCTGCTCCTGGTGCGCTACCTTCACCGTGCAACTGATCTAATAATTTATCAAACTCGTCCTGAGTAATTTCGTCAATAGAACCAGCTGAAATGGTTTCAGAGCTTGATGAAGCTTCTACTGACTCAGTGACTTCTGGTTGTTGCGGAGCTGGTTCTTCAGCTACAACTTCAGGCTCCACTGGTGCGGTTTCACCAGGCCCTTCTTCATCCGCGGTTTGCGGCTGACTCAATCGATGCAGTTCGTCCAAGAGAGCTTGGTCAGCTGGGGTTAGAGGCTCTCTATCTTGCACAGCTTGAAACTGTTCATTAACAGTATCTAAGGCCGTCAGCATAGTATCCATTAGACTTGCAGATACCTCACGCTGCCCGTTACGCAAAATATCGAATACGTTCTCCGCACCGTGACAAGTATCGACCAGTTCGGTCAATGAAAGAAAACCTGCCCCGCCTTTGACTGTGTGGAATCCACGAAAGATTGCATTTAAAAGATCTTTGTCGTCGGGGTTGTTTTCCAATTCTACCAACTGCTCAGAAAGCAGCTCTAGAATTTCTCCTGCCTCGACCAAAAAGTCCTGTAGAATATCTTCGTCTAATTCATAGCTCATAAGTTACCTCTAAAACCCAAGACTTGAGAGTAAGTCGTCGACTTCGTCTTGTGATGAAACCGCATCATCCCTTTCATGAGGGTTGAGTATTGGCCCCTCTGGGTCTATCGATGAATTGTTCTTATTGTTTGCAGCATTTTCCAGCTGGCTAGCACCAAATGCTGTCAGAATTTCCACAAGCCGATCCTCTACTTCGTTAACCAAAGTAATGACTCGACTAATAATCTGACCTGTTAAGTCTTGGAAATCCTGAGCCATTAGAATCTCGGTTAATTGCCCTCTGAGTTCAGTACTATCGCCCTCTACCTCGCTCAACAATGCATCAATACGATGGCAAAGTGCTTTAAACTCAGTCAGATCAATCCTACCATGCATTAACTCGTTCCATTGAGGGCGAACCTGAAGCAACCCGTCATGCAAGTTATCCGCTATTGGCATACAGCGGTCTACAGCATCCATGGTTTTGTTTGCCGCTGTCTCTGTTTTTTCAATGACGTACTTGAGTCGGTCCCTAGCATCAGGGATTTCATCATTCGCGATCTCACTCATACGTTCATCAAGGCTAAACTGCTTGATAGACTCGTGAAGGTCACGCGTTAGCTCGCCTATTTCCTGTAGCATTGGATTAGAAGAGCCATCATGTATGTCTTTAACAAGTTGGTCAGCTTCATTTTGCTGATCGTTTTCTAACAACTCTACCAGGTGCTTTGCCTGTTCTAATGAAATCATTCTGAATTGGCCTTTTGCGATACTTCGTCAATTCCTTGACTTATAAACGCTCAAAGATTTTATCTAATTTTTCTTTTAGTGTAGCTGCAGTAAATGGCTTAACGATATATCCGTTTACACCAGCTTGCGCAGCTTCAATGATTTGTTCGCGCTTTGCTTCTGCTGTGATCATTAGAACAGGTAGGTGCTTAAGCTCCTCATCGGCACGAATATGCTTCAGAAGGTCTATACCTTGCATACCAGGCATGTTCCAGTCTGTTACAACAAATTCGAACTCACCTTTTTTAAGCATTGGTAACGCCGTTAAGCCGTCGTCCGCTTCTTGAGTGTTATTGAAACCCAAGTCACGAAGTAAGTTCTTAACGATACGGCGCATTGTTGAAAAATCGTCAACAATAAGGATCTTCATGTTTTTATTCAAAATTGCCTCCACTGAGTTTGATATCAGTGATTTCTAGTCATTATTTGTCCAAACACTCAACTTAGTGCGTAGACGCTGCATTGATTGGCTTAGTATTTGGCTAACGCGCGACTCGCTAACACCAATAACTTCGCCGATTTCCTTCAAGTTTAACTCTTCATCATAATAAAGCGAAAGTACTAGAGCTTCTCTTTCAGGAAGTGATTTAATTGATTCTACCAGTGCTGTACGAAAATATTCATCTGCGACGCCCTGAAAAGGGATATTTTCTTCGTCAGCATCTTCGTGCGATATCGCATCTTCTGACACACCTAAATCGTCAATACCAATGAGGCGTGAACTGTTTATATCAGTTAGTGCACTGTGGTATTGATCGAGAGTCATATCCAAACGCTTGGCAACCTCTGCATCTGTCGGATCACGATTGAGTTCACCTTCTAACTGCGCAATCGCCTGACTGATTTCTCGACTGTTTTTGTGTACGGAGCGAGGGACCCAATCCCCTCGGCGTATATCATCTAGCATAGCACCACGAATGCGAATACCAGCATAGGTTTCAAAACTGGCACCTTTGCTGCCATCGTAATTCTTTTGAGCTTCCAACAAGCCGATCATTCCAGCTTGAATAAGGTCTTCAACCTGCACGCTCGGAGGTAATCGTCCAAGCAAATGGTGTGCAATGCGCTTAACCAGTACCGAGTATTTTTCTAAAAATGCTCGCTGGCTGTTTTGATTTGCGTATTGGTCATAGGTCAATGCCTTATTCACCAAATGGTTCCTCTAACATCTCTGTTCTATGAAGTAAGCGTTCTACAAAAAACTCCAGATGTCCACTCGGTGTTTTGGGAATTGGCCAAGTTAGCGCTTTATTTGCTAACGAACCCAAAGCCAACGATGCAGGCGAACGAGGGAATGCATCCACGACAATCTTTTGTTTTTTAACAGCTTGTCGAACTTTATCATCCAATGGAATACATGCTACGAGCTCAATGCTAACATTCAAGAATCGCTCTGTGACCAAGGTCAACTTTGCGAACAATTCTCTCCCTTCACGATAGCTTCTGACCATATTTGCAACAATTTTAAATCGTTGAACTTGATGTTCTTTACTCAAAAGTTTGATCAGAGCATATGCATCCGTGATAGATGTCGGCTCATCACAAACCACCACTACCACATCCTGAGCCGCGCGTGAAAAGCTCACTACCATGTCTGAGATCCCGGCTGCAGTATCAATGAGTAGTACGTCCATCTCATCTTCCAAACTGCCAAAAGCACGAATTAAACCTACATGTTGTGCATGTGACAGCTCAGTCATAGACTGGGTGCCTGAGGTCGCTGGAATGATTCTGATCCCATACGGTCCTTCAACAATAGCATCTTGTAGGTCACATTCACCTGCCAATACGTGTCCAAGGTTCTTTTTCGCCCGTATACCGAGCATTACATCAACATTGGCTAGGCCCAGGTCAGCATCAAGTACCATGACCTTTTTGCCCTGACGAGCCATACAAATCGCCAGACCCAAGGTTACATTTGTTTTACCCACGCCACCCTTACCACCAGTAACTGCGATTACTTTGGTTAGTGAAGGTTGTGTTAAGCGGCGTAGTCCGCTTGCTTGGTCTTGTATCATATTCTTAGTCATAATCGTACGCCGCCTAGAACCCTTCTGATTCACTATTCCAGTAGTGAGGTTCGTCATCTGTCGACTTCTCTAACAATTCATTTGCCTTGGCAACCATATACTTAGGCTGCGCTATCACTATGTCTTCCGGAACTCGTTGCCCGTTAGCAATGTAAGCAACGGGTAATGAGTTTTGTACAACGACACTGACAAACTCTCCAAGACTTAACGACTCATCTAATTTGGTAAGGATACAGCCTGATAGTGGGATCCTTTTAAAATGGTCTATCGTCTCCTGCAGTACTTTTCGCTGCGCGGTGGCTGGTAAAACGAGGTAGCTGTGAATAATCTCCCCGCTTTCGTGCATTAGAGTATCCAGCTGCTCTGACAGACGTACGTCTCGTTGTCCCATACCTGCTGTATCTACTAGAATTAGGCGACGATTTCTCAATTGGTATATTACATCGGCTAACTCTTTGGAATCTTTAGCAACTTTTACAGCGCATCCCATAATACGTCCATAAATTGCTAACTGCTCATGGGCGCCGATACGATAGGTATCGGTTGTCACCAAAGCGACGTTATCTGAACCAAACTCCATTGCAGCCCGAGCGGCAAGCTTAGCGACAGTGGTCGTTTTACCAACACCCGTCGGTCCAAGTAACGCCACGACTCCGCCACGTTTTAGGATGTCTTGTTTAGAAATAGGGATCTGATCGGAAACCAAACCCAGTAACGCTTTCCAAGCTTTTGTCGGAGGGGTATCTTCAGGGATATAGCAAGCCAACTGATCCGCAAGTTCGGCCGAAACTCCCATTCGCTCAAGACGTTTAATCAACATAGCACGCAGCGGCTCTCGTCGTTCAACTTCCTGCCACATTAACCCTGAGACTTGGTGTTCCAGCAAACGACGAATTGATGTCATTTCTTCACGCATATCTTCAAGATCTTCACTGCGCACATTTTGTTCTTCGGCACGATGACGCTCGTAACGAGTGGGGTCAAGGCGTGGAGCAGGACGCTCGGCACTTGTATCTTCGGCAATCAAACGAGCTAATGGGGAGTCTTCTTTTAATTGAACACCATTGTTGCCATTACGAGCGGCAGATTGTCGTTTCAACAATGCAGACAATGAATCCACATTTTCCGCTTCTCTGCCGTCCGCCTCCTCAGCTCCATTACTATATTGCTTGAGCATATTGGCAAAACGCTTCGTCATAGAGCGACCAGAATCTGCCTTAGTCTGCAAACTCACGCGGTCTTCATCTAGTTGGCGTTGCTTTGGTGTAGACGCACTCTGCATTGTCGCTGCGGCTTGTGAATTATTGTAGCGAGGCTGGGAGTTATAGTTAGCACTGGAACGCGCGGCGGCCGTCTCGTTGTCTATCGCCGCAACAATTTCAACACCACCTGCGACTTTTTTATTAGACATGATCACAGCATCATCGCCCAACTCTCCTTTCACTTGGAGTAGTGCGGTACGCATGTCTTTGGCAAAAAATCGTTTAATCTTCAAATTAGATATCCGTCTATTAACGCATCAATGCTAGTTACCAACAGCTTGAACAATACGTATTTGTTTCTCGTCTGGGATTTCCTGATAAGAAAGCACTCGCAGCGATGGAATTGTATTCTTCACGAACTTAGCCAATGTCGAACGCAATACCCCAGAGGTCAGAAGAACGGCTGGTTCCCCTTTCAACTCCTGCTCTTGTGTTGCCTGAGTTAAAGAAGATTGTAGTCGCTCTGCCAAGCCTGGTTCAATACCTGCAGATTCTCCCCCAGATGCTTGCATTGTTTGATGCAATATTTGTTCCAATTCTGGTATCAAAGTTATGACAGGCAGTTCTGGCTCTATTCCATTGATTTCCTGAACAATTAATCGTTTCAATGATATTCGAACGGCCGCAGTTAGGATGTCAGGTTCTTGACTCTTGCTCGAGTATTCAGCCAATGTTTGGACAATGGTACGAATGTCTCGAATTGGCACTGCTTCGTTCAGTAGGTTCTGCAGGACCTTAACAACCACACCAAGCTGCAGCTGATCTGGCACAAAGTTCTCCACCAATTTCGGCGCACTTCGACTAAGCATCTCCAACAAGTTTTGCACTTCTTCATGACCAATCAGATTGGAAGCATTGTTCGTTAACAGTTGGCTTAAGTGAGTAGCGAGAACGGTAGATGAATCCACGACAGTGTAACCAAGCGCTTGCGCATGCTCTCGCTGTTCACCTTTTATCCATACAGCCTCTAGGCCAAAAGCAGGATCAATGGTTGGCTCACCTTCCACCATCCCGTACACCTGTCCCGGGTTAATCGCTAGCTCCATATCGGGACGGATCTCTGCTTCCCCTACAGCCACGCCCATGAGCGTGATCCGATAGCTATTTGGCGTTAGTTCTAAGTTGTCTCGGATATGGACTGCAGGCACAAGAAAACCAAAATCTTGCGACAATTTTTTACGCACACCTTTAACGCGTTCTAACAGTTCCCCACCCTGATCTTTGTCGACGAGAGGTATCAGACGATAACCGACTTCCAAACCAATAATGTCAACAGGTTGAACATCATCCCATGACAACTCTTTTGAAGTTGGTACTTCTTGCTCTGTTGTCGCAGGCAATTTCGCCTGTTCTGCCTCTTTTTTCTGCTTACGATAAATCCAGTACGCGCCACCACCAGCCAGTATTGCAAGCAGTAAGAATGCAAAATGTGGCATACCAGGAACAACGCCCATTACCCCCAATATGCCAGCGGTGATCATCAACGCTTTTGGGTTGTCAAACATTTGAAAGACAACCTGCTGACCCATGTCCTCGTCCGTGTTCTGACGAGTCACCATGATCGCAGCACCAATAGAAAGTAATAGCGATGGGATTTGCGCCACCAGACCGTCACCAATAGTCAGTAAGGTATAGATCTGAATCGCCTCCCCAAAAGCAAGACCGTATTGAGCCATACCAATCGATAAACCACCGATGATGTTAATGAAAAGAATCAAAATTCCGGCAATCGCATCACCTTTAACAAATTTTGACGCACCATCCATCGAACCATAAAAATCCGCTTCTTTGGTGACTTCTTGACGACGAGTTCTTGCTTGTTCTTGGTCAATCAACCCCGCATTTAAATCAGCGTCGATTGCCATCTGTTTACCGGGCAATGCATCCAAGGTAAATCGTGCACTCACCTCAGAAATTCGACCTGCACCTTTGGTTACAACCATGAAGTTGATGATCATCAGGATGAGAAATACCACCAAACCAACAGCGTAATTACCACCGATCACAACGCTACCAAAAGCTTCAATCACGCTACCCGCAGCACCTGTACCTTCATGGCCATACAGGAGTACAACTCGGGTCGATGCCACGTTTAGCGCCAGTCGTAACAAAGTAGCAATAAGGAGTACCGTCGGAAAAGCTGCAAAATCCAAAGGCCTACGTGTGTATACGGTGACAAGAAGCACGACCATCGCCAATGCGATATTGAAAGTGAAAAATAAGTCGAGCAGAAAAGGGGGTATTGGCAATACCACCATCGCCAGCGTCGCCAGTACCATGATAGGCGCCCCTATCGCTGGCATCGCTCTTTGAGGAATGGAAGGTAACTTATCCGCGAACGGCAATGTAAATTTCATAAAAAGAAATCTATAACTTAACCAAAATTGAAGGACTTGTGCTTATATGCAAATTCCAGTCCAAAAGTCCTGTCAATTTTATGGCTAACGGCACAAGTTCGGAGAGAGCGCAAACAGGTTGATTGCGCTTACCTCGTAAAACAGCTGACGTACTGGCTAGGGTTGGATATTGAAGATCAATTTGCCACGTCGTTTTGCTAAGTCATATTCAATACAAGCGATACCTGACGTAGGAAACATCGGAGGTGCCATATCGGGCACAAACTCAGCGGTTAGGTAACCAACCAACGGCAAATGGGAGACCAACAAAATAGAATCCAGTCCTTGCACCTCAGCGATAGCAGCAACGTAATCAGCGACATGGCTGGATTCACCATAAGGCGTTATGTCTTCGCATGTTTGAATCTGTTTGGCGCTAAAGCTGCGCGAGACTTCTTGCCAAGTTTGTTGTGCACGTAAATACGGGCTAACAAGCACCATATCAAACTGAACGTAACCTTGCTCTACACATGTCCTAGCCACTGTTGTAGAAGCGCTACGTCCTTTCTCTGTCAACGCTCGTTCTGCATCAGAGGCTGCATAATGCTCAGCTTCTCCATGACGCATGATGAATATTTTCATGGCTTCTTCCTAACTCTGCGACTTTCTAGTCATTACGATTGTTATTGTTTTATACGAGGACTTTTAGAGCCCGTTTAAAAAATAATTATATCAAGTGCCTTGCTAAAGACTTCGACTTTCTTAACAATCTTGATGTACGAACCAATAATTTGCGTAGCTTCTATTTGTTACACAGATTGTTGGCACTCATCGACATCACGTACATACTAATATCTAAGCACCTTTAGCGGAGAATCTCTTGTGCACATAAGCCCGAATGATACCAGCCAATATCGCTACTTCACGTTGGAAAACGGGCTTAGAGTGTTGGCGATCCACGATAGCGATGCACAAAAATCAGCGGCAGCCTTAGCTGTTAATGTCGGTCATTTTGACGATCCTATTGAACGACAGGGACTCGCGCATTATTTGGAACACATGCTGTTTCTAGGAACCGAAAAGTACCCTAAAGTAGGTGAGTTTCAAAGCTACATTAACCAGCATGGTGGCAGCAATAACGCATGGACCGGAACAGAGCACACTTGCTTCTTTTTTGACATCGCACCCTCTGCATTTGATGACAGCCTTGAAAGATTCAGTCAATTTTTTACCGCTCCACTTTTTAACCATGAAGCTCTAGATAAGGAACGCCAAGCGGTAGAATCTGAATATAAACTCAAACTTAAAGATGACTCTAGAAGGCTGTATCAGGTCCATAAAGAGCTGGTTAATCCGGCCCATCCTTTTGCTAAATTCTCTGTAGGAAATCTAGAAACACTAGCGGACCGCGATGGTCAGTCAATTCGAGATGACATCGTTAAATTTTATGAGCAGCACTATTCTGCTGACTTAATGACACTAACCGCAATGGGTCCCCAGCCGCTAGATGAAATCGAGAGCTGGATCAGCGAAAAGTTTTCCGCAATTCCTACGCACAATTTGGCGGGTAAGACGATTGATGTCCCGTATGTCGATGAGCATTCCACCCGTATTTTGGTTAATGTTGAACCTGTAAAAGAAATTAGAAAACTGATTTTGACTTTCCCCATGCCTTGTATGGACCAATATTACCGTCAAAAACCACTGTCATACTTTGCTCATCTTCTGGGGTATGAGGGAGACGGCAGTCTAATGCTTGCCTTAAAGGACGCCGGATGGATAACTTCCCTTTCTGCCGGAGGCGGAACAAGCGGAAGTAACTATCGAGAGTTTACTGTTAGCTGTGCGTTAACGTCTAATGGCGTCGATCACGTAGACGAGATAGTTCAAGCCATGTTTAGCTACCTCTCTCTCCTGAGCCATGAAGGCTTTGATGAGTGGCGCTATCTTGAAAAGCAGGCAGTATTGGAATCTGCTTTCCGCTTTCAAGAACCTACCAGACCACTCGACCTAGTGAGTCATTTAGTGGTCAACATGCAGCATTATTCGCCAGACGATACGATCTACGGCGACTTTATGATGAATGAGTATGACGAACCTCTGCTCAAAGACCTACTCCAATATTTAACGCCAGAGAACCTTCGTATTACTCTACTCGCGCAGGGCTTCACGTATGACAAGCAAGCTCAATGGTACGCTTCCCCCTACTCTGTCACTCCATTTAACTCAGAGAAGCTAGCTTACTACAAAGCCACAAGCGAATTGAGCTTTTGCCTTCCACCAAAGAACCCATTTATTTGTTATGACTTGGATCCGCAACCCATCGATTCTCAGGCTGACATTCCTGAAATCATTGAAGATCTTCCAGGCTTCAAATTGTGGCACCTACAAGACCATGAATTCCGCGTGCCTAAGGGAGTCATCTATGTGGCGATTGATAGCCCGCATGCGGTCGCTAATCCGAAAAACATTGTCAAAACACGCTTGTGTGTAGAAATGTTCCTCGATTCGCTGGCTAAAGAGACTTATCAGGCGGAAATTGCCGGTATGGGCTACAACATGTATGCCCATCAAGGTGGCGTAACGTTAACACTGTCTGGTTTTAGCAAGAAGCAGCCTGAGTTGATGAAAATGATCCTCAATCGCTTTGCTAAAAGAGAATTCAGTGCCAAACGCTTTGAGACCATCAAAACTCAGCTAATCAGGAACTGGCGTAACGCCGCACAAGACAAGCCTATTTCGCAGCTGTTCAACGCAATGACCGGGCTGTTGCAACCCAATAACCCACCTTACGTGGAATTGCTGGAGGCGCTTGAAAACATTCATGTCGAAGAGTTAGCGGACTTCGTTCAGGACATTTTGGCTGAATTGCATGTCGAGATGTTTGTTTATGGAGATTGGAACCGCACCGACGCCATTCAGTTAGGGACAACCCTTAAAGATGCACTCCGAGTGCACAATCAACAATATGAAGAAGCGCTTCGCCCTCTAATTATGCTTGGCGAAAATGGTTCTTTCCAACGTTCGGTGGAGTGTAACCAAGACGATTCTGCCATTGTGGTTTATTACCAATGTGATGACATAGAACCCCGACACATAGCACTCTATTCACTGGCCAACCACCTGATGTCTGCCACTTTCTTTCATGAAATAAGAACCAAACAACAGCTGGGTTATATGGTAGGAACAGGGAACTTACCACTCAATCGTCATCCGGGTATTGTGCTCTATGTACAGTCTCCCAATGCCGCCCCTATCGATTTGATTAGCTCGATTGATGAGTTTCTCAATGCGTTCTACATGGTGCTTCTTGAGCTCAACGAGTACCAATGGCACAGCAGTAAGAAAGGACTATGGAATCAGATAGCCACGCCAGATACAACGTTAAGGAGTCGAGCTCAACGCCTATGGGTTGCCATCGGTAATAAAGATCACCAATTCAATCAGAAAGAGAGGGTATTAGAGGAACTCAAAACCTTAACACGCGCTGATATGATTCGCTTTGTGGTCAACGAGCTTAAGCCAAGAACAGCGAACCGCCTGATTATGCACACTCAAGGAAACGCACATCATGACTCCGCTCCGCTCCAATTAGGTTTGGAAATTGGCTCAATTGAAGAATTTCAATTGAGACCAAAGGACATCGATTTAGGCTGATTGCTCCGACTCGACAATCTTTTTCAATGAATGTGGGTGAAGCTTGATACAAACGCCATCGTGCTTAAATGCCACTGTAGGATTGTTGAGACGCTCACCCTCTCCCTTCGGACTTGATAATTTGACCTTAATTCCCTGCTCTCCCAGCTGATTCCAGTGCTTGGCAAGTTCTGGCTGTTGCTGCTTGATGCCCTGCAAAAATTCCTCTGCTGTTTCAGCTTGCGAAGGAACAACGAACTCGACATGCTCCCATGACTGCTGCGGATAGCTTTTACCCTCGGCTGGATAAGGCAATTCTAAGCACTCTATGGACCAATTTAATGCCTTCAATGGCTCAGTGAATTCAATCACAATGATCGGACGACCATTTATCACCGCATTTGATATTTCACAGCCTTCTTTTAACCATTCTTGATGAGCCAGTTTTGCCAATTCCAAGTCATTGATACGTAATGCAATATGATCCGCCTGAAAAGGACGTAAATTAATATGCAGTTTCTCGCTTAAACCTTGAATTTTATGCATAAAATCTTCAATCTTGCCTTTCATTTGTGAAGGCATCAATTCAGCATCCAGTAGTCTTTGAGACATTTTCATCTATCCAAAACGTTGATTTTTCCGCAATACTAGCAAGAACCTAAGGAAAAGTAGAAAATTTCCCAGTACACTCCCTATAAGAAAAGTAATAAAGTTGGTATTATGTGCGCCAAATTATGAACTCTATAGAGATATGCATTCACTCCACCAGAGTGGATATTATTCAGTAATAGCGTCTGACGAAGCTGAATAACTCAATGCATATCCAACCAATTCCCAAGAATTGAAGGAAGCGCGTGTGAATATCCAAGCACTTATTAACGACAAAGTATCTCAGGCTCTTGAAGCCGCTGGCGCACCTGCGGGCAGCCCTGCAGCCGTTCGTCAATCAGCAAAGCCACAGTTTGGTGATTACCAAGCAAACGGTGTGATGGGCGTTGCTAAGAAACTCGGCACAAACCCACGCGAATTTGCTCAAAAAGTATTGGATGTTCTAGACCTTGACGGTATTGCAAGCAAAACTGAAATTGCAGGCCCTGGTTTTATCAACATCTTCCTGAGCGAAGAATTCCTCGCTAAACAGGCTGAGTCCGCGCTATCTGACTCTCGCCTTGGTGTTGCAGCTGAAGCGCAAAAAACGATCGTTGCTGACTATTCAGCGCCAAACGTTGCTAAAGAAATGCACGTTGGCCACCTGCGTTCAACAATCATCGGTGATGCTGTGGTTCGCACTCTCGAATTCCTTGGTCATAAAGTTATCCGTGCCAACCACATCGGTGACTGGGGCACTCAGTTCGGTATGCTTATCGCCAACCTAGAACGTGTACAGCAAGAGTCTGGTGAAGTTTCAATGGAGCTGGCTGACCTTGAAGCCTTCTACCGCGAGTCGAAAAAGCTTTACGACGAAGATGAAGAGTTTGCAGTAAAGGCGCGTAACTACGTGGTTAAACTGCAAGGTGGTGATGAATACTGCGCAGAGATGTGGAAGAAACTGGTGGATGTCACCATGATCCAAAACCAGCGCAACTACGATCGTCTTAATGTCTCTCTAACTCGCGAAAACGTAATGGGTGAGAGCATGTACAACGACATGCTTCCTGGCATTGTAGCAGACCTGAAAGAGCAAGGTCTTGCACAAGAAGATGACGGTGCACAAGTTGTATTCCTTGAAGAGTACAGAAACAAAGACGGCGAGCCTATGGGTGTCATCATCCAGAAGCGTGACGGCGGCTTCTTGTACACCACTACCGATATCGCTTGTGCGAAATACCGCTACGAAACGCTAGGTGCAGACCGCGTATTGTACTTTATTGACTCACGCCAGCATCAACACCTCATGCAAGCATGGACAATCGTTCGTAAAGCAGGCTATGTGCCAGAAGAGGTAACTCTTGAGCACCACGCTTTCGGTATGATGCTTGGTAAAGATGGCCGTCCATTTAAGACGCGTGCAGGTGGCACAGTTCGTTTGGCGGACCTACTAGATGAAGCAGAAGAGCGTGCAATCAAACTTATCGAGTCTAAGAACCCAGACTTAGAAACGGCTGAAAAGCAAAACATCGCGAACACTGTAGCAATGGCTGCTGTTAAGTACGCAGACCTGTCTAAACACCGTACAACTGACTACGTGTTTGACTGGGACAACATGTTAGCATTTGAAGGTAACACAGCGCCCTACATGCAATACGCATACACGCGCGTTGCATCTATCTTTGCCAAAGCAGGCACCTCTATGGATGAGCTAGCTGGTAACATTCAGATCACCGAAGAGAAAGAGAAATCTCTTATCGCCAAGCTACTTCAATTTGAAGAAGCCGTGCAGTCTGTTGCTCGTGAAGGTCAACCGCATATCATGTGTAGTTACTTATTCGAACTTGCTGGCCAATTCTCAAGCTTCTATGAAGCATGCCCAATTCTGAACACAGAAGATGAGTCTGTTAAACAGAGTCGTCTGAAGCTGGCAGCACTGACGGCGAAGACAATTAAGCAAGGTCTTTCTCTGCTAGGTATTGATACGCTAGAACGTATGTAAGCTAGGGCTTTAGCGATAGAAAATAAAGGTTGATGTGAAAGCATCAACCTTTTGTTTTTTCTGGCGTATACTGGCTAAAAATACTAATAGGAATGAATCATGAGTTTTGAACTCCACCCACAACTGGTAAAGGATACTAGCGTCATCGGTCACTTTCCTTTGACTATTGCTCTGCTCCACAAGGACAACGCTGTTCCTTGGGTCATTCTTGTTCCTAAGCGGGACAACCTCAAAGAACTGCATCACTTGCCAATGCAAGAGCAACAACAGTTCTTACTCGAATCACAAGCAGTAAGCCAAGCATTAGAAGCAACGTTTCGCCCAGATAAACTCAACTTAGGTGCGCTTGGTAATATGGTCCCGCAACTTCATGTCCATCACATCGCTCGTTTTAAAGATGACGTTGCCTGGCCGGGGCCCGTATGGGGAAATACTCAGGGGAATTTTCGTGCTGAAGAGGAACAACAAGCGATACTCAGTAAGATTCAAAATGTCTTGTCACTAAGTAGCTTGTTTAAAAAAGCATAAAAAATGCCGCTGTTACCAGCGGCATTTTCTTTACATGGTCACCGTGAGAGATAACTCATCGACCCTATTCGCGGAGTATCGGATCCGGGTCACTTTCTGAGCTTTATTGGTATCGACTAAGCGAGATATCTTCCCTTTTTTGATCCATACCGCCAGCATGGCATCGACACCGTCTTCACTCATTGAAAATTTCTTCGCGAGTTCTTTCTGGCTAACGCAACCCTGCTGTTCGATGTGCCGTTTCAACTCCTGTAAGATCATGCTGTTTGTGCCTCAGCATAATGCACCTGCTTCAGCCCCGCCGCTTTCAACGCGCGATAAGTCGCAAAGGAAACCAAAATGACTCCGGCTATCCAGGCTGCACTGTAGATTGGGTGGTCTGTGAAATGCATCGTCTGGTAGTAAAGCACTGCACCGCCGTAAGCAAGACCCATCGTCCATACAGCAATAAAGCGCGCGAATTTCTGACCAAATTCACGGACATATGCGCCCATAGCCGCGACACACGGTGTGTACAACAAGATGAAAATCAAGTAAGCAAACGCGGCATGGCCCGAGACGAAATACTGGTTCAGGTTACCAAAAATAGAAGCGTCGACTTCCTGCTCTTCTGCCACAGTAGAACTGTCGGTCAAATCACCCACTTCAATACCCAACGGATCGGAATAACTCAATCCAGCTAAGTTTTCCGGTATAGACATGACCGCCTCTTCCAAACTCGCCATAAGATTGAACTCGCTTTCTTCTCCTTCACTTGGGGCGTAAAGGTTGTTCAAAGTACCCACTACCGCTTCTTTGGCAAAAATGCCTGTGATAATACCCACTGTCGCTGGCCAGTTATCTTCATGAACGCCAATCGGTTCAAATACAGGCGTCACCACCTGAGAGACTTTGGACAGTACTGAATTCTCGCTGTCTTCATTGCCAAATGACCCATCAGTACCTACAGAGTTGAGGAAGCTAAGAATAGTCACAACAACAACGATAGTTTTACCTGCCCCAAGAACAAAGCGTTTCAGTTTTTGCCACGTTTTTATCAGTACATTCTGTATCGTTGGTAATTCGTAATCAGGCATTTCCATGATTAAGCTGTCGCTTGAGCCCGGATAAAGCGTATGCTTTAGCACCAACCCAGTGAATACAGCCGCAGCAATCCCCAGTAGGTAAAGAGCAAATACGATATTCTGGCCACTTTCAGGGAAAAACGCGGCAGCAAACAATGCATATACAGGAAGACGAGCACCACAAGACATGAACGGCGCCATTGAAGCAGCAAGTTTGCGTTCACGTTCCTGATCTAACGTTCGTGTTGCCATGATGGCTGGTACGTTACAGCCGAAGCCAAGAACTAATGGGACGAAGGCTTTACCCGGTAAACCAATCTTCTGCATCACTTTATCGAGAACAAAAGCAGCACGAGACATATAGCCTGAGCTTTCCAAGATAGCCAAAAAAAGATACAAGCAAGCAATCACCGGAATAAAAGTGGCGACAGTCTGGATACCGCCACCTACGCCATCCGCAATCAATGTCACCAGCCAGACAGGCAAATGGTCATCTAACAAGTAGTGTCCGCCATCAACTAGCAAAGCGCCGACACCAATATCAAAGAAGTCGATAAATGCACTGCCGATATTGATAGAGAACATAAACATTAGGTACATAACGACAAAGAAAAATGGAACACCAACCCACTTATTGAGAATGATGTTATCCACCTTTTCCGTAAAGCTATGACTAAGCTTGCCTTCAGTCCGGCGCACTTTTTTGCACTGTTCATGGAGGAAGGTATATTTGGTATCGGCAACCGTAAGATCGATATCTAGGTCTATGTTGTTCTGAACCTTTGCAATGTTATCCCTTTCCTCAGACGAGAGATTGTTTAAGACCAACAGATCCTGCTCTAAAGCTCGAATAGAAAGAGCGCGTGCGGATACCTCAGAATGATTAGCAAAAACAGGTTGGATTTGGTCTATCGCCTGCTCAAATTCTACGTCATAACGAATCTTCAGTTCATTCAGCGCAACGCCTTGAACCACCGCTTTATGTAGACGTTCTTTCAGGCGTTGGACCTGATTTTTGTTGTTTGCAGATAACGCATAGACCGGACAGCCCAGCATTTTTTCTAACGCTTTAACATCGATAGTTTGTCGTTCACGCTTCAATGCATCCATTTTATTCAGCACAACCATCATCGGTCTGCCAAGCTCTCGCAGCTGAAGCGTCATATATAAACTGCGTTCAAGACACGTCGCATCAACAACGTTAATGATTAAATCCGCTGGGTGCGTTAGTACAGCACGTGAAGCGATCGACTCATCAATGCTGTTGCCATCGTTACCACTATCCAATGCGTAGATACCAGGAAGGTCGGTGAGCATAAAATCATCACCAGAATGACTGTAACGACCTGTTTTCTTTTCAACCGTCACACCTGCCCAGTTACCAACTTGCTGTTTGGCTCCCGTCAGGCCATTAAAAAGTGTTGTTTTACCACTGTTTGGATTACCGACGGTCAGAATTTTGTATTTCATCAGTTGGCCTCCACATGAATTGAATTCGCAATATTAGTTCTAACTGCGAGAGATACACCACGAACCTCAACCTGAAGAGGATCGCCCATTGGGGCTTTACGGATAAGAGTGACTGGAGTCTGAGGAAGCAGCCCCATTACCATGAGCTTTTTCCTGACATCATTAGAAAGCTCTGAAAAACCGGTGATCGTTGCTTTTTGCCCTTGAGTTAAATCTGAAAGTTTCATAGACAGGCCAATTAAAGATAAAAATGAGAAATATTATTATTAATAATCTGGAATCTTAGCCCGTGTAAATTTTGTAAATCTTGTCTGAAATCAAACATTACATTTATGGAACGTTATTTTTGTTCATTTACAACTCGTCAAATCCGTTAAAAGTTATCGATAACGAGTATTTAGTCATCATTCCATTTTGACACCATTGGTAATAAACAATAAATAATCAATTAAAATCAATAATTTAGAAAAGTTGTCGTTTTTGTCATACAACCTTGGCGTTAATTTTATAAGTAAAATAAGTCGATAGTTTTATAGTTAAAAACGTCGACAGGGAAAGCTCCTCAAAGACAAGAAATTCCAGAGGTGGTGCAGCATGCATCACTCCGGCAGCAAGCGAAGGTGTCATTGGCACCCGTGGTATAGTCACCCCGGCTATACCACGATATTTTTTTAAAGTATGTCAATCAGTGTGTTCTCAGGTTCTGCAGTACATAGCTTCAAGTGTGCCTTTTAAGCTCACTGGACAGCTTAGTCTCATCAACTATCTTGGTTTTCAATGAATTGGGAAGGTGACACACCAAAACGATGTTTGAATCGTTGGCTGAAATAAGAGGGATCATTAAATCCACATTCAAAGGCTACATCGGATATTTTCTCACCAGCCAGCAAGCGCCGACAGGCATAGTCTAACCGTACCTCTGTGACATAATCCATAAATGTACGTTGTGTGGCAGATTTAAATCGGCGCTGCAAACTTCGTTCTGATAAATACATCTGCTTAGCTGCTGCCGCGGTACCAAACTCTGGATTGGAATAGTGTTGCATGACTAAGGCTTCAAGTTTCTCAATCCATGGGTCTTTAGATACCCCAATATCTGAGAGTTTAACCATTGAATTTTCTTTAAACTCGTTACCCGCTGACCATACAAACTCGATAGTGTTGTTTTCATCAGAACAGTATCGATGAAAGCAGCCGCCGCTTTCATTGACTAGAGACTCCAGTTCATTCCACAGCTCAATGGTATTCACTGACGGATCATCAAATCTTTTGCCTTGTTCAGTCATAGAAAAATGCACTTTGTCGTTACTGATACGGCAAGTCATCAAGGCAACTTGTCCCCGATACGAGCGTTTGATCAGATTATCAATCAGTAGATTAAACACACTATCAAGGTTAAACACTTCGAGCGCGACATAAATATCTTTATCTTGCGCAGGCCTGACTTCGACAGACAAAGCAGATTTGTTAAGTTCCTCTCGCCAGCCATACAAGGCCGAGCGTAGGACCAATGACAGGTTATAAACAGGTAAAGCGTCACCATTGGCAGCCCGAACATTGAGCAACAAGTCCAGCTCATGAGTCATAAATTGCACGAAATGCTGCTGTCCTTGCTCAAGCTCAACCTCTTCTTTCAAAGAATAACCTTGAAGCTTTTCCCGTAAAGACTGCAGCGACTGGTGGTACAAAATACGTCTTATTTGCAGCTGCTTACGTAATTTGTCGTTGTTGGTCAGTAAAATCCGACTTTGATGACGTAATTGGTTGGTCTGTAGTGCAACCAGAGACTTCAACTCTTTATTGGTTTTCGCCATCATGTGTGATCGCCAATAAACAATAACTGCGATAAGTAAAGAAGCCGCAACAATGTAGGATATGACCGCATAAACCCCCATGTACCATGGCTCTTCCACTGTAAAGAGAAATGATTCAATGTCGCCTTGAACAAAACCATTAGTCGAGACACGAACTTGCAAAGTGTAGTCACCGGGGAGAATATGTTCTATGGTCAGCTTCATTCCTTCAAGGTCTTGCCAGTTTTCTTGGCGGCCAAAACGATATTGAAGTGACACATTACTAACTTGGGGGAGTACACCAAATTGGAAAGCAATCGACTCTCCATATTTTACGTTTGGCGCGCTTAGTACACTTCCGCCAAGCGAGAATAGCTCCTGGTTAGCAACGACCTGGCTGAATACGACTTGTCGCTTAGGAGGGGGGGTAACACTCAACGTTTTCGTATCAATCTTGACCAAACTTCTCCTAGAGCCAAATAGCAGATTGTCTTTACTCTCAGACCCAGTAGTGCATAATCCAGACAGAAATTCGTTGTTCTCTAGGCCCAACGGTTCACTATAGTGTGCTTCAATTTCCCCACTACTCGCATAATGCGTAAGCCCAGCAGAAGACGTCATCCAGATACCATTCTTATTTCTAACCAGACATTTGGTAGTAATATGCTCATCTACCATGTCTAGAGGGTTAAGTTGTAAGCTGGCAATATCTAATCGATACAAACCGTAGGTGTTCGCAATCCATACTTCACCTTTGTTGACTTCTTCGATGCTCACGACTCGACCAAAATGCTCTGCTTCATCAACATAATGAATCTGACCATTAACTAGAACATATAAACCATTCTCGGTACCAAGAACTAGGCTTCCATTCTCTGTCACTGCCATCTGGGTCAACTGAGTTGGTAGGTGTTTATTTAGTATCCACTCAGACCCGTACTGAATCAACTGCCGACTTTTGATGTCATAACGCCATAGTTTTAGATCACTAGCTCCCCATAATCGCCCTTGTGAATCCAGTTCTAGCAACTTCACTGAAGAGTTGTTGAGAAGGTTGGGTAAACGACTAGAAATAACTGCACCAGATGCACTATCAACAGAGATAATACCGTTCTCGGTAGCGAGCCAAAGTACCCCATTCTGCTCAATCACATCGTTCACTTTTCCTTTGTAAAGGCGTTTCCTGGAAGCATTTTGGTCTAAGGCTAGCGCATAAACGCCAGCACTCGTGATCATCCAGAATCCACTCCTGCTTTTCATGTTGGTCAGTTGGATCAGTTTTTCTGAAACAGAACCATGGCTAAGCATCAAATCAGGAAAACGCTTGAAGTGGTGAGCGAACAAAGAGAAATAGTATATCCCCCGCTCAGTGGCAATCCACATCCCACCACGATGATCATTGAGTAACGAATAAACCTTTTCACCAAACAAAATGCTATTACGCTTGAGACTCTCAGGGAAATACTCACTTTCACCAGTAGTAAAAGTATGAGTGAGTAAACCAGAGTCCGTGCCTATCCAATAAGCTTCTTGCGTTTCCTCTATACTCAAAACATGCCCGCTTGGAATCTGTTTTATAGAGGAATCAGGTTCATTGATATTGATTAGGACTGTCCCATAACGAGTTCCTAAAACCAACTCTTGACGTTTATCAGAAAAATGGAGGGTTTCTATATAGTTCGTTCCAGAGCGAGGAATATGCTCAAAGTGACTGCCATCAGACAAATATACCCCTGCATTTGTTGCCAACACCCACTTCTCATTAATCAGCGTAGCGTCAGTAATGCTTATTTTTGCCGCTTGATTGTATTGGTATAACTCTATCAAGGAATAAGAGGTAAACTCGGCGTTGTCGACATGATACGTGTAGAAACTAGAGGCATCAGAGATCCAAATATAGCGATTGGAAACCCCGATCTGTAATACTTCAGTTCCGGGGGTCAGGCCAAACATCAACTCTCGTTTTTTACCTGGAATGGTCCGATAGATCTCGTTCCCCACAAACGACCAAAACGCATTGTCGATAAACGCAATATCTTCTGCACTAAACTCAAGTGCGGAACCTGATTTAGGTAAGATATTCTGACCGTCAAAAAAAAGTAGCTGATTTCTGACATCCTGAAACCAAACTCCACCATTATCGGCTAAAAAAAGAGCTTTGGCTGCGAAAGCTTTACCCTGAATTTTAGTAGGCAGTGGGTAAAAAACCGACAAAGGAAGATCCATCGCGGATGCCAAACGAGTTATTAGCAATAGCGATAAGAAGCAAATAGCTTTATACACTCACAGTTCCCTTGCAGCAAAAATGGCATTTAATTACATCTAGACTGAGCTATCGGTTCATCTAATCGACAAAACTAGACTAAATGAATGAGATCATTAAATTATTTTGTGCGAATAATTATCTTGTATTTAAACCGAGAAACAAGAAGCTGCTTCAAAAAATCCATCTTTTGTTGTTGTGTTAATGCAAAAAAGGGAAGTGTTACACTTCCCTTTAACTCTTTATCAAACCGATTTTTATTGATTAAGACATTTTGCAAAGCTGTCCGTTATAGATTGAATAAAAGTAAAGTAGCTTCCCGGTCCAACTTGAATTCCGGTACCAATAGGATCAAGCACTCCTTGTTTAGCTTGACTACCACGTGTTACAGACTCAACAACTGCAGGGGTAAACTGAGGTTCAGAAAAAACACACTTAGCATCACCTTTTGCCAAGGCTTTCTTTATTTTAATAAGTGTCTTAGCACCTGGTTTTCTCTCAGGGCTGACAGTAAATTGCCCCAAATGATTTAAGCCATAGTCCTGCTCGAAATAACCATAGGCATCATGGAATACGTAGTAACCCACATCTTTTACTGGCTTTAACGCTGCCCGCCACTTTTCATCGTACTGATTAGCATTTTTCACAAACGCCTGATAGTTCGCTTGATAAACATCTTTGTTGCTCGGGTCTACCTCAGCAAGTTTTTGGCTGATTGCTTCCGCGGCCCTGATACTTTGTTCATGACCTAACCAGAAATGCGGATCGTGTGAACCATGATGATGTCCATCATGATCATGACTATGCCCGTCAGCAGAAAACTCACGTAGGTTTAAACCATGGATCTCGCTAATGGTTAAAACATTCTTCTGATCCTCAAGAACTTTGGCTAGGAAAGGTTCTAAGTCTTTTCCATACCAAACAACCAGATCCGCTTTTCTAATTCGCTTTACGTCAGATGGCTTCAGCGCGTAATCATGGGGAGAAGTGTTGGAGTCAAGCAATACATCTGGCTCAGAAACACCTTGGGTGATCTCATAGGTGATCATTTGAATCGGCTTGATACTGGTCAGTACCTCGTTAGCATTGGCACTACCTATAGCAAGTATGGATAGCAAAGGGATAAGATATTTCATAATTCAATACCACTACTCTCTGGCGTTAAAGTGCGACAAATGTTACATTATAACACTAGTTATTTGCAAATGAGTTCCATTCATGTCGGCACTGGTCGAACTTCAACAAGTTTGCGTTCAATTTGATGAGCGTAAAGTCCTAGATAACATTAGCCTCCAGCTTAAAAGAGGCGAGATCACTACTTTAATTGGTCCCAATGGTGCGGGTAAATCTACATTAGTAAAAGTACTTTTGGGGCTGCAAAAAAGGTTCACAGGGTCAGTAAAAAAAGCAAAAGGGCTCAAGATTGGCTATGTCCCTCAAAAGCTAAGACTCAATGATTCACTTCCTCTAGACGTTAAACGTTTTATGAAACTCGCTGGCAAATACAGTGAGCAGGAACTCCAAGATGCGCTTAAACTTGTTGGTGCCGAGCATCTGCTAAGGGCCAACATGCACTCGTTATCTGGAGGTGAAAACCAGCGGATTCTGTTGGCGAGAGCATTACTACAACGACCTGACCTACTCGTACTTGATGAGCCAGCTCAAGGTGTTGATGTTCAAGGACAGATTGACTTGTACGAATTGATTGATACCATTCGCCATCGTTTTAGTTGTGCGGTATTCATGGTCTCACACGATTTGCATCTTGTAATGGCTAAAACGGATGATGTAATCTGCTTACACCATCATATCTGTTGTTCAGGCGCACCAGCGGATATCACTAAGCACCCTAATTACATCGCTCTTTTTGGGGAAGTTCGCAGCGAATCTCTCGCGTTTTATCATCATCAGCATCAACACCATCATCATGATCTTGCTGGTGACCCAGTTCTGGGTGCTGCATCTTCTTGTTCCCATCATTCACACGGCCATCACCATGATTGAGTTTTTGCTACCTTCTATTCTCGCTGGGCTTGGTATTGCAGCAATTGCTGGCCCACTTGGATCATTCGTCGTCTGGCGTAAAATGGCCTATTTTGGTGATACTTTAGCACATGCTTCCTTAATGGGCCTTGCTCTCGGTTTCTTGCTCGACGTCAACTTATACCTTGCTTTGATCGTCTGCTGCCTTGCGTTGGCTTTCATTTTGGTTGCATTACAAAGACAACAGCTTGTGGCTACCGATACTTTGCTGGGGATCTTAGCCCATAGTGCACTTTCACTGGGCCTTGTTGCAGTGAGCTTTCTTGACAATGTTCGTATCGATCTTATGAGTTATTTATTCGGTGATTTACTTGCAGTAACCCCGAACGATCTCTTCTATATCTATGTCGGTTCGGCAATAGTTTCTGTCATCTTGTTTTGTTTCTGGCGCTCGTTGCTCGCAACAACAGTGAATGAGGATTTGGCTGCTGTTGAAGGACATAACGTTGATTTAATGCGACTAATCTTGATGGTTATGGTTGGTCTCGTGATCGCTATCGGTATGAAGTTTGTCGGTGCATTGATAATGACATCACTTTTGATTATACCAGCAGCCACTGCACGACGTTTCTCAAAGACTCCGGAGCAAATGGCTTTCACGGCTTCTTGTATTGGTGCTGTGGCAGTCTTACTTGGTCTAAGTATGTCTTGGCATTATGACACCCCGGCAGGCCCTTCCGTTGTTATCAGTGCTACGGCGATGTTCATGTTAGCGCAGGCTTATCGCACAAAACACTGAGGTCATGGAAAGATAAAAGGGTTGACGCAATGCGCCAACCCTTTTATCGAGCCTCAAGAAAGAGCGTCGTCGCCAGTCTTACGCTCCCTCATTATGTAACTCTAGATTAGCGAGATCTTGTTGAATCTCTCTCTGAACCTTAGCATCATCGCTACGCAAAGATTGTAAAAAGTCCAAGTACTTCTGATCGATATCACCAGTGACATATTGACCATTGAAAACCGATGTTTCAAATTGAATGATATCCGTATTACCCATGCCTACGGCTTCTACTAGGTCATCCAATGTCTGGAATATCAGCTCATCGGCACCGATTTGCTTACATATCGCATCATTGTCACGACCATGGGCAATTAACTCATTCGCATTTGGCATATCAATACCATACACATTAGGGAAACGTATCTCTGGTGCCGCTGAAACCATAAAGACTTTCCTAGCACCGGAGTCGCGAGCCATTTCAATAATTTGTTCTGACGTAGTACCACGAACGATCGAATCGTCAACCAACAGAACATTTTTGTCTTTAAATTCCGAACGAATCGCATTCAGCTTGCGGCGCACTGACTTTTTACGCTGTTGTTGCCCTGGCATGATAAAAGTACGACCAACGTAACGGTTTTTCACAAATCCCTGACGATAAGGTTTATCGATAGCCTGTGCGATTTGCAAGGCTATATCACATGAAGTTTCTGGGATTGGGATAACCACATCAATATCAAGATGGCTATATTCATCACGAATACGCGCACCAAGTTTCTTACCCATTTCTACGCGAGCACTATAAACCGAAATTTTATCAATAAACGAATCAGGTCGTGAGAAGTAAACAAACTCGAAAATACATGGATTGAGCACAGGGTTATCAGCGCACTGCTTGGTATGTAACTCACCATCAAAAGTTACATAAATAGCTTCTCCCGGAGCGACATCACGGATGAAATCAAAGCCAACAGCATCCAGAGCAACAGACTCTGAAGCAACCATGTATTCTATCGTCTCACCGACAACACGCTTACCAAGGCATAGCGGACGAATACCATTAGGATCACGGAAAGCCACCATACCGTGACCTATGATCATTGCAGATACAGCGTAAGCACCACGGATAGCTCGATGTACGTTAGTCACTGCACGAAATACGTCTTCTGCGGTGACATTGCCTTTGACTGTATCAATTTCATGGGCAAGCACATTGAGTAGGACTTCAGAGTCAGAAGTCGTGTTGACGTGACGGCGGTCTTTCTCAAATAATTTCTCGCGAACTTCAGCAGCATTAGTCAAATTACCATTGTGAGCGAGAGTGATACCGAATGGAGAGTTTACGTAGAAAGGCTGAGCTTCTGAGGCACTAGAACTACCGGCTGTTGGGTAGCGCACATGACCAATACCAACCGTTCCCTGGAGGCGTTGCATGTGTTTTGCTTCAAACACATCCTTAACTAAACCGTTCGCCTTTCTCAGACGAAAACGATTGCTTTCTATGGTACAAATACCCGCGGCATCTTGGCCACGATGCTGCAATACAGTCAGTGCGTCATAGATAGACTGGTTTACAGGCGTTGTACCCACGATTCCAACAATACCACACATGTCCTAACCCTCGATTTGCGACAATGGCTGGCGCGTTATAGCGCGCCAGATAAGAAACTTGATGTTGCTTGCAAGTGCTCAAAGAAAGGCGCAATGATACGGCTAAATTCCGGTACCAGTTGCGAACTCCTCCACCACTCTGAGTCTGGAAACGATGTAAACGCATCCATAAAAAACAATGCAGCAGAAACAATCAAAACACCACGCAAGCCGCCAAAGACGACGCCAAGTACTCTATCTGTTCCCGACAAGCCTGTTTTCTGTACTAATTGAGCGATGACATAATTCACTATAGCCCCCACGATTAGCGTTGAAACAAACAAGGCTGCGATCGCGGCTCCGTTACGAAACATGTCGTCTTGGATATTGGAGAAGTACACCGCTAATTTTGCGTAGTACTGACTGGCGATAAAAAAAGCACCAAACCAAATAACTAAGGACAATGCTTCTTTTGCGAAGCCTCGAATCAAACTGATCAATGCCGATAGGCCGATCACACTCAAAATGACAATATCTAACGAATTCATCTGTTCTTACATCTTAAGTTGGCGCGCATTTTAACAGAAAAAACGCCGACGCAAACGTTTTCTTATGGGTTTAGTGGCTTAAATTTAAGCAATCGACCTTTAGAGCCGGTTATTTTTTCGAGTTCTGTCACTTGTTGCTCTAGCTTATTCTTAGAGACATCAGGACCGATAATGACACGAGTAAAACCGTTTTCGAGTTTGGTATGAGCCTGATAGCCACGCTTTTGAAGGTCTTTTACAACATTTTTGGCATTCTCAGCATTCTTCAACGCCATCAGTTGAATAATCCAAGCGCTGTCTTGATACTCATTGCGTTCTGGAACTTCCTTTATCGCAACTGGCAGTGGTTTATCATCCGTTGCTTCAACGGATGGCTCTATGTCTTGTACTAATTCTACCGGAGTCTCAGGTAGGCTTGCGGTGTCATCGACAGGTTCAAGCACATCGAAACTTTCAACATCACTATCGAGCTCTGGCTTAATAGGGATACTGGCAATTTCTTCTTCATAATGCGTTTTCTTGCCATCAAGGACATCGGGCAACACGATAACGCCAATTGATACCAGTAAAATGGTGCCAACCAAACGATTTTGAAACTTACTCGCCATTTACTCTCCTTGGTTCTGCCAGAATTCGAGAACTTCACCGACAGTATGGAATGATCCCACCACTAAAATGACATCTTCAGCTCCTACGCTTGTCATGGCAGCTTTAAAAGCGTCAACAGGGGTGGCAAAGCGCTCGTTGCCTTCGGGTAAGAATTTACAGAGCTCATCAGCGCTCGCCGCTCTCGGGCCTTGCAGTGAAGCAGGGTACCACTGACTAACAACTGGAGATAAAGCCTCCAACGTCGTTTTGATATCTTTATCGTGTAACATCGCAACCACGGCGTGTATATTTTTGCTCGAGAACTTTCGTTGAACGCTTTCTACCAAGTACTCAGCGGAGTGCGGATTGTGCGCCACATCGAGAATGACTGTTGGATCGATACTCACCACCTGCATTCTTCCTGGTAACTTTGCTTCTTTCAAACCTTTGACAATATTGATGTCAGAGATATCGAGATGAGAAGTAGCAAGCGCCATTAATGCTGTGGCGGCATTTTGTAACGGTAATCCCGGAACAGGCAACTCATCAAGCTCATAAGAGCCATGTGTCCAACGCCAGGTATTCTCACTTACCAACTGGTAGTTGTATTGGATTTCTACCTGAAACAGTTCAGCGCCTATGTCATCAGCGTGTGCTGCAACTGTTGACGGTGCTTTAGGCTGACCACAAATCGCTGGTTTACCGGCGCGATAAATGCCTGCCTTCTCGAAACCGATGACATTGATATCATCACCAAGCCAATCAACATGATCAATCGCTAGGCTGGTAATGATAGAAACATCGTGGTCAACAACATTCGTCGCATCCAAACGCCCACCTAAACCGACTTCAAGTAAGACAACATCCACTTTTTCAGTTTGGAACAGGCGCAATGCCGCTAAAGTCCCATATTCAAAAAAACTTAGACTAATATCGCCACGCTGCTTTTCAATAAAGTCAAACGCTTCAGTGTGCTTCTCATCAGCCAAATCTTGACCATTAATACGGATACGTTCGTTATAGCGAATCAGGTGGGGTGAACTGTAAACACCAACGGAGTAGCCTGCATCAAGCAATATGGCTTCCATAAGTGCACAAGTGGAACCTTTACCATTGGTCCCCGCGACAGTAATCACGGTAGGAGCAGGTTTAACTAGGTTGGTTTTCTCGGCGACAGCCTTAACACGATCTAAGCCAAGATCGATAGCAGAGGTGTGTATGTTTGTTAAATAATCAAGCCACATCGCAAGAGAGGATGTGGCTTGAGGAATTTGGGATTGACTCATCTAACTCTAACCAAGTCATTGTGGTTGTTTGTTAGTATGTTACTTTACCCTTTTTTGTCCGCTTCTGGTACAGAATAAGCAGCTTCATTTTGTGAATCGTTAACAGAAACGACCAGAGGCGAAGGTTGGTTAGTCATTTTCGCAATCAGGCTACCAATACGCTGACGCATTTCTCGGCGATCAACAATCATGTCGATAGCACCATGCTCGAGCAGAAATTCGCTACGCTGGAAACCTTCAGGAAGATCTTCACGTACCGTCTGTTCAATAACACGACGGCCCGCAAAACCAATCAACGCTTTGGGCTCACCGATATTCACGTCACCCAACATCGCAAGGCTTGCAGAGACCCCCCCCATAGTTGGATCCGTCATTACTGAAATAAACGGCAGACCTTTCTGAGACAGGCGCTCAAGTGCAGCACTGGTTTTGGCCATTTGCATCAAAGACATCAAAGCCTCTTGCATACGTGCACCACCACTTGCAGAAAAACAAACAAGGCCTGTATTGTTCTCGATAGCCGCTTCTACAGCACGGACAAAACGAGCGCCAACTACAGAGCCCATTGAACCGCCCATGAAAGAGAATTCAAATGCACAAGCAACGATAGGGAGGCCTAACAGCTCACCTTTCATTACAATAAGAGCATCTTTCTCACCGCTGCTCTTTTGTGCAGCTGAGATACGATCTTTGTATTTCTTTGAATCTTTAAACTTAAGCTTGTCTTGAGGTTCAAGCTCGTCCGCAAGTTCTACGCGGTTGTTTTCATCCAAAAATGTTTCCAAACGACGACGCGCTTTCATACGCATGTGATGATCACATTTTGGACATACTTCTAGGTTACGCTCTAGTTCAGCGTGATAAAGCACCTGTTCACAAGATGTACATTTGGTCCATACACCCTCAGGGATGGACGCTTTACGTGAACTAACAATGTTGCTTTTTTCTAAAATCTTTTCAAGCCAACTCATGGAAGACCTTTTTATCTCATCGCCTCCGCACTTTGCGAAGGACAAAAATTCTGAATTTACGCGAGAGGATTAAAGCATATAAAATGCCAAGTGTAGACAAAAAACTGGTTGTACCTATTTCTTACACTAGTATCTCACGCCCTAAAGAACTGATTAGTTGGACAATTTAGAACGAACTAGTTCAAATTGTCTGGCAAAAATAGTGGCCCAATTGGCACTCTTGGCAATTCAAATTCTGCGGGATAATCAACATCAACCAAGTATAGACCTTCAGCCTTAGCTGTGGCACCAGCCAGTTTGCGATCTTTCACTTCTAACAGCCAGTTTATCCACTCCGGAGTCTGTTCGCCGCGCCCTACACATATCAAACTTCCGGTAATATTACGTACCATGTGATGTACAAATGCATTGGCTTTAATATCGATGACAACATATTGCCCATGACGGGTAACATTCAGATGCATCATATTGCGCCAAGGGCTACGTGACTGGCAATGGATGGCACGAAAGGATGTAAAGTCATTCTCGCCCAGCAGATACTGACCCGCTTCATGCATTTTGTCGACATCAAGCTCACCGTGATAGTGGCTCACCCCTGATGACAAAATACCTGGTCGTAGGGCGCTGTTAAATATGATGTAACGATAACGACGAGCTGTAGCAGCAAAACGGGCATGAAATTCTTCAGGTACCTCTTTCGCCCACCTAACCGCAATATCACTTGGCAAGTTTGCATTAGCGCCCATCGTCCAAGCAACTATCTTTCTATTCGCCGTGGTGTCAAAGTGAACTACTTGCCCAGTACCATGTACGCCTGCATCAGTGCGACCTGCACACTGAACCTCTACTGGGTGGTTTGCTACGATGCTCAGTGCCCGCTCAAGCTTTTCCTGAACACTTTTCACTTCTTTCTGACGCTGCCAGCCGAAGTACTGAGTGCCATTGTACTCAATACCTAATGCAATTCTCATCGGGGTGATCTCTTCAAAAACAGGCCGAGAAGTATAAACATTTTTACTCAAAAAGATAAGGGGCTCCCCGCCCCCTCTCTGATGACTAAACTTTAGCTAGCGTTAATCGCATCGATAAGATTTTTGGCTTCTCGACGGATTTCATCACTACCATCGACAATCGCTTCCTCAAGAAGCTTAATTGCTCCTTGTGAATCATTCATCTCAATGTAGATCTTGGCCAAATCAAGTTTACCTGCGGCCTCCGAGTTACTATCGACATCAACATCACCTGTATCACCGATAACGTCAGGGAAGTCACTCAGCCCAACATCTAATTTCAGATCTTCTTCCTGAAAGTCCTGCTGCTCTTCTTTTTCAACTTCAGCCATCAACTCATCGATTGTTCGGAACTCACCTTCCTGAGGTGTGAACTCGTCGAGTTCGTCTTGGTCTTCCCAATTTTCATCCAATATCTGAGCTTGTTCAGGACGATTGTTGTCATCCCATACTCCCTGTTCAGATTCCGGGATATCATCCGAAATCTGAGACTGCTGCTCTGGAGAAAGACTGAATCCATTCCAATCCTCTCCCACTTCCAACATGGCCTCAATATCCATACCTGCGCTATCAGAAGTCAGAGGATCTGGAGACTCAAAATCAAAACTTGTTGACTGCTTCGGATCTTCTTCCGCAAGCAGCTCATCAAACGCATCCTCATTGTATTCATGATTTGCTAGCTCTTGTGCCGCTTCAGAAGGTATTTCCCCCAAAGATGGTAGCTCCAATTCATCTAGCTTAAAGTCAACATCTTGAGAGCCAGCATCAAATGCTGCCGCTAGGGCATCTTGTTCATCGAATTCAGGCAGATTGTCATAGTCTTGATCGGCTGATGCGTTGGGTTCACGTTCCTCTAATTCAACATTACTCTCTGTCGGAGCTGCGTCACCAAATTTAGGTATATCTAGATCGGCTAAATCCAACGACTCACTGTGTAATGTCGAATCGCTTGATTGTGTTTGAGGCTCAGGCTCCTGTG
>NZ_JAPPTP010000070.1:0-559 GCF_027587155.1 Vibrio sp. T11.5
TTCTTATTGTTCGACAAGGAGACACATTGATGACAACTGCGCGCAAGCAACTGATCTCGATTGAAGCTACATCCTATTATCACTGCGTTTCTCGTTGTGTGAGGCGCAGCTTTTTATGTGGTGAAGACCCACAAACCCTAGTGAGTTATGAGCACCGCCGGGAGTGGATTGTCAACAAAATGCACTCGCTTGCTGAGCTCTACTGCATCGATATTTGTGCTTACGCCATCATGAGTAATCACTACCACTTAGTCGTCAATATCAATCGAGAGAGAGCCTTGGGCTTATCACATCATCAGGTTGTTGAACGCTGGGGGATGGCGCATAAGTTACCCCCTATCATTCAGCGTTGGCTTGATGGCCAGTTTACTCACCCGATGGAACAGGAAAAATGTATCGAGATCATTGAACGTTGGCGAGAACGTCTGTGGGATTTAAGCTGGTATATGAAGGAGCTTAACTACGATATTGCTTGCAAAGCGAACAAAGAAGATGGCTGCACTGGGCATTTCTGGGAAAGTCGATTTAAAAGCCAAGCTTTGCTGGATGAAAAAGCCCT
>NZ_JAPPTP010000071.1:0-559 GCF_027587155.1 Vibrio sp. T11.5
CTTGTTTGGAGAACCAAAACCGATGATGGTCTTAGTACAGATTAGCGTAGGGCGTGGGTCCGCTTTCGCTGCCTCAATCGCTGCATTGATCGCTTCAGGATCGTGACCGTCTACTGCAGGAATGACATGCCAGCCGTACGCTTCAAAACGCTTAGGTGTATCGTCAGAGAACCAGCCTTCAACATGACCGTCGATAGAGATGCCGTTGTCATCCCAGAATGCGATCAGTTTGCCCAGACCTAGCGTACCAGCCAGAGAACAGGCTTCATGAGAGATACCTTCCATCAGACAGCCGTCACCCATGAATGCATAAGTGAAGTGGTCAACGATGTCGTGGCCTTCTTTGTTGAATTGCGCTGCTAGAGTTTTCTCAGCTAGCGCCATACCTACCGCGTTAGTGATCCCTTGACCTAGTGGGCCAGTCGTCGTTTCGATACCTGGTGCGTAACCGTACTCTGGGTGACCTGGAGTCTTAGAGTGCAGTTGACGGAAGTTCTTCAGGTCGTCGATTGACAGCTCGTAGCCTGCTAGGTGAAGCAGAGAGTAAATCAGCATAGAA
>NZ_JAPPTP010000072.1:0-559 GCF_027587155.1 Vibrio sp. T11.5
TTTGTTTGGAGAACCAAAACCGATGATGGTCTTAGTACAGATTAGCGTAGGGCGTGGGTCCGCTTTCGCTGCCTCAATCGCTGCATTGATCGCTTCTGGATCGTGGCCGTCTACTGCAGGAATGACATGCCAACCGTACGCTTCAAAACGCTTAGGTGTATCGTCAGAGAACCAGCCTTCAACATGACCGTCGATAGAGATGCCGTTGTCATCCCAGAATGCGATCAGTTTGCCCAGACCTAGCGTACCTGCTAAAGAACAGGCTTCGTGAGAAATACCTTCCATCAGACAGCCGTCACCCATGAATGCATAAGTGAAGTGGTCAACGATGTCGTGGCCTTCTTTGTTGAACTGTGCTGCTAGAGTCTTCTCAGCTAGCGCCATACCTACCGCGTTAGTGATACCTTGACCTAGAGGACCTGTTGTTGTCTCGATACCTGGTGCGTAACCGTACTCTGGGTGACCTGGAGTCTTAGAGTGCAGTTGACGGAAGTTTTTCAGATCGTCGATTGACAGCTCGTAGCCTGCTAGGTGAAGCAGAGAGTAAATCAGCATAGAG
>NZ_JAPPTP010000073.1:0-548 GCF_027587155.1 Vibrio sp. T11.5
CAGTCCAGCGCCGGCACCAACAAACATCATCGGCCCCACCAGCACCACCCCGATAATCGAAATAGCAACGCCCACATAGCCTGAGTAGCGTAAGGCAGCAAAGCAGGCGTCAGGAACCAGAGTCAGCTCGGTGACTATCATGCCTTTTTCGGTTAAGGTCACGGTTTGTTTTACATCTGGGTTACCGGCGTAATATAAGTAGCTGCCTAAAGCAAAAGTAAACAAGGTAAATACGGTCATTCCAAGCCAGTCTAATAAGGTGCCTAACCATAAAAGATAACCAATTAAAGCGAGCCACAATAAGATTGTTACGTAATCGGTAGGAGGCACTTTGACTATTTCAAATTGGTACACCACCTTGGCCTCTTGTACCGCTTGCTGCTGGGCTTGCTGATACTCTGGGGTTAGTTCCGGTAACGAATCGACAGACACATACATCAGTGAGGCCCTTCCATTGGTGCTGGATACGTTAGGCTCAGTGGTCGCATAAGGCTATTCCTCTTTACTCTGGTTTCTTACTGGCTGACTCTGGCTAGGCGCTGGATGGA
>NZ_JAPPTP010000074.1:0-538 GCF_027587155.1 Vibrio sp. T11.5
ACCGAGCTACATGTTGCCGGTAAGCTACACCTATTTGGATAAGCTTCCCGTCACGATCAATGGCAAGCTTGATCGCAACGCCCTACCAGCCCCTAACATTCACGCGACACGTGAATATGTCGCGCCCTCCTCGCCAATAGAGCGCACTTTATGTGAGATTTGGCAAGAGGTTCTGGGGGTGGAGCAAGTCAGTGTCGAAGATAACTTTTTCCGACTTGGAGGTAACTCGATCTCTGCGATTCGATTACTTGCAATAACAAAGAAAAAGGCGAATATAAGCTTCCAGTTGACTGATCTCTTTACGCAAAAAACAATTCGTAATTTAGCCGATGCCTGCACCGAAAACTCTGAGCAACAAATCGTTTCACGTGGTGAGGTCTTGTCTCCTATTTCATTTGCACAGCAGAGCATGCTGTTTATTGAAAAGTTTGAAAGTGGCACCGACGCCTATCACTTGCCATATCTTGTTCAACTTACCGATGGAATCAACATGGGGACAATGCTTTCTGCTATTGAAGCCATAGCAGAACGCCATCAG
>NZ_JAPPTP010000075.1:0-518 GCF_027587155.1 Vibrio sp. T11.5
TTCTTTTTCCAAGCCCTTACGTGACCCTTCACGACCATATTTGTAGACAGCTCGAATATAATTGACCAATGAATAATCACCATTATTAGCAAACACTGTTTGATAAAATGAATAATCCCTCCGTTTATTGTCACTAAAGTAACTGCCTTTTTGTTCTTCTTCTTGGTAGCGACTCAATTGCTCTTTCCCATGAGATATGGAGGCTGAATTTAAGCCGAAATCACTGAGTATAACAATAAAGAGAAACCACACTACCACCACAACAGGAACAAGGTAAACGGAGCGAATAGTATGCCTTGCATCGCGAATGGATATAATATCGTCAGTCACCTGCATAAATGGCTCTGGTGGTTGATCAGTAGGCGTTATAACTTTCTGATTGACAAATTCATCTCGCCCATCCATCAACTTTTGTGCATACCGAAACCTAACCAGGGTTTCTTGGGTATTGACTCTGCTCATCGATTAATCCCTTTGCACGCCTATCTATCCTTCGTGACGGCATTGCATGGCCTTTG
>NZ_JAPPTP010000076.1:0-481 GCF_027587155.1 Vibrio sp. T11.5
CCCGAGTAGCGTAAGGCAGCAAAGCAGGCGTCAGGGACCAGAGTCAGCTCGGTGACTATCATGCCTTTTTCGGTTAAGGTCACCGTTTGTTTTACATCTGGGTTACCAGCAAAATAGCAATACGTCAGACAGCCTCCGGAAAACAATACAACAAGAAGAACACCTGCCCATAGACCGTCTTGTACTGCGATCCACATCATCCATAAGGAAAATAAGCCAAACAACGACCATATAGAAATTGTGCCGTAATCGTTGGGACGCTGTCTTACGAGTTCAAATTGATAGACCACCTTGGCCTCTTGTACCGCTTGCTGCTGGGCTTGCTGATATTCTGGGGTTAGCTCCGGTAACGAATCGACAGACACATACATCAGTGAGGCCCCTCCATTGGTACTGGATACGTTAGACTCAGTGGTCGCATAAGGCTATTCCTCTTTACTCTGGTTTTTTACCAGCTGACTCTGGCTAGGCGCTGGATGGG
>NZ_JAPPTP010000077.1:0-460 GCF_027587155.1 Vibrio sp. T11.5
GGCTTCCTAAACAGCAAGCCTGTGTTTGCTGGCGGTGTAATTGGGTTCGGCGAGCTAGAGAGTACGCTAAACACCAAGTAACAGCTATCAGGTACAAATGGAGGTGCCTAACTAATGGATGTATCTGTAGACTCGTTACCGGAGCTAACCCCAGAGTATCAACAAGCCCAGCAGCAAGCGGTACAAGATGCTAAGGTAGTCTATCAATTTGAAGTAGTAAAAGTGCCGCCTACCGATTATGGGGCAATCATAATATGGCTAGCGACAGCTAGCTTTATTTTGTGGATTGGCTCCCAATTAGGATGGATTGGAATAATTGCATTTTCATTGTTCGTTTTCGCGCTGAGCAGTTACTATTACTACGCTGGCAACCCAGATATAAAACAAACAGTAACCCTAACCGAAAAAGGTATGATAGTCACAGACCTGACTCTCGTTCCTGACGCCTGCTTTGCTGCTT
>NZ_JAPPTP010000078.1:0-454 GCF_027587155.1 Vibrio sp. T11.5
GACTAAACAACTAAATCTGGAGGCTAGCATGAATAACGATAGCATAGTTTTCATTGGCTTAGATACGCATAAGTCATTTATCCAAGTCGCTGTTCTACAAGGTCATCGAGGGGCTCAACCACAACACCTTGGTCGAATTAACTCAAACAAGTCCGCTTTGGTTAAATTAGCCCAACAACTCCAATCTAAATATCCCAAAGCTACCCTTCATTTTGTCTATGAGGCTGGCCCATGTGGATACTGGACTTATCGTCTGCTTACCAGCCTTGGGCATTGCTGCTATGTCGTCGCTCCATCACTCATCCCCAAAAAGCCTGGTGACCGAGTGAAGACTGACAAGCGCGATGCCGCTAAGCTAGCCAAACTCTTTAAGGCTGAAGAGCTCACGCCTATCTACGTCCCTGAAGCCGAAGATGAAGCCATACGAGATCTCTCAAGAGCCAGAGAAACTGCC
>NZ_JAPPTP010000079.1:0-434 GCF_027587155.1 Vibrio sp. T11.5
ATAATGGCAGGTCTACCTGGATTCGAACCAGGGAATGGCGGCATCAAAAGCCGCTGCCTTACCGCTTGGCGATAGACCTGCAGGGCATAGTCATAGACTATTCAATTTATGGTGCGGAAGGAGAGACTTGAACTCTCACACCTTGCGGCGCCAGAACCTAAATCTGGTGCGTCTACCAATTCCGCCACTTCCGCATAAATTGTTTACGTAGATTTTATATCAAGATGGTGCGGAAGGAGAGACTTGAACTCTCACACCTTGCGGCGCCAGAACCTAAATCTGGTGCGTCTACCAATTCCGCCACTTCCGCGTCTTGAATCTACAGGACTGTTAGCCTGAGCTAGCAATCGAAATAAATGGTGGCTACGACGGGATTCGAACCTGTGACCCCATCATTATGAGTGATGTGCTCTAACCAGCTGAGCTACGTAGCC
>NZ_JAPPTP010000008.1:0-200588 GCF_027587155.1 Vibrio sp. T11.5
CAAAATACGTAAACAAGGTTATTTGTTTCTATTGACCTTATTGTTATCTATATAGTTATTCCAATTGAATAACTAATTTTATTAAATAATCATTAACGAGTCTGGAGGCCTTGATGAGTCGAAAATAGCGGCGAGTAGACGATATATTTATTTTATCGTATGGCCTCAAGACAAAAAAGCGCCATAAGGCGCTTATGATTGGTCAACGCTGATCTTAAAATCCAAGAGGTAAACCAAAACCAAAGAAAATCAGTAGGACCCCCGTCCAAATTGTTAGGAAGGCAAGGGAATAAGGCACCATGATTCCGATGACATCGCCAAAGCTTAGTTCCGGTTTGTACTTGCGCATGAAGGCAAGCACGACACCTGCATAGCTCATCATTGGAGTGATGATGTTGGTCGAAGAATCGGCAATTCGATACGCGGCAGAGACTTAAGTCAGGAGTCATGTTTGGGTTGACCTGATACAGCATAGGAACAAAAATTGAACCCAGTAACACCCACTTTGACGTCAAGCCACCAACAAGCAGATTAATAAGTGCTGTAGTAATGATGAAGCCAATCAACATCAAAGCAGGGTATTGTTGAAGACCCATAGCTTGTAGGGTAGATGTACCGAGGTAGGCAACATAAGTCCCTAGGCCTGAATAACTCAATAGGGCAAGGAAGTTGTAACAGAAGAACGTGAGAGCCAGCATATAACAAAGGAAGTACATGGAACTGGGGCGCTATTTATTGAGCTTTCCCAAAATCTCAATAAATAGCTTGGAGGCTTGACACAAAAAGCTTAATTGATTTGGCCAAAAGTCGACGAAATAGGTTTGAGCCGTTAGTGTAGTAAGCATAGGTAAACAAGCGCTACTTGGAGTAAAACCAACCAAGATTGTTCTCTGGGGTATAGTAGAACGCGAGTTCAATTTGGTCGTTAGTATCGCTTAACTTTTTGAGTATTTCGTTCGCTTCTAACAACGTGATTCTCTGATTGGCGCCTTCAAGTTGCTGGACCCAACTAACAAACTCCTCCGTGTCGAAAGCGACACGATACGCTTCTCTATGCTCAAGAAAAGACTGGATAACAGACATAGCGTCAAAATACATAGCCGCACCTAAAAACATTAGTCACTGTAGTAGGTAAGTGTAGTTCAGACTGTGATATCAATTCGGCAACGCTTCATGTTATAAATTTTGCTCGCTTAATGTAACGCTCTTTCCCCGCACTCTACGCACGATAACAATTCAATTCATAGTTATACCTACTCATAATCGCTCTTGATGTCATTCAAATTAGCAAAGCCTAATGCAATCAAATCTAATTAAAAATATTCTAATTTAGAGTTGACTAATTTGTTTGATTGGAACACAATTTTAGTTAAGTAATGTCTAATGTAAGATCGATATGAATTCAAATACTCTTGATATCATTCAAATGAGAGACAGTGCAGAGGAAGCTTCGGGTATCCTCAAGATAATGGCTCATCCGGTTCGATTAATGATCCTTTGCCAACTGACACAAGGTGAAATTGGCGTTGGTGAGCTGCAAAACCGTTCTCTACTCAGCCAATCTGCATTTTCCCAACATCTGACGGTATTACGCAAAAACCATTTGATTAAGGCACGTAAGGTGTCTCAACAAGTATTTTACTCTCTAGCTGACGCTCGAATCGAAACTTTGATTGAGTGTTTCCATGCGGTTTTTTGTCGGAGGGAATCATGACATTCGAATCTTTTCCTTGGTTATCACTGATCGGGGGCGCGTTGTTGGGTTTATCTGCAACTATGCTGTTGATGATTAATGGTAAAGTGGCGGGAATTAGTGGCATCGTCAACGGTTTGCTATCACCAAAATACAATGATCTTTTGTGGCGTTTGCTGTTTGTAATTGGCATGGTTGCTGGTGGGGCTCTTAGCGTCATAGTGATTGGCGTAGAAATACCAAGCACCGAATCTATTCCCACTTATATTCTGATAATTGCAGGCTTGCTGGTTGGGTTCGGGACTCGACTAGGCAACGGTTGCACCAGCGGGCACGGCATCTGTGGTGTCGGTAGATTCTCCTTTCGTTCACTTGTCGCGACAGCCATTTTTATGGTGGTTGCGGCTATGACTGTCTATATTCGCTAAGGTAAACGCTATGGGTAACGCTACTCTTCGAATCTCTGCATTAGTAAGTGGTCTGCTTTTTGGTATTGGTATGGCGTTGTCAGGTATGACAAATCCAGAGAATGTAATTGGTTTTCTAGATGTCACTGGTGCATGGAATCCGAGCCTAGCATTTGTAATGGGGGGAGCATTATTTGTATTTACACCGGCCTATCATTTCTTGATAAAACCTCAAGCCAGAGCACTGTCCGGAGATGCATTTTCCCTGTCTACGAAAGCGCACTTGGACAGTCAGCTCATCTATGGTGCAGCATTGTTTGGCGTCGGCTGGGGACTCGCGGGGATATGTCCAGGCCCCGCTATTACGAGCCTAGCTTTCGGCAATGTTGATATCGTTATCTTCCTAGTATCTATGGTATTGGGGTCATTGATCGCTAGGCATGTGACCGCGCCGAGCAGCCAAATGGCTTCGCAAAACTTATAACTGATCACAAGGCACTCATAGGAACGTCTTTTAGTGCAGTTGGGTACTAATGGGACAGTGGTCACTTAAACGTTGTTGGAGAACCAATGAAGTGGGAAACACATCTTGATTGGTTTGAGTGGTGGTCAACCCGGGGCTGACAATAATGTGGTCGATAAGCGAACGAAACTGGTGTGTTTTATTCGGGTTCTTGCGTGAACGTACCTTACATCTTGCCGGTGTGCCTTTTGTCGCTAGTATGGCTTTTGAAGAGAGAGAAATGACTTTCCATAACCAATCTTGGTTGTAACTGAGGTGGTGATTGAAATCGCCCAGTATGGCGTAGTTTTCTCCTTGTCGCTCTCGCTCAGTAATCCATTGGTTTAATGCTTTACCTTGTGATTGGAGTATTTTACAGTCCCGGCTGTTTTTGTAGGCGCCGCTACAGCGCGCTTTTAGATGGACGGATAGGGCATGTATGGGTTGTGAGCCATTTGGGTTGAGTACAATGTAAGTGCCAAATCTCAGTTTACTATTTCGTTTTTCATCGAGTTGAATGTCTGGCTTGTCCGCCACCTCAATATCTTGTTTGACTGCAAACCCCGTATATTGGTTGATCTCGTCAAACTGTCGCTTCACATACGTGCTTGATGCGCGGTCAGAGAAATAAACGCGATAACCATCTCCAATCACTTTACGCAGAGCCTGTTGGTCGTTCACTTCTTGAAAAGCGAGTACATCACTATTGATTGTCGAAAAATGTTCAGCAAGTGCTTGAAAATCATGTTTGCTTCGCTGTGATTCTGAAAACTTGTCTGAAGGGTGAGATGTCAGCCACTCTAAATTCCATGCTGTGACGGTTAGAGCAGAAGCGGCAAAAGAAGTGGCTGAGATCGTTATCCACAGGACAGCCAAAATCGCTTTGAATTTAGTGTTGGTCATACGCTATAAACTCTGTTCTCTGGTACAGCCTTTATTCTATAAGTACTCAACAAAAATCAAGTTAAAATCGAATAAAAATCACTTTTTTCATACATTTCTTTCAGGCTGAGATCACTGCCACTAAGATCGATTTGTTCTTAATCTAGGGCCTAATTTTATTGATCGAAATCAATACATCAGTTTGATTCGTTTCGTTAAATACGCCACAACATATTGTGTCGGAATAACAAAAATCAACCCTATATAGTGTATTTGTGGATAAGTCTGTGAGTATGTAAAGGGTAAGGAGAGAAGGTGAAACCAGTCGTAATCAAGCGTGATGGCTCTAGAGCTCCGTTTAGCAGAGATCGCATTCAGGCTGCTGTTGAAGCAGCGGCAGAGCATGTAGATAAAGAAATCGCTATATACGCGTTGAATGTCGCATTAGCAGTGGAGCTGCAGCTTAAAGATCACGATGAAGTTCATATAACTGACGTTCAGACGTTGGTGGAAAATGAATTAATGCAGGGGCCTTATAAGTCACTCGCCCGCTCGTACATAGAGTATCGGCATGATCGCGATATTGCACGAGAGAAGCAAAGCGTTTTGACTCGTGAGATCGAAGGATTAATCGAAGAAAGCAATGTCGACCTGATTAACGAAAACGCCAATAAAGATGGCAAGGTTATTCCGACTCAGCGTGATTTACTAGCGGGGATAGTCGCTAAGCATTACGCGAAAACACACATCTTGCCTCGCGATATTGTTCAGGCTCATGAGCAAGGCGATATTCACTATCACGATTTGGACTATGCGCCGTTCTTTCCGATGTTTAACTGCATGTTAATAGATTTAAAAGGTATGCTGACCCATGGTTTCAAAATGGGAAATGCTGAGATAGATACGCCAAAATCAATTTCTACAGCGACCGCAGTGACCGCGCAAATCATCGCTCAAGTCGCCAGCCATATATACGGCGGCACGACGATTAACCGTATTGATGAAGTGCTGGAGCCTTATGTTATGGCCAGTTACGCAAAGCACCTTAACATTGCTCAGGAATGGGACATTCATGAACCTGAAGCGTTTGCGCGCGCGCGCACCGAAAAAGAGTGTTATGACGCTTTTCAGTCTCTGGAATACGAAGTGAATACGCTGCATACCGCCAATGGTCAGACACCTTTTGTTACCTTCGGGTTTGGTCTAGGGACCAGTTGGGCTTCTCGATTAATCCAACAGTCGATTCTTAGAAATCGCATCGCTGGTTTAGGCAAAAACCGTAAAACGGCCGTATTCCCGAAGCTTGTCTTCGGAATAAAAGATGGATTGAATCATAAAGCCGACGATCCTAACTATGACATTAAGAAGCTTGCACTAGAGTGTGCATCAAAACGTATGTACCCAGACATTCTCAATTACGACAAAGTGGTTGAGGTGACGGGTTCATTTAAAACGCCAATGGGATGTCGTAGTTTCCTAGGAACCTATGAGGAAAATGATGAGCTGATCCATGAAGGACGCAATAACTTAGGCGTTGTTAGTCTCAACCTCCCTCGAATTGCAATTGAAGCAAAAGGTGACGAGGGCAAGTTTTATCAGATTTTGAATACGAAGCTAACACTGACTCGTCGCGCTTTAGAAACACGCATTGCTAGATTAGAGAACGTCAAAGCACGAGTGGCTCCCATTCTTTATATGGAAGGCGCTTGCGGCGTTCGCTTAAAGGCTGATGAACCTATTGCTAACATTTTTAAACACGGCCGCGCGTCTATTTCTTTGGGTTACATAGGTGTTCATGAAACGATTAATGCTTTATATGGCAAGCAGACACATGTTTATGACAACTCAGAGCTTCGACAGAAAGCGCTCGATATCATCAAGCATCTTAAAGATACGGTAAACCAATGGGCTGAAGAGTCGGGTTATGGTTACAGCTTGTATGGTACGCCTAGCGAAAATTTATGTAGCCGATTCTGTCGCATTGATACAAAAGAGTTCGGTGTACTGGAAGGGGTGACAGAGAAAGGTTACTACACCAACAGTTTCCACCTCGATGTAGAGAAGAAGGTCAACCCATACGACAAAATCGATTTTGAAATGCCTTATCCGCAGATTTCGAGCGGTGGTTTTATTTGCTACGGCGAGTTTCCAAATATGCAGCGTAATGTTGAAGCATTGGAAAACGTGTGGGACTACAGCTACAACCGCGTTCCTTACTATGGAACCAACACACCTATCGATGAATGTTATGAATGTGGGTACAACGGTGAATTTGATTGCACGAGTAAAGGGTTTACGTGTCCTAGCTGCGGTAATCACGACTCCACTAAAGTCTCTGTAACCCGCAGAGTGTGTGGCTATTTGGGTAGTCCTGATGCGCGACCGTTTAATTTTGGTAAGCAAGAAGAGGTTAAGCGTCGGGTTAAGCATCTATAGAATCCATACATGAATGGATTCAGTGACGAAAACAGGGCGGGAGTGACTCGCCCTTTATCATCAGCACGAAAGCATTATCTCAAGTATCTAACATCGGAAAACGTCATGAACTACCACCAATACTATCCTGTGGATGTGGTTAACGGGCCAGGCACACGTTGTACTTTATTTGTCTCTGGCTGCATACATCAGTGCCGCGGGTGTTATAACCAATCGACACAGAGAATCGACTCAGGAGTATTGTTTACTCAACAAGTGGAAGACCAAATTCTGCAGGATTTGAAAGATACTCGTATTAAAAGACGGGGGCTTTCGTTGTCCGGTGGTGATCCACTCCATCCAGCCAATGTAGCTGATGTTCTTCAGTTGGTTAAGCGGGTACGTAAAGAGTGTCCGGATAAGGATATCTGGATGTGGACAGGCTATAGGCTAGCCGAATTGACGGTGTCGCAACAAGAAGTCGTCGCACTACTTGATGTTTTAGTTGACGGTAAGTTTGAGCTGGAGAGCAAAGATCTCAACCTAGAGTGGCGTGGTAGCTCCAATCAGATTATTCACAGATTCAAGATTTAGATCCATCTAGTAGGTTTTTATTCTGATAGATCTCTTTATGTTGCAAATATGTTAATGGCAAAAGATTTTTATCCTGTTTTGCTCTTAGGCACTAAAATTTTATTTCTGAATTAGGGGATTAAATGATAAGTTGAGGACCGTTACTTGAATTTCAAAGGGTTATGACTTTCATGTTCTCTCATTTACCAACACCTACACTGGATCCTATCCTTTCATTATCAGTCGCTTACCGCAATGATCCTCGTCCTGACAAAGTGGACTTGGGTATTGGCGTCTACAAAAACAGTACTGGTCAAACGCCAGTCATGAAAGCAATATCTCAAGCGCAGGATATTGTGGTCGAAACGCAAAAAACGAAATCTTACGTCGGCTTGGCTGGCTGTGAAGAGTTTAACCAGAGTATGGTTGATTTACTGCTGTCGGGTACTTCAGCCATGGATCGCGTCGCCGCTATCCAAACGCCGGGCGCCAGTGGTGCACTGCGTATGTTAGGCGACCTGATGAAAGTCGCTCAGCCTGAAACGACGGTTTGGATTTCAAACCCAAGTTACGTTAATCATCGTCCAGTAATGGAAGCCGCAGGCCTTAAAGTGAAGCTGTACAGTTACTTTAGCCCTGAAACCAAACAGGTTGATACAGCACGAATGTTAGAAGAGTTGTCTCAGGCGGGACCAAAAGATGTGGTCCTTCTGCATGGGTGTTGTCACAACCCGACCGGGGCTGACATTGATTTTTCTGCGTGGCAGGCGGTGACGGAGTTATCACAGAAAAACGGGTTTATTCCGTTTGTCGATATTGCATACCAAGGCTTTGGTGACGGCTTAGAAGAAGATGCCAAAGGTTTACGCTTTATGGCGGACAATGTGGAAGAGATGTTGATTACCACATCTTGTTCAAAGAACTTTGGCCTTTACCGTGAACGTACGGGTGCCGCCATAGTGGTTGGCAAGTCATTGAAAGATGTTGGCAATGCAAAAGGCAAGTTGCTAACGCTCGCACGTGCAACGTATACAATGCCGCCAGACCATGGAGCTACGCTGGTAAAAACCATCCTACAAAGTGAAGTGCTGACCGGTGTTTGGAAACAGGAATTGAGCGAAATGCAGCAGCGCCTGCTGAACCTTCGTCAAACCTTATGTAATGAATTGAGAAATACCCACAACACGTCACATTTCGATTTCATCGAAAGCCACAAAGGCATGTTTACTGTGCTAGGCTTTACTCAAGACCAAATGACGCAACTCCGTGAAGAATATGGTATTTATGGTGTTGGAGATGGTCGAATTAACATCGCAGGTTTGACTGAAAAAGACATTCCTTACGTAGCCGATGCGATAGTTAAAGTGTCTTAAGTGTCGCTTTAAGGCTCACACTGATGTGGGCCTTTTTTAAAGTGGTCCTATCTTGTTATTGAATTAGGTGATCGAATGAACAAAACATGGAAATTCCTGATTCCAGTTATGCTTAGTGGCGGTTTAATGGCGTGTTCAACGACAGGTCCGCAGCCAGCAGAACCAGACAAAAAACCGCAAATTGAAAAGCCTAAAGTAGAGCAGCCAGATAAAGAAGCTGAGAAACCGCGAAAGCCGGAACCCAAACCGGAAGTAAAACCAGAGAAAAAACCACCGCCAAAACCACAACCGAAGAAAACATCGGATGGAAAACTGATCCTCGGTGAACAGGAATGGGTGTATATTCCTGGGCTTGAAGAGAACTTCAAAGCGCGTATCGATACCGGTGCGACCACGTCATCAATCAGTGCTACTGATGTCGTTGAGTTTGAGCGTGATGGTAAAGACTGGGTGAAGTTCAAGATCGAACACGACGGTAGCAAGAGTAAAGAGATTGCTCTTCCAGTGCAGCGCTGGGTGAAAATTCGTCAGTCGAGTGCAGATGAAGCTGAGCGTCGCCCTGTTGTTGAGTCTTGGATCCAGATTGGAGATTTGAAAGAAAAAACAGAATTCACGCTTGCAGATAGAACACATCTCACGTTTCCGTTGTTACTTGGTCGTAGCTTCTTCAAAGATGTCGCCATTGTCGATGTAAGCAAGAGGTTTGTACAGAAAAAGCACAAATAAAAAATATCGCTCAGTTCAAACGGCACCCATAAGGTGCCGTTTTTTATTATTTTACATTGCGTTTTTTGAACGTAGTGAAAGAACTGAATTGCATATTCGGTTACTCTACGCTGGTTCTTAACATTCAGTATCGGTGTCAGACATTTCTAATCTAAAAAACACAACTCGTCTGAGCCTGAAGCGCCGATATAGTCAGCTTAATCCAAGGAGCCCCCAATGAAGCATTTAGCGATGGCCGTCGTCATCAGAGATGGAAAAGTTCTGATTCAGGAGCGCTACCGACCTGCTCAAGGTATGATTATGGAATTTCCCGGCGGTGAAGTGGACAGCAATGAGTCTGGTACCAATGCCGCGATCAGAGAACTGTATGAAGAGACTCATTTGAGTGGATTGTCTCACGTTGCGACTTACAGCGATATTAATGAATATGGTGGAAGAATATACTATGTTGTTCTTCATGCAGATAAATCGACGCTACCTGTTGCCCATTCAGAACATAGGCAGCAAACTTTTCATTGGATGACAGCGGAGGAAATTCCGACGACCGATTTCTATAAAGCTGATGTTCACTTTATTCAACAACATTTGAATAAGCATCTTTGCAGAGAGTTAAAAGAGCTCGTATAGAAAAAAGGCCAATCACGAATGATTGGCCTTGTTGATTATTGGATTTCCAACAACTCGACATCAAATATTAGCGTTGACGCTGGTGGAATTGGACCACTTCCACCTTTGCCGTAGGCCAGAGGGCTAGGAATGAACAGGCGGAACTTGTCACCTTCTACCATGTATGTCAGGCCTTCTTGCCAACCTTTGATTACTTGGTTAAGAGAGAATGAAATTGGCTCACCACGTTCAACTGAGCTGTCGAACACAGTGCCATCGATTAGCGTACCGTGATAATGCACCTTCACTTTGCTCTTAGCGGTTGGATTGACCGTACCAGTTCCTTTGTTGAGCACAAGGTACTGCAGTCCGCTTTCCGTTGTTACCACACCTTCTTTTTCACCATTTTCAAGAAGAAATGCTTGTCCTGCTGCAAAGTTTTGTTCGCCAGCTTTGCTGTTCACCATAGTGCGATAAATCATGAAGCCAGCAAGCACTAAAACGACGATTGGGATGATTATTTTAGACATGAGTCCTTTCCGTTTTTACTTAAGGTTGTTTTGAATTAAATAGTTGATAGTCTTGGCAATGTCTTCAACATCTTTATGACCGGATGTCAGCACCATATACTTACCGTTTACGATAAAGGTCGGAACTGAATTAATTTGACCTTTTTCAGTGATCTCTTCAGCGACTTGCATTGCTCTGAATAACTGTTTTTGCTGGTCTTGTTTGAGCTCATAAGGACTGGTTAGTCCGCGAGAGTGGAAAGCATCATCGATGGCTTGCTTTCTCGTTGCCATTGTTGCGTCGTCACCCATTTGAGCCGCGGTAAACAATTCATTCATCATCGATGTTTCAGGCTTTTTACCCAGTTGCATTTCAGCGCTGTAATAGATCATGGCACCAACTTGTGCACTCTCGTTAAACGTCACGTGGATCTTACCAATGTTTTGCTTGGTGAGTTGTTCCAATTGAGGCAAAACCAGTTCCATTTTTTTACAGTGGCCACAATTGAGTGAAAAAACTTCAGCCACCTGAGGCAAGCGAAAGGTCGATAAGTTGACAGGAAGTGTTTTGAACTGTTTACCCTCCTGTGGGACATCGCTTTCCGCACATCCCGCCAAGAGAGTAGCAAATGCGATGGTCATTAACGCCAGTATCTTTTTCATAGTATGTTCTCTTTGTAGTCGCTGTTGACACTCTGTTTTCAGCGAGATAACAGTAGGCGGATTTTACTCTTTCGCGGCGAGTAACTAAATAGCAAACAGCGTGAAATGCTTATTAAATCATTTCAGAACGTTAAGTCGTCAACATGCGATAAGAAAAGGGTTAAATTATAATTAAAGTATTTCCAGAGTTGCCGATATAAATGATGTATCGAAACGGAAACGAATGGTGGATCAATGAAATATCTTGCCTTACCTTTGCTCTTGCTTCTCACTGGTTGTGGCAATCTGGCTAAAGAAATGCGTTATCTCACGGATGACATGCTAGAGACCGCCCCAAAAACAGACTTCGAAGTACGATACCCGAATTGGGGAGAGGCACCTCAACTGGCGTCGTCTGGTGTGAAAGGACCCATGGGGCAGATGCGCACCACCAACTATAGTGATCTGCAAAGTTTCCTACTAAAAAACGGTGTCGACTACGAGGTACTGCCGGGTAACCACATCATGGTCAAGTTAACTGATACGGTCAAATTTAATACTGGCTCGTCCATGGTTAAACCTGATTCGATGTATTGGCTGGACATGATGGGCCGATATTTAGCAACACAGCCGGGCATTGATATTGTGATTGATGGCCATGCTGACAGTACTGGAGCGCCGACTTTTAACGATTCTCTTTCCATGAAACGCGCTAAAGCGGTGAAAAAGCAATTGGTTAGCAACAATGTGGCGATGAATTCTATCTACACACGCGGCTATGGTGAATATGTACCAGCATGTTCAAACACGACAAGTGCCGGAAAAGCCTGTAACAGACGCGTAGAAGTTCTGTTTATCGTTTCGAACAACTGACCAATAATTAGCGTAACTCAAAAGCCAAAGCTAAACTCTTCAAATACGATCTGATGTCTGTAGTTTGGTGGCACGTCGCCTTTTTACGTCGTGGAGAGATTATGCTCATTAAGTTTCAACTTTTCTCAAATTGCCTTGTCGTATTTTTGGCCTACTTACTATTTTTCGCTACTCCAAGCTCAGCGTCTACGCAGACGATCACTATTGCTGTTGGTGGTGAGTACCCTCCATATCATTCCAAAACACTACCGGGTTATGGTATCAACGCTCAAATCGTCACGGCTGCATTTGAAACGCAAAATGTAGAGGTAAAGTATGTTCACTTACCAACTTGGAAAGAGGCATTTGACTTTGCAGCACAAGGCAAAGCCGATGCGACGGCGCTGTGGGAGCTCAACGAAGCGTACAAAGAATCTTTCCTTATCAGTGATGTTGTTTATAAGATAAATGCGCATTTGTTCTACCAAAAACAACAAGTGTTCGACTGGAAGCGAGTGGAAGATTTAGAAGGTCTGAAAGTCAGTGCAGTAGTTGGTGGCTATTACGGCGAAGCGTTTGAAAAGGCGGAGAAAAATGGCAATCTCACTGTTGAGCGAGTGCATGATGAAGCTGAAAACATCAAAAAACTGCTTGCTGGGACTATTGACGTATCGCCACTATATATTTTGCACGTCAACTATGTGCTTAATAGTGAAGGTTTAGAATCCGAGAGAAATCGTTTGACTTATCACCCCACACCTCTGTTTGTGAATACTCTGCATGTACTGCTACCCAACAAAAAGCCTGATAGTCAAAAGCATTTGATGACTTTTAATCAAGGTCTAAAAGCCATCAAAAGGAGTGGAAGTCTGCAATCTATTCTCAACACGCATCTTAGCTATTGATCTGCGTTCTAAGTGGTTATCGCCATTGCCAGTAACGTGACTGGGTGAATAGTTTCTAGTTGTGTGTTTTCTTCAATTTGCCATTTGCAGGTTTCGCAATCCGTAATAGCGAAGTCTGCCTTGGCTGACTTGATCGATTCAAAGAGATGATGACCAATTTTCATTGAAACATCATAGTTTTCTTCTTTAAAACCATAGGTTCCTGCCAGACCACAGCATTCGCTATCAAGAATGATCAATTCCAATCCAGGTATTTGTTTTAGCACTTCCAAAGTGAAGATGACATTGCCACTTCGTTCGAGATGACAAGGTGTGTGGTAAACCACCCGTTTGTTGAGCGGTTTCATATTCAACGTATTACCATTCATAAATTCTTTTAACAGAAACTTAGTGATGTATTCAATACGATCGCTGACGTGAGAATTTTCGACGCCTAAAACATGCGGGTATTCCTGTTTGAGTGTAAATGAGCAAGTTGAAGATGTTGAAAGGACGGTATGACCATGGTTAGAAACAGCATCTTCTATGTGTTTGATGTTAAGTTCTGCGTTGCGACGAGCCTTACTATGAAAGCCATTCGCTATCAGTGGGACACCACAACACTTTTCCTTCTCCAAAAGTTGGACGCCGATGCCTAGTGCATTGAGAACCTTGACCAGATCTTTCCCGAGCTGAGGGTGGTTGTAATTGACAAAGCATCCGTGAAAGTAGCTGATTTGACGGGGATAGATATCTTGCTTGGACACGTGTTTTTTGTACCAGTGACGAAACGTTCCGTGGGAGTATTTGGGTAACGATTTGTGCTCGTCGATCCCGACAGTCTTATGCAGGATTTTTTTGACGGGCTTGTTATCCGTTACTTTGTTGATTAATGGAGCGACAGGCGTCGCTAATTGCCCGAAAAGGTCGGTATGGCTGAGTACAAAATCTCTAATGAGTTTAGGGCTATAAGTTTTTTTTCCGTATTTCCCTCTTGCCACAGCAATAATGTCACCAATCTTGACACCAGAAGGACAAGCTGTTTCACAACGTTTGCAGTTGGTACACAGCTTTAATGCTTCATCATAATAGTCGGCGTTTTTTATCCGTAGTCGCTCTCCATCTGGCCCAGATTGTTTAGGACCAGGGTAGAGCGGATTTGTTTTTGCTACTGGGCAGTAAATGGTACACACGGTGCACTTAATACAATGATCAAAACTGGTAACCCGGGGAGCATGATCAGCAAAATAGATCGTCATACGAGGGCCTCCTCTAACGCTATGGCGTGAATAATATTATTCGCGACATGGAAAGCGCTTGCGATAGCAACACCCCCTCCACAGCCTTGTTGTATCGGGTCATAGTGAGCCAACACTGAACCACAGCAGTGCAAGTTGCGAACCGTTTGACTATTCAGAGTTGGATTAAAGTCGCGGTCAGTAATCACGCCATACTGCATGAATGGGTGTGAAGATTGGCTGAAAAAGTCTTTATCTCGCCACTGGCGTCTGTCTTGGTGATAATGAACATCTAAATTAAATATTGGTTCGATAATCTGGTTCGATTCAGCAATGAGTCCATGGCTAAAGTAGCTACCTGAAGCAAGTACATAATGTTTGGCGATGAGCGGAAAGTCTTCTAAGTTGGCCGTCTGTATAGAGCGAATAGCCTTTTTGTCTTGATGCCAATGTGCGGAAACAACCTTGTCGCCCTTGAGCTGTATACCCCCCATTTTGGTAAACATGCCTTGCAATGCCTCTTCGAGCCTAATTCCCAATAGGGAAGGTGGCATTGTGGGCACTTCATGAAAACAAAGTTGAGTCTCGCTTTGTAATCGTTCCATCAATGCAAGTCCGTCGCCATTACCCATGATGGCTGGAAGAATGACTAGGTCATCCGCAGTGGCTCCTGCGCTTAATTGGTGTACAAAACTCGAAAATGCTTTGGGTTGTTTTAGTGTTCGGGCGATATCGATAGAACGTAGCTCATTCGGGTTTTGTCGTAAAGAGTCAAAGCCAGGAATACGGACCGAAAGTATTTTCTTTTCGACTTGGCGAAACTCTTCGATCTGGTTTAGATTATCGAGGGCAAGTTGAGGTTGAAAATCTCGAAACCCATCAATGGAGATTAAAACGAGCCTCTTTAGTGAGGAATTAGGCAGCCATTGATGGACGTACGGCTGTGACAACCAAGTTGGTTTGATTGTACCCAAGGGAGTGATCCGGTAATGATTATGGCCATTTTGGTTTGACGAGAGTGAGACGCCAGCCTCACTCAGCATGGCTTGAAACCACAGCAGCGCTTTTTTTATCTCAGAAACAGATAGCTTGCTATAAGGGTGGTCAGATGAAAGCGCTTTGAGTACAGGAATGCTTTCAAAAGGGTCTGTCACTTCTAAGCCATTTGGTAGATTGCCAAGTACATCAATTGAACCCGAGGAGAAGTGCAGGGAGCTGTGGCCTTGATTAATCAAGACGGTTTTTAATCCCGATTCCAAACACTTCAAAGCTGAGCAGTAACCCGCTATTCCGCCTCCTATCACAACGACATCATACTTCATCTGGTCTCCTCCTTCTCGTCTTTACGAGGGATGCATTGACCAGCACCAAATAAACCTTGGTAAATCCAATGGCTAAACTCAGTCTCTCTAAGTGCATCGCCCCAGAAGATGGGCTTAGTACCTTTCCATCTCTCTTCTAGGAATTCATTGAGGAGCTGACTACACTGATTACCGTCGTGGTTGGCGTACTGGTTAAACAAGCTTGCAGCGCGATAACTGCAAAGCTCACCCTGACATGGCCCCATTCCAAGACGTGTACGGCGACGCAAGTCGACCAGAGTATGCACATTGAGTTGTTTAATCGCGTATTCGATTTCGCCTGCGGTAACCATTTCACACTCGCAAATCACTGCTTGTTTTTCGACACTTCCATTCAGAAAATCAGAAGCACGTTCACCATGACGGTAATATGCTGATTCGTAGACAGGCTTTACGATACTGGCTGTTTTCTTTGGCTTGTTAACTGGTTTGTTTGAGCCGGGAAGGGGTGTGACATGTGTGGTGCATGGCTCATTCACAGATAGCTTCTCGGCCAGCAAGTCTGTCGCCCATTCTGCCATTAGTCGGTAGGTCATGAGTTTACCGCCGGTTACAGTAGTGAAGCCTTTCAGACCATCCCGTTTTTCATGATCAAGTAATACGATACCTCGGCTGATATTGCGGCCGCTTCCATCATCATCGACGGAAACTAGTGGGCGTACGCCAGCATAGGCACGTAGCACGCGAGTATTAGCCATAATAGGAGCAAGCTTCGCTCCTTCTCTCAGCAACACGTCGACATCTCGTTCGGTAACATGGAGATCATTAATTTGATCGTAATCGATATGTTCTGATGTCGTTCCGATGAGAGAAATGGTATCTCCGGGCACTAATATATCGGCGTCTGAAGGTTTTCGGCAGCGATTGATGACAAGGTTGTTGATTCGATAATCGAGTATGAGTAACGATCCTTTTGCTGGGAACATTCTGATGTTGAGATCGGCATACTCGCAAATGTTTTGTCCCCATATACCAGCTGCGTTGATGACTTGCTTTGAAAATATTTGAAAGGATTCGTTCTTCTCAGTGTTGTAGCCGTTCACGCCAAGGACTGTATCTTCATGACGTATTAAGGAAGTAACTTTGGTTTTGTTGAATAGGAGCGCTCCGTGCTCGTTGGCATCTAAAACGTTAGACGCGCATAAACGAAATGGGTCCAATGTGCCATCTGGTACTTGGATCGCCGCTTTTATTTTGGGGTTAACATTAGGTTCCAGCTTAAGGGCTTGTTTAGCTGACAGTCGCTTGGTGGGGATATCTGCTTTGCTACAAGCGTCAACAAATGTGTCCTGAAAGCTAAGGTCGTCTTCAGGTAAGGTAATAAAGAGACCACTTGTATCCTCAACACAATGACGAGCAATGCTTTTAAGTATGCGGTTTTCTTGAATACACTCTTTTGCTGACTCACTATCTGTGACGGCGTAACGAGCTCCGGAATGAAGTAATCCATGATTGCGTCCAGTAGTTCCGGACGCAATATCGTCTTGTTCTAATAAAATGCAACGGATACCACGCAGTGAGCAATCGCGCATGATCCCTGTACCTGTTGCACCCCCGCCGATGATGACCACATCAGTTTCGAACCGTTTGACCATAGTAAATTTGGGCCTTGGTGAAATATCCATAATTATAATGTGCCATTACTTTCATCTATTTTTCGTTAACTTGTTCACATATGAGCGAACGAGTATTTTTTGATTGTTGTGTTGCTCATCATTAACCTTTTATTTTTGCAATCAGTTAAAATTCGGGCAGATATACACGGTTAAGACGGTTTAAAAGTATACGTAACAATAGTTCAACATATGACGAGTGATTTATTAGAGTAAATACACCTGTTCTGTGTCAATGCTTTTTGAATGCAAGCGTTAGTGGGGGTGCATCGGAGTGATGTGAGAACATTGTTAATAGTGGTTTTTAAAGTGAAGATCAAAAAATTGATTTAATTAACAAAATAGAGAACATAAAAATAACAAAACGTGCTCGAACGCTCATTAATCAGGTGTGGACGTTTAATCTCATACCTATGTATGCAAAATACGATTCGCAATCAATACAAAAACTAAATTGCACATATTTAATGTAAACAAGGACTCTTACTATGACGAATAGAAAACCCACCTTACTTGGTGAATGTATCGCTGAGTTTATAGGTACCGGACTATTGATATTCTTTGGCGTTGGCTGTGTAGCCGCTTTAGTACTTGCGGGTGCTCAGTTTGGGCAATGGGAAATCAGTATTGTCTGGGGCTTTGGGGTAGCTATTGCTATCTACTGTACAGCAGGTGTGTCAGGAGCGCACATCAACCCCGCTGTCACGATTGCATTGGCGGCTTTTCATGGATTTGATAAAGCCAAGGTTGTGCCTTACATCATCGCTCAAATGTTGGGCGCTTTTTGCTCAGCTGCGTTGGTATACAGTTTGTACAGCAACTTATTCGTCGATTATGAGATAGCACAGGGCTTTGCGCGCAGCAGCCAAGATGCATTGGCAACGGCAGGAATCTTTTCTACATACCCTCATGCGTCGTTGTCGTTTGCCGGAGCGCTAGCGGTTGAGTTTGTTATCACAGCGGTTCTAATGTTTGCCATTTTAGCACTAGGTGATGAAAACAACGGCGCGGCTCGTGGCGCAATGAACCCGCTACTGATTGGTGTTTTGATTGCTGTCATAGGTGGCTCTCTTGGTCCACTAACGGGTTTTGCAATGAACCCTGCACGTGACTTTGGCCCTAAGTTGTTTGCATACCTTGCAGGTTGGGATTACGCGCTCTCAGGTGCTAAAGAGATTCCATACTTTATCGTCCCTATTTTAGGTCCGATTGCTGGCGCATGTTTTGGCGCTTGGGCTTACCCGAAATTTATCGCTCAATACCTGCCAAATACAGGGACAGGTTGCACGATTCCAAACCAGTGTGAAGACACTGAAGAGAATCAAGAAGCGCACGTTTAATACTAAAATTACAAATAGAAATCTCGAAACTAAAAGGAAATGATCATGACTGAGCAAAAATACATAGTTGCGCTAGATCAGGGCACCACAAGTTCACGTGCGGTTGTACTAGACCACGACGCCAATATTGTCAGCGTTTCTCAGCGTGAGTTTACTCAAATTTACCCACAAGCGGGCTGGGTAGAACATGATCCAATGGAAATCTATGCGACACAAAGCTCGGTGTTGGTCGAAGCACTGGGCAAATCGGGTATTCGTAGCGACGAAGTAGCTGGTATTGGTATTACAAACCAACGTGAAACAACCATTGTTTGGAACAAAGAGACAGGCAAACCGATTTATAACGCGATTGTTTGGCAATGTCGTCGTACTGCCGCAATCTGTGAGGATCTCAAACAGCGCAATTTAGAAGAATACATTCAAGAAAATACAGGCTTAGTTTTAGATCCTTACTTCTCTGGTACCAAAATCAAATGGATCTTGGACAACGTTGAAGGGGCGCGTGAAGATGCCGCTGCTGGTAAGCTTCTGTTCGGTACGGTTGATACCTGGTTGGTTTGGAAGATGACTCAAGGCCGTGTTCACGTCACAGACTACACTAATGCGTCACGTACGATGCTGTTTAATATCAATACACTTCAATGGGATGAGAAACTGCTTAAGGAAATGGATATTCCATTGTCTATGATGCCTGAGGTGAAGAAATCATCAGAAGTGTATGGTCAAACGAACATTGGTGGTAAAGGGGGGACGCGTATCCCAATCGCTGGTATTGCAGGAGACCAACAAGCCGCACTGTACGGTCAGATGTGCGTTAACGCAGGTCAGGCAAAAAATACCTATGGTACGGGTTGTTTCCTTCTAATGAATACTGGTCAGGAAAAAGTGACGTCTAAGAATGGTTTGCTAACCACTCTCGCTTGTGGGCCAGAGGGCGAACCAGCCTATGCATTAGAAGGTGCAGTCTTTATGGGCGGTGCATCGATCCAATGGCTACGCGATGAAATGAAGTTATTGGCAGACGCAAAAGATTCAGAGTACTTTGCGACTAAAGTTGATACATCGAATGGTGTTTATGTCGTCCCTGCCTTTACTGGTCTGGGTGCTCCATACTGGGATGCATACGCACGCGGTACCATTGTTGGACTGACTCGTGGTGTCAATTCCAACCACATTATCCGTGCCACATTAGAAGGTATTGCTTACCAAACACGTGATGTACTCGATGCCATGCAAGCGGACTCTGGAATTAAGCTTGAAGCACTTCGTGTCGATGGTGGTGCGGTTGCTAATAATTTCTTGATGCAGTTCCAGTCAGATGTACTTGATACACAGGTACTGCGCCCTAAGGTCACTGAAGTTACTGCATTAGGTGCGGCTTATCTTGCAGGTTTGGCAGTGGGTTTCTGGAACAGTTTGGATGAAGTGGCAGACAAAGCAGAAGTGGACAAGACCTTTGCCCCTCACCACGATGAAGAAAAACGCAATCGTCGCTACAAAGGCTGGAAGCGTGCGGTGAAATGCGCACAAGCTTGGGCAGAGATGCACGACGAAGACTAAAACAAAAGGCCCCGGATGAATCCGGGGCCTTTTTATATCTGCTGATATTCATTCGTTAAGCGGCGCTTTCCGCTTCAGCGCTCTTTTTTTCGCTTTGCATCTTTGCAAGGAAGTAAATGTTAACACAAGCGATGAAGCCGTTAGTCACAACGACTGGCCATGCGTCAATCATAAGACCGTAAGCAGTAAAAAGTGCACAACCAATAAAGTTGAGTACACGTAGCTTAACGATGTCTTTCATGGTTAAAGAGATAGCTACCATGATAGATGCAGCGTAGCCTAAAATTTCAACCATATTCATATCCATAATTTGACCCTCTAAAGTTTGCCGAACTGTGTCGGTACCAATTCTTCTCATCGTGAGATATATGAGGAAGCTCCATGCCTCGAATGGTCTGAATGATTATCTAAAAGAAATATAGCAGGGCTAAATGTGTGATGAAAGCCCCAGTTTTGTGTTTGTAGAAGGTTAGCGATTACGCAAACGTTTTACGTGGATTAGTCAATTTTAATAACCAAAAATGTTGGTTATATCTCGACTTTGATTAAAAAAGCCCGCATTGTTTCATGCGGGCTTAACGTGTTAATGATGCAAAAAACTACTTCTTTTTACCTTGCAGTACTTGCTTGTCTTCTTCTGTCAGTTCTCGTATACGGCGACTGATGTCACGACGCTCTTTGGAAATTTCGGCGCTTTTGATGATGTGATCATCAACGCGGTCTTCATAATCGGCTTTCATGTTCTTGATAATGGCGACAATTTCTTCTGGCGTCATATCTGGTTTGATGTAGTCCATCAGGTTGTCTAACAGGTCTACACGCTTTCGGTTATCGCGAACCTTTTTTTCATTATCAAGCAACTCGCGCTTTAGCTTATTTTTACGGCGGGCCTGAGCTACAATTTCAAATACACCACTCATAGGTTCCTTTCCTATCTTTACTTACCTTTAACTGTCAATGATTAAAACACAACATTCCTGCCGATAACAGTCTTAAGATCAATCATTACAAAGCGTTGGTGGATTTATCGCCGATCCAATTAATAGATCATTGAGTAGCAGCTATAGTTCAGGATATGATTTGACTATCAATATCAACTGCTGCCGCAATACTATGCGAACTTCTGACATTATCATTCCCAAACCTACACTCACTGAAGCCCCCCAACGTTCCAGTAAACTCGTTGAAGCTTACCGCAAAGAACGCACTTGTCAGGAGATCACCGACGTTGAATTGAATCGTAGTAAAATCGTGATGATCGATGAAAACGGAATCATGAAAAAAGTTCCCATCCTTTCTGAACATTGATTTGGGAAGATTCAAATAAGGAGATAACAATGAGTATAGAACTAAATCCTATTGAAGCCCGTGTAATTGGTTGTTTGATTGAAAAAGAAGTCACCACGCCAGATTACTATCCGTTGACCCTAAATAGCCTTACCAGCGCGTGCAATCAGAAGAGCAATCGTGAACCAGTCATGACACTGAGTGATATTGACGTTCAACAAGCCATTGATGGACTTATCACACGTCGTCTAGTCAGTGATGAGAGTGGGTTTAATAGTCGCGCTAGTAAGTTTCAACATCGTTTTTGCAACACTGAATTTGGTGATCTGAAACTGACTAAGCAAGAGAAAGGGATTGTTTGCTGTATGCTGCTTCGTGGTGCTCAAACTCCAGGTGAGTTGCGTACCCGTACTAACCGTTTAGCAGAATTTACGGACGTGAAAGAAGTCGAAGCTGTACTGGAGCGAATGGCGGATCGAGAGGAAGGGGCTTTGGTGGTAAAATTGCCACGTGAAGCAGGTAAGCGAGAATCACGTTATATGCATTTGTTCAGTGGTGACGTTGATCTGGAAGCGATTACAGCGATAAGTTCTTCTTCTGTTCAAGCAACTGTGAACGATGATCGTGTCGAGGTCCTTGAACAAGAAGTGGCGATGCTAAAATCGGAAATGGCACAACTTCGTCAACTTGTCGAGCAACTCACAGCTTAATGTGTCAGTCCAAACAACCTGTAACGTGTTCGGATTGGTACGTTTATCTTATTCGGACACGCTTGAATGCTCTGTATTGTGGTATCACTACGGATGTTGAGCGACGCTACTCTCAACATCAATTAGGCACTGGCGCTAAAGCGTTAAAGGGAAAGGGGCCATTAACACTGGAATGGTCAGCCAAAGTCGGTCAAAGTCGTTCATTTGCTTCAAAAATAGAGTGTCGCGTCAAGAAACTCACGAAATCGCAAAAGGAGCAGTTGATTTCAGGCAGCTCAAATTTAACTGACTTTTTTGATATTGATCTGCTCAATTAAATTCCCATCTTTTTCTGAAATTTGTATTAACCTTGATTATGAGATGTCAAAAAGGTTGATATGGATATGAAATTATTAACAAAAGTATCATTATTAATTGTGTCTGGGTTAGCTGTCTTAACTGCGCAAGCAGCAACGGTGGTTCCCGACGGTCGTGGAAATGGCATGGGGAACGCGGGAGTCACGACTGCCGATTACGTGTTAGCGCCTTTCTACAACCCAGCTTTGGTAGCGGTATACAGAGATTCTGATAGTTTCGGTATCCTCTTTCCCGGTATTGGAGCTAGAATTAGAGATACAGATAAAACCCTTGAAACCGTTGATGATCTTCAAGATGTAATCAAACAATATGAAGCCAACTCTTCAACGTCTGGCCTTGAAGCGCAAATTAACAGTTATTTGGATCAGCTCTCAGATGATAAACCTCTGGGCGTGAACGGCGGTGTTATAGCGTCTGTTGCGTTGCCTCTGGATGCTTTTTCCACAAATTTGTTTTTGCGCGGCTACGCTGATGTCATCGCAAAAACAGATATATCTAGCGACGGGAATACTCAAACTCGCTATGAAAACTCCCGCGTAGACATGATTGCTTTCGGCTACAGTGAGTTTGGAGTGGCCATTGCTAAGCGCGTGTCTATTTCAGGACAGGATGTATCGCTTGGCATCTCACCAAAATTTCAAACCTTGCGTACCTACAAGCAAGCACTAACCGTCGAAAACTTTGATTTGAGTGATTATGATCAAAGCGAAACCAAGGAAAACGCGTTTAATTTGGATCTTGGTGCTGTATGGTTTTATCACCAGTTTCGCGCAGGTATTGCCATAAAAGACTTGTTTTCACAGGAATTACAGACTCTTGATATCAGTGGTGTGAGTACTTATAAGTTGGATACACAGGCCACCGTTTCAGGTGCCTATGCCTTGGATTACTTCGTCGCAACGGTTGACTGGGATCTCACTAAGCAAGAACGTTTTACTGACCAGAATGATGACACTCAATTTTTACGCTTTGGGATTGAAGGGAATGCGATGGGCTGGGCGCAACTTCGGGTGGGCTATGAGATTGATCTCGAGGACACATTGGACAATTCCATTACCGCTGGTGTTGGCGTTAGCCCCGGTGATTTAGTGAGTTTGGATTTGGCTGGAAGCTATGCAGGTGATAACCAATATGGCGTATCGGGTAATCTGTCTTTTACCTTTTAAGGACAATTATGCCACATTGCCTTTTTTGTAAGTTAATGTTTTTAATAAGTTAATTTATTGCCGTGCAGTCGACCTAGTGGAGATAAAAGAGTATTCTCTAATAAATTAAAAACTAAAGTTAGCTAGGTATCCCGTAAGAGGACAAACAATGTTTAAAATAATGCTCTCATCAATAGTGGTCGTTGCATCAGCGACCAGTTATGCACACACCACGCAAGTTCTTAATGGTTACTGGCAATATGATGAGTACCTAAAATCTAACCCCGCGCAGAAACAGCTAACGGATGTGCTTTCAGAGATAGTGCGAAACGACCCAGCACCGATCATGTTGAAACAAGATAAACCGGTTTCGATCGCTGTGGTTTATCCAGGGCAACAAATTTCTGATTACTGGGTGAGAAACATTCAAGCGTTTGAAACTCGCCTCGAAAAATTAGGCATTAAGTACAGTATCAATCAGGTGTTCACTCGCCCTAATCTTGATGTAAGGCAGCAAAGCTTATCGTTGTTAGAGGCGGTACAAAACAAAACGGACTATCTCATTTTTACATTAGATACGACCCGGCACCGGAAATTTATTGAGCATGTAATCAGTTCGACAAACACCAAACTGATTTTACAAAACATCACAACGCCTGTGCGTGCATGGGATGATCAACAGCCTTTCATGTATGTGGGGTTTGATCATATCAAGGGAGCTCGTCTTTTGGAGCAATATTATAAAGACGCCATTCCGAAGGAGAGCCGCTATTCCGTACTTTATTTCTCTGAAGGTTACGTTAGCGATGCTCGAGGTGATACTTTTATTGAAGAGATGAGCCATCATGATTCTTATCAGTTATCTTCTTCTTATTACACAAGTGCTACTCGTGAATCAGGTTTCAATGCTGCCATGAAAGCTATTGAGAAGGACCCGAGTATTTCTTTTATCTATGCATGCTCAACTGACGTTGCACTCGGTGCCTCTGAAGCTCTTAAATCTATGAAAAGGAGAGATATCCTCATAAACGGCTGGGGCGGAGGAAGTGCTGAACTTGAAGCGATTGAGAAGGGTGATTTGGATGTCACTGTGATGAGAATGAACGATGATACTGGTATTGCAATGGCTGAAGCCATCAAATGGGATCTAGAAGGCAAAGACGTGCCTCATGTTTATTCTGGTGACTTTGAAGTCGTTACTAACGCTGACAGCTCGGAAAAAGTGAATAAGTTAAAGCAGAGAGCATTTAGGTACTCGGATCAATAATGGCATTATTATCACAGCGAGGCAGCAAAAGCCGCCTCGCCACATTACTTACCCGTTCGATATTCCTCACCATAGGGGTTCTCTCTTTGGTGATGGTATTTCAGAACTATCAGGTAAATCGCCAAGTCGTTTCCCAAGAGGTTGCGCGTTCAAAATTGCAGACGCAAAGCCTTGTGCAACAAATCTTCAACTTTAGACTTAAAGCTCTGGAGATTCAGCAAGACAGCTATAGCCGAAATGAATCATTAGTCGACGCCTTTGTCAGGTCAAATGTGACTGGGTTGGACCGATTTTTTAATGGTATTGATCAAGCTAAACCAGAACTCGCCCCAGATTTTCGTTTTATTACCTCTGAAAAAGAGATGGTCTGGGACGACTCCAATTATCAGTTTTACGGTATTTCGCCAGAGCAGTTATCACATCTAAGTAATGAAATGACCACAGGAGGGAGCTGGCATTTGTCACAGACTCCATCATTGTTGGGCACTCGTTACCTGATGATACGTCGAGTACCAATCATCAATATGATTTCTGGTGAAGTACTGGGCTATCTGCACATTGGTGTAGTGCTTAACAACAACTTCGCTCTAATTAACGCGTTATTGAAAGGTGGGAATGCCGACCAAGTTCTAATGTCTGTTGGATCAGAAGTCATCGCCTCGAGCACTAAAGACAAGGACTTTCGTCATATTGACTTTTTAGAGCAATCGGCTTCTGACTTGACTGCTGGCCAATACATGGTGTCTAAAACAGATCTAACGATCAGTAACGTTGCGACTTTTCTATCTGTCTATACCATTCAAGATAACAAGCCAATTGTTACTTTAGTGCACAGCCATTATATGTGGGTGGCGCTTGCAGGATTACTATTAATCTTTATTGCGATATATAGCCGGATCTGGTTAGGTAAGCGGGTATCCAAAGAACTGTTTAAGCTGATGAGCTATACCGAAAACACCGTTGAAGCAAAAGATACATATACATTTCCTGGATCGTCGATCGAAGAGTTTGACCAGATAGGGCATTCATTTGAACGCTCTTTTCACAGGTTAAGCGAGCAAGAGAAGCAATTTGCTGATTTGTTCAACTTCTCCCTTTCTCCGATTACTCTGTGGAATGTTGATGGTAAACTCCTGAGAATCAATCCATCTGCTGAGCGTAGTTTTAGAAGAGACACAGGTTCAGAACAGGATGATTACCATCTGTTAGTAGAAAAGCTTGGGCCGCATATTCGAATGTGTGCCAAGGGCGCGACGTTAACTGGTATTAACATTGCGATTCGAGACAAGACCTACCGCTGGAATCTATCTCCGATATTTATTGATAAAGGAATCGGAAATATCATGGCGCAAGGTCAGGACGTCACTAGCTTTGTAGAAGCAGAGATTCAAAGCCAAACCGCTAGAAAAGAGGCCGAGGAGTCGGCTCGGGTTAGGGCTGACTTCTTAGCTAAGATGAGTCATGAACTTAGAACGCCACTCAACGGTATTTTAGGCGTGTCTCAGTTGTTGAAAGGGAAGCTGTCTAATACCGAAGATATTGAGCATCTTGATGTGCTGTGTAATAGCGGCGAACACCTTCTTGCTGTACTGAATGATATTTTGGATTTTTCCAAAATTGAGCAGGGCAAATTCCATATCCAATCAGCGGATTTTAGGCTGATTGAGTTAATTAGCGCGGTTAAGAAAATTTATACGCCTCTTTGCGATGAAAAAGGTATTGGCTTCGAAGTCGACACCAATGTGAGTAATGCAACATTTGCGCACAGTGATCAGGTACGACTTAACCAGATTCTATTCAATCTAGTTAGTAATGCGATTAAATTTACTCATGAGGGGCATGTTACCGTATCACTGTATTGCAATGAAGATAATCACAACCCTCATCTCAATATCAGTGTCTCGGATACTGGAATCGGTATTGAGCGTGAGCGAATTTCGCATATTTTTGAACCGTTTGTTCAAGCCGAAACCACCACCACTAGAGAATACGGTGGGAGTGGCCTAGGTTTAGCTATTGTTCATAGTTTAGTTGAAATGTTGAATGGCCATATTGATATTGAAAGCTCCATTGGACAGGGCACTAAGTTTAGCTTGGTCGTACCAATAGAATTGACCGAGTCAGTTGAACAGATCGAAGCAAATACGTTGTTGGCAGATCCTGAGACGCTGTTTGATAGAACCCTAAAGGTGTTACTTGTTGAAGATAATCATACCAATGCGTTTATCGCTAAAGCGTTCTGTGAGAAATATGGTATGGAGGTGATTTGGGTTCAGGATGGGCACAATGCGATTAGCCATCTGAAGAAGTCAGAAAACATAGATTTAATCTTGATGGATAACCAACTGCCAAACCTCGGTGGGATTGAAACGACCAAAATTATCCGTGAGGACTTGCAGTTAGACATCCCAATATTCGCCTGTACGGCGGATGGAATGCAAGATACTAAACGTGCGTTTTTAAGTGTTGGTGCCGACTATGTGATCGTCAAGCCGATCAAAGAGCTCGCGTTGAATCAGGCGTTCATTCATTTCAAAGACGAATTCCTTACCAAACTAGAAGAGTGTTGACAACGCAGATTGCTCAAGTAGTTCTTGCTTTAGTTGGTCCGAGAGTTGAATGTTTTTATTGAATTTGACACCGAATCGATGGCCTTTCTTTTCTTTCTGAATACCGACAATCGTATATCTTAGGTCTTCTGGGAGTAGCTCATCCAGTGGAGTGTACAACTCTATAGTGCTGCTTTTGCTTAATTCACTCTCACCTGAAATGAAAAATGCGCACCCAGACACTGAAAAATCAACCATCGTTGCTTTGTAGCTGACGGTATTGGATTTGATTTCAATAGGAAAATCCATAGCGTATCGCTCGTGCTCGCGTATAGGTTTGGAAGCAAAGTGCTGAGGCAAACGGAGGAAAATCAGAGGCACGGGTGAGCTGATTTGAGAAATAACAGAGGTTTTAAATGCAACGACATGGCCAAGTTTGGTGTTCGTTATTCCCCTTATCACGATTGATGCATTGTTTATTTTTCTCATGACAAGTGATTCAATCACTTTCTGAGGTAAATCAATGATGAGAAATTGATTGGTTTTGCAGCCGATGTAGTGAGTGTTAAATGGGTACTGATCGGCAGGGCCAAACTCAATGGTTGCAGAGAATCGCATTCCAGGGATAAGTAATTTAACAAGCTCAGTTGCGGTGTCTTTTACAGAGGGCATGGTAGAAATATCTTAAGTATTATTTTAACGACATCTGTTTAAATATACTCCCTCTGTGAATAAGTGTAACTTCTGAAGCTAAAAACAGGGGGCTTAGCCCCCAATTTGTTATGCACATTGTACGTGGATACTGTAATCTGTTCCATCGAGATAGTTTTCAATAGCTTGATAACATTCTTGGTCGCACAATAGATGAAGCTTACTTCGGCGTTTTAAAACATCTTCAGCATTGGTGCCCAATTCATGCTTTACCAGGTAATCGATCTCTATCTGGTAAATACCCTCAGCGAACTTAATACCTAGATCTTGTTCAGTTGACACACTGGCAAGCAGTTGTTGGACTCGACTCCCATATGCGTGAAGCCAGCGCTGGCGTGTGTCATTATCGATAAATGGAACTTGCTGAGATAATCGAGTGTCCATCTCGTCCCAGTTGAAGTTTTCTCCGCCTGGAAGTGGCGCCTCTTTCGTCCACGATTCTTTCAGATTAAAGTAAGGAGAAAGGTGCTGCATTGCGGACTCAGAGAGCTTTCTGTATGTGGTTAATTTTCCGCCAAAAATAGACAGTAAAGGGGCTTCGCCTTCTTTATGATCCAACGCTAAGGTGTAATCTCGGGTGATGGCTTGCGGTGAATCAGATTCATCATCACAAAGTGGTCGGACGCCGCTAAAGTCACTAATGATATCGTCAATAGTAATTTGTTTACGAAAATGCTGGTTAGTAACATCGATCAGGTATTGTTTTTCTTCATCGCTAATCGCGACTTTACGAGGATCGCCTTTGTATTCAACATCGGTGGTACCGATCATTGAGAACTTGCCGAGATAAGGGATCACAAACACAATGCGGTTATCTTCATTTTGCATGATATAAGCTTGTTCTTCATCATGAATTTTTGGAACGATGATGTGAGAGCCCTTAATCAAGCGAATACCGTAAGGAGAGGGTAGTTTTGTGTTTTCTGTTAGGAACTCTTTAACCCAAGGGCCAGTGGCATTAACCAAAGCTTTAGCTTTTCTGAAGAAGGTCTTGCAGGTACGTTGGTCATACAGTTCAACGTGCCAGATGCCCTCGATACGCTGCGCTTTCGTTACCTGACAATAGTTGCTCACTTCTGCACCCAGCTCTTGAGCTTGGATGACGTTAAGTATTACTAGTCGCGCATCGTCAACCCAGCAATCAGAGTATTCAAAGCCCACTTTGAGTTCAGGTAAGGTAACATTCTGGTTATCTAATTGGATTTTCTTACTACTCGGTAAAGAAGTGCGCTTTCCCAGATGGTCATAGAGGAATAAACCCGCTCTGATCATCCATGCAGGGCGAAGAAATGGTCGGTGGGGCAACCTAAAACGCATGGGAAAAGCAATGTGTGGTGCTTTAGCAAGCAAGACTTCACGTTCTGCTAAAGCTTCACCCACCAAGCGGAATTCATAATGTTCTAGATACCTAAGTCCACCATGAATCAATTTTGAACTGGCTGAAGATGTCGCACCGGCAAAGTCCTTAGTTTCATAAAGGCCAACTTTTAGGCCACGACCAGCGGCGTCTACAGCGATACCAGCACCATTGATACCACCACCGACGACGATCAAGTCTAGTAATTCTTGTTCTTTCTGTTCTTTTAAGTAACTAATGGTCATCTTTTCGTTTCCTAATGTTCGTACGAGCATTTGTTTTTCGGAATATAATCATATTGTAGTCGATGATGTTAGGTTTAACCTAAAGAAATATGATCTAGATCATTCATGAGAAAGAATTGCGAAAGCAAAACGAAATTTTTTATGAAAAATGAAAGTGTAAAGAATAAAAAAAGCCCTCGACTAGGCGAGGGCTAACGATAAGAAAGTTCGATTGTTATCTGGCGAGCTTTTGGTGAGCTTTAGAGAAATGTCCCGCGCAAAATGCACCTACGATGGAAAGTTCACCAGCGAGACAAAGCACAGCCGATACTTCTGCTAGAGCTTTAGCATTACCTGAGCCATATAAACCCATGAGCTCTAAACAGGCTTTTTGGCTAGGTAGGTGAGTTCCTCCACCCACAGTACCCACCATGAGATTTGGCAGTGTAACGCATGCATAAAGGCCACCTTGCTTATTCATCTCCATGCGTGTGATTCCTATCGCGGACTCCGCAACACAGGCAGCATCTTGACCACAAGCAATATACAAAGCTGCTAGTGCATTGGCGTAATGTGCGTTAACCCCAATAGATCCACTTAATGCGGCTCCTGTGGTCGTCATCTGGCCAAACTTGACCATTTTTTCTGGTGTAGTGTGGAGAAATTTTTCAACCAACTCTTTTGAAAGGTTGACTTCGGCTGTGACCTTTTTGCCACGCACATGACGCAAAGTATGGGTATTAGGCTTTTTGTCTCCTGAGAGGTTGCCATCAAGGAACGCATCCTCAGGTTCAATAGGTGAATGCGCAAGTATGTAATTGAAAACTTCGTTGGTCGCGATTGTGACCATATTCTGCCCAGAGGCGTCACCAGTATAGAACTCGAATACAAGGTAAACGTGATTGCCTTCTATATTGACGTTAATATCGTGAAGTTGTCCATGCGACGTCGTAGACTCCGCGACTTGCTTAAAATGGTCGTATTGCGTAACCACCCAAGCGACAAACCGACCTGCATCGACGAGTTGTTGAAACTCGAATACTGGTGTTCTAGTCACACCTTCATTCAATAACATGGCACTTGCGCCGCCAGCGGCTGTAATCAATTGAGCACCACGGTTGTATGAAGCAACCAAGGCGGCCTCGGTCGTGGCTAGAGGCACATGATAATCTCGTTTGGCGTGGAGGCCATTGACACGCAATGGTCCCGCGACACCTACAGGTAGTTTTACTGTACCTATAAAGTGCTCAATGTTCTTGTTGTACACATCTGATTGTTGGGCTGTGACCGGATCGAGCAATGCTTCCTTGGATGTAAATGCGCCTAGTTTATCCCATCGCTTGACTATGTTCTTTTCAGAAATATAAGGGCTGGGCGTTAAACGTATTGCAGTGCGCTCGAAGTGGGGTTTGAGTTGTTGTTCAAGGTGATCGGATTGTGGCCCTTGGTTGAAAACAGTATCGTTGTCACGGTGAGACAAATTGAGTTTAGGCATGGCGAAAACAAAATGAAAATTATCAGTGGATTCTAGCGTCTCTGGGCGGGAAGACAACTGCTGTTTTACTATCGATTCAAATTTAACGCTATACGTGTATATCTAGCAGTGTTCCTATCATGTCCTGATCTCGTTGCAGAACATTAGTGCCTATATGGCTGTATTGTTCAGCCTGAGTCAGTTTGAATAAAGGCTCTATCTCCGAGGGCTCTGGTTGTTTAAATTCAACCTTGTTGAACTCATAGGAGTCGTCTTTTTGAACAGGAGGAGTGTGCTGGGCCTGATTGATTTCACGTGCAGCTTCATCTGCCATGTTCGATGACTGCTTAATCAGCTGATAGCCGGCCTGTACTGAGGAAACTGACATAGACACCCCCTGTATAATGTAAGCTTAAGGTGTGTTTGCGTTTTTGGCAAGTTGTGCTACGAAAACAGACTAGCGATGAGCTTTTGCTCTTCATCTGTAATCAGAACACGGTTCGAACCTTCCAGTGTTTCTGTAATTTCGCCTCTGAGTGTATGTAACTGTTGTGGACTCAAAGTTTTTATTTGCTGTTTGAACAGTTCAAACTGTTTAGAGTTCATAGTCTGCTGCCTCCGAATCAATCTAGACTTTTGGCTCGAAAAGCAAGAGATGCTTCCTTTCATCTTCTTACTCCCGTAAGAATCATGTCACTCTAGTTTATGGAAAAGTGGTTAAATTATGTCCGGGTAATGTCAGGGAGTGTAAAGAAAAGGTGAGGTGGGCAGCATTGCTGCCCACTTTAATTAGTGTTCCTTGTTGGTAGTGTCTGAATGACTCACGCGCACTGCGAACTTGCTTGCCAATGAATGTAATTCTGGAAGCATTCGGTATATTAGATACAATTGCTGCAAAACCATTTTTGCCGAATTGTCATCTTCTTCACGCCATTCAGCCAATCTAGCCTCTAGCGCGGGATCGTCAATTGTGGTGGTATCACAACTATCACAATGATCGTTCAACTGATTGAACAAGACATCTAGGTGCTGATGAATCACTCGGTGTGCGTCGAGCACAAGTCTATGCGTATCCTCATCATTGATTCTTGTCCTGTGTGCACCTAATGCTGAAATATAGCTTAGCAAGGCATGACTGAGTGTTAGAAAGCGAAAACTCTCGTCGACAGCGGATCGATAACGCCCTGGTTCTGCCAACATGGAACTGATGGCATTGGTCAGGTTTGCGTCGTGGTTGTGAGCACTTCTTCTTGCTATTCGATAGGTTAAACTATCTTTTTTACCAATCCGATATTGGCCGATTATCTGTGCGAGATAGCTGCGATTTGCTTGAATCGAATCGGCCATGGCAATGTGGAGCCGCTTTGATTGCCAGTCAGGCAGAATAAGAGCTACAGCGACTACTGCCAAAGCGCAGCCAATAATCGTATCGGCCAAACGTGGTAAGACAACAGCATAGCCGTCTCCAAGTTGGTGGAAGCAGAATAAAACCAACACAGTGATGAAGCCCGTTGCGTAACCATAATTTGCCAGTCGGAAAGCAAAGAACGCAACACCGGAGACGACAATAAAGACTAATTGGCTTTCCTGAGAAGGAAAAAAAGTTAACAAGGGTACACCAATCAGTAAGCCCACAATGGTGCCTAGCACTCGAGCAACGAGTTTCTGTCGCGTAGCACTGTAGTTAGGCTGACATACGAACAAGGTTGTCAGCAGGATCCAGTAACCTCTTTCGATACCGAAAGCTTGGATGATGCCATAACCAGCAGTGAGGGCGATAGACATCCGAATTGCATGACGAAACAACATCGAGTCTTGATTTAGATTGGATGTGATACGTAGCCACATCGCTTTAAGTGTGTGAACCTCTGTATCATCAAGTACATCTTCTTCTAGTGCACTAGCATCGGGGTTAGTGATGTTGCTAAGCTGCTTTTCTACTGTCGCGAGGTTTTTGAAAAGGTAGCTGAGCTGATGTATAAGGGATTTCCACTGGGGATTATTTTGTTCCTGTAGATGCGTAAGAGAGCTCATTAACTCATCCAAGGCAACGACGGAGTCCTCGCTGTGTTGATACTCTTTGCCTAATCGGATGGCTTGAGCGACGTTTCGACATGCTTTGGCTTGGGTTTCCAGTAAATGTTTAAATCTGAACAAGACATCTGAGCGTCCAAAGTGTTCAGCCAACTCCTGATAACGGTAATGACTTGAGCTGACGCGTTCATGAATATCCTGTGCAAGAAAGTAAATATTGAGAAATCGGTCGCTTGCAGCATCAACATGCCCCCGTTTTGAACGGCTTAGCAATGTAGCTTTACACAGATTTAATGCTGTGACAGTGGCTGCGTTTAGCGTCGCTTCCTTAATCCGGAATGGTTGCGGCTCTAGATTGGTTACAGGGTGGAATAATTGACTTCTTGACTCAAGGTAGTTGGCCAACTGAAGAAAAACGGTCGCTAAGCTTTGTTGAACAGGTTGCATTGGCCACAATGCTGACCAAACAATCGACATAAAAAAATACCATGCTGCGCCCGAAAGTAACATTATGGGTTGTAGCCATATGTTGGTGCTCTCATGGGCGCCTAGCATTGTATATATGGCGATAAGCAATGATCCAAACGCAATACTGGCGTATCTAGGGCCAATCGCGCCTAGCATGATAAAGCCAAATGTGGATACAAATAGCCCTAAGGCAAAGAGTATAGGGGTATCAAATAACAGCTCAATCGATAATGACGCGATGGTAAAACACGCCAATGTTAAAGTGATCGATTTGAGCCGGCCGCTGAATTTATCATCATTTTCGGCCAATGCTGCCGCAATAACGCCGAGAATGAGAGGAATGATGTAAGCGTCAATGGGGTAATACCAACTGGGAATGACCACTCCCAGCAGAGTCACCATAATAAGCAGGCTGTAGTTAATGGTTTTGTTTACCCAATAAAGGCGGAGCTGGCTAAAAAATTGCACGTTATCGATTCTTAGAGTTGCTGCAGATTAACTATTGTATCTAATAGTCAATGGTAAACTTCTGATACAGATAAAGAAACAAGTGTGTTTGATTAACTTTTCTACACAGTGAGCTAAGCAGGAGATATTGACAGTATCTTTTCATTCTTCAATCCGGTTGAGTTATCATGGCAGCAATTGAATTCAAGGGCAAAACAAGAATGCAGCTAATCGCCAACAAGACTGCGCAATATCTCATCCAAAATGAGTACCATCAGGTTTCTATAGAGTCTGACTTTCTCGTATTATGTTCCGCAACTTGTGAAGAGCGAATTCCATTTAACGTTTGGAATGGCAAAGTGAAGCTCAAGCGAGGGTTGTGTTGGGGAGGCTTGCAGTTCTTTGCACACCCAGAAGATGGCCGACAGCATTCTTGGTTGATTCAGGGATTACCTTGGGAATCGTGCAGAGAGTTTGCCAGACTGGCTGTCGCCTCTTATCAGAAATGGCACCATCACCAATGTACACAGCTTAATAAATTCCTACCTGAGTGGGAAATGGAAATTCGAGGGTTTGAACGTCAACCTTCTTTTTTGACGCATTCGACCGTAAATACTTGGCTTGATAAGCTGAATCGTGATTTCTATAGCATGGATATGGTACTTGAAGACGCCATATTGAGAATGCCAGAAAGAATGGCCACTGTGTTACCGTGGATCGCGCAAACCGATGAAGTTATCGCCTCGCGTAATCGGGATTGGATGGTGACGGAACTTGATAATTGGAAAGTGCTTTTTTCGCAAATAGAATCTTCGCCACTTAATTTGTCCCAACAACAAGCGGTTTTGCTTAATGATGATAATAACCTCGTTTTAGCTGGAGCAGGATCAGGTAAAACCAGTGTTTTAACGACAAGGGTTGCTTATCTATTACAGAGCCATCTTGCACAGGCTGAGGATATACTCATGCTTGCGTTTGGGCGAGATGCGGCTGAGGAAATGAAGCAGCGTCTTGAGAACAAAATAGGTTTGAGTGCAGAGAGTGTTACTGTAAACACATTTCACCAGTTAGGCTTAAAAGTCCTCAATCACGTTGAAAAACAGCCTGTCACTATTTCTCCCATTGCGTTAGATGATAATCTCAAAAGTGCGTGGTGTGTTGATTGGCTTAAAAAGCACTGGATGACGCCTACGGCTTTTAAACGTTGGCAAAAACACCTTCAAAAATGGCCAATAGCCTATTTAGCTGGGGATGATGAGCTCGGCAGTCATGTAGAAAACCCCAAATTGATCGCTTGGCTAAACAAACAACTCACGCAACTTTCAGCCATGGGTTGTACAAAGAAAGAGATCCAGCAAAAGCTAGTGGAACATAGTGATTATACGCGATTAAACAGTGAACTCGCTCTTGTATGGCCCTGTTATCAGGCATGGCTTGAGATGCTTAAATCAGAAGGCCACATTGATTTCAATATAATGATCACTCAAGCGACAAAGCATGTGAACAAAGGTAAGTTTCATTCGCCTTGGAAGTACATTATGATCGATGAATATCAGGATATCTCACCTCAACGCTTGGCCTTAGTTGAAGCATTATGTAACCAGAAGGATGAGCGCAATTGTGTGTTGTTTGCTGTAGGGGATGACTGGCAGTCCATTTACGAATTCGCGGGTGCAGATGTTGATCTGACGACAGGATTTGCAGAGCGGTTCCCGCACTCAACGATACATCACCTAGATACAACTTATCGCTTTAACAATCAGATAGGCGAAGTAGCGAACCAATTTGTACAACAAAACCCTTCTCAATTGGTTAAAGTGCTGCAAAGTCATAAAGAGCAAAAATCAAAAGCCGTTACTTTAGCGCCGAGTAGTTCCGTTGAGAACATCTTAGATGAACTCAATCACAAAGCCAAAGGCACTCAGACAGTATTACTCCTCGGCAGAAATCATTATCACAAGCCAGAACTTCTTTCTGAATGGCAGAAACAGTTCGCTTTGCTGTCGATTGAATTTATGACCTGCCATGCAAGTAAAGGTAAGGAAGCCGATTTTGTCATTGTACTTTCTGTTGATGAAGGTCAGTTTCCTGCTCGCGTTAAAGCTCTCCACATTGATGGCGCGCTAACGCAGTCGGGTGATACTTTCCCTTATGCTGAAGAGAGACGATTGTTTTACGTCGCGTTAACTCGAGCAAAGAAAAAGGTATGGGTAACATACACGGGACTAGGTTCTAGTTTCGTCAAAGAGCTGATTGAACAAGATTATCCGGTAATAGTTAAGAAATAGAGCGGTGAATTAAGTATGAGTGAACAGTTCTGCATTGCGCTAACGACTACAAATAATGATGAAATCAAACAGAAAATCATCGACTTAATATTGAAAAAAGGACTGGCGGCCTGCATTCAGACCATGCCAGTCAATAGCCATTATATTTGGGAGGGTGAAGTATGCTGTGACAACGAAAGTCTGTTGATCATCAAAACCCAAAAAGCCTGCTACGCGGAGCTTGAACAAGTGATCGTTTCCAACCATAACTACGAGGTGCCTCAAGTTGTTCAAGTTCCTTTTAATGAAGGGTTTAATCCTTACCTTACTTGGATTGAAGAAAGCACCCGCTGCTGAGAAACCAGCAAGCTTAGAGCAGTAAGCGCCCCGAGCGTGTCCATAAGCATGTCTTTTTGCGCATCCCAAATATCACCCTGAGAACCTAAAAACGCGATGCCTTCGTCGCCTCCTGCGAGCGCTGCGTACCACCACTCCACTATTTCATAGCCTGCAGCCAGAGACATGATTGCAAATAGAGCAAAAGCGGTTGCTAGCTTTGTGTTCATTAATTGTTTTTTGATTAAGTATTCGGCAATAGGGTACGCGTATAACCCAATAGAAAAGTGCGCCACTCGATCAAAATGGTTTCTTTCTGAACCGATTAAGTTGCTAAACCAATCAAATGGTACTTCAGCAAATGTGTATTTGGCGCCGATGGTGTGCAATGTCAGCCAGATAAACATCAGACAGTATGCGGTTTTAGAAAACTGAAATTGGCGCGATACAAGCCAGATAAGTACCAGAATCGCAATTGCGGGAATGATTTCAGCTATCCAAACTGCGCGCGAAGATGGCTCGAAAGCGGAAAACAAAAAGACCAGAACGTAGGCAGCAGTTAAACCACTTAAAAGCGAAAATGAAGACCTGTTGTTAGAGTTCATTGTAAGATTTCCTCAATACATTTCTCTATATATTGCCACTTAATAAAACGGTGTTCAATTGCTCATTTGAACGTTTTCGTCAACTGATAATTAACTATTTATGTTGAAACGCTTAAACATCGCACATTTAACACTCAAACTGTCTGTTTCATTTCATCAAAGTTTGATTTAGCTATATGTCACACTTAAAATCTCCGCTCAAACTATTAAATAACTACTCAAAGTAAAGCCATGAAACTGGAAACTGTCGATTACCTCGCTGAAGATGCTGCTCAGCAATTTGTTACCTCACTGCGTGAGACTGGATTCGGTGTATTGAAAAACCACCCGATTCCTAAAGAGCTTGTCGAGTCTATCTATGAGAACTGGTATCAGTTCTTTATGACTGAGCGCAAGAACGAGTTTACTTATAATGTTGAAACCCAAGACGGTTACTTCCCACCTTCAGTTTCTGAAGTCGCAAAAGGGCATACCGTTAAGGATATTAAAGAATACTTCCACGTATATCCTTGGGGTCAAATGCCAGAAGAGCTTAAAGAACAGATCATGGATTACTATGATCGTGCCAACAAGTTTGCTCAAGAGCTATTAGGCTGGGTTGAAGCTTATGCACCAAAAGATGTGCAGGAGAAATTCTCTGTTGCCTTGTCTGACATGATTGATGGGAGCGACAAAACGCTGCTGCGTGTTCTTCATTACCCACCAATGACTGGTGAAGAAGAACCAGGTGCAATCCGTGCAGCGGCGCATGAAGATATTAACCTTCTAACGGTTCTTCCAGCAGCGAACGAACCAGGTTTGCAGGTGAAGAGTAAAGAGGGTAGCTGGATCGATGTGCCATGTGATTTTGGTAGCCTGATCATTAATATTGGCGACATGCTTCAAGAAGCATCGGGTGGTTACTTCCCATCGACAACGCACCGAGTGATCAACCCAACCGGTGCACGTCAGGAAACGTCACGCATTTCGCTGCCTCTGTTTCTCCACCCTAAACCAGACGTTGTGTTATCAGAGCGCCATACCGCCGACAGCTACCTAATGGAAAGACTACGTGAACTAGGGGTAATTTAATCCCTCGTTACTGAGAAAGGGCCAGCAATAGCTGGCTCTTTTTTTGGGGTCGCGATCCTCAAATCTGAGATATTCACTCGACAAACGGTGTATTTTGGATTTTCATTAGAAATAAACCCCAATCAGAGTACATATGAACGAGCATCAGGAAGTCGCGGCCCAGTTCCAGCAGTATATGGAAAACCCTCTACTGTGGCCTATTATGGAAATTCTCAAAAAACAGCCTTCAGGATGGAAAGTTCATACACTATCTTCCCATCTCAGCGAGCTAGAGCTACTGCCAGTGCTAGACGGTTCGCCCGAGAAAGACCTCTTCAAACGCAATTTTCTTATTATGAACGCATTGTACCAATTACAAGAGACCTTGTACCCAGACAATTGGCTTCAGGTGCAAGCGATGGATATCGTGCTGATGCCTCAATCTAGAGTCTTTGGACATGAAGTTGATCATGAAGATCCTTTGCGTGATTATTATCTCGATTGGCATAATTACGAAGCAGAAGAGGGGGAAGTCAAGAGGCTGCTGAATGAGTTCTGGACTCGTTATCGTGAATTTGTTGGCAGTACTAACGGCGGTGACATGGATCGAGCGAAAGCGTTGTCGTTGTTTAAACTTCCACACGACGCGAGCCCAACGGAAATCCGCAAAACTTGGCGTAAACTTGCGCTGAAATGGCACCCCGATAGAGAAAACGGAGATAGTGATCGCTTCCGCGTACTTTGTGAAGCTTGGCATGTATTAAGACATTGAAAAAAGCGCCTTATTGAATAAGGCGCTTTTTCGTTAATTTGCTGATTTGAACTGCGATTTTCTCATTCGGTTCAAAGCTGCCATCGCATCTACGGTGCGTGGTTTGGCCAAATCACCCTGATTCGGCATGTTCTTAGACCAATCACCTTCAAGCATTGTCTGTATTTCCTTAGCTGGATTGGTCGACCAGCCTGGCAATTGCGCTAGCTGAAACCACAACCAACCGATGGCGTTAATTTCAGAGCTGGATTCCAGTTGTTCCAGCGCAGACAGGTCGGTAAACTCTTTACCAAATCGTAAAGAGTCGACGCCTTTTGCTGAAACGCGAAATTTACCATCGGCGAGAATTTTTTGTAGAGCAACTCGATTCAAAGATCTTGGTCGGAATGTCTTGAGCTCGTTCTCACACTCGTTGTTTCGTTCTGTAGGGTGTTGTTTTACAACTTGGCGTGCTTTTTCCGTGACATCGACGGCTTGATAATCATGCATTTGAATCACAGTATCAGCTACGTCTAGGTAATCGCCAGAACCCCCCATAACAATAACCGTTGACACGTCAAGTTCGTCACGCAATTGACCAATGCGGTCAACCAAAGGCGTGATTGGCTCGTCGCCCTTACTAACTAAGGCTTGCATGCGCTCATCTCGGATCATGAAGTTTGTTGCGGATGTGTCTTCGTCAATCAGAATACCTTGAACGCCAGCCTCGATTGATTCCTGTAGCCAAGCCGCCTGAGAGGTTGAACCTGATGCATCTTGCGTCGTGAAATCTTCGGTATCACGTTGCATTGGAAGATGATTGATATAGTTAGCAAGATTGAGACTATGTACGCATCGACCGTCTTCTGCTCGAATCTTCATTGCATTTAGATTCGTCACAATGCGCTCGCGGCCATCACCCGGAATATGATTGTAAATGGAACGCTCTATGGCATTCAGAAGAGTAGATTTACCGTGGAATCCACCACCCACGATTAAAGTAATGCCTTTATAGATGCCTAAACCAGTGATTTCGCCTTGGTTTGGTGTTTCGATAGTCACCTGCAAAGACTCTGGTGCAGTTAACGCGACTGCGTCTTTCATGGGTAAATCACAGTTACCAGCAACTCGAGGTAGAACAGAACCATTACCAACGAACGCAACCAAGTTATACTCATCTAACTTACTGCGAATGAATTCTTGGTCTTCAACGATTTGACAGTGGTGAACCAGTGCTTCTTTATCCAATTCACGCTCTAGTGTGGCACGACGGATAAATTTAGGTAAGTGGAAGGTCAGGATGTTGCTCGCCTTTTTACCCAATACCGAGCGGCCTTCGGCTGGAAGATTAACGCGGAATCGAAGTTCGATACCTTCGTCTGTGAATAACACGGAAGTGCTATCCATAACAGTTTGACCAGTAAGGGCGATACTTACGCTGTTTTCTTGCTTGGCGAACTCAGCAAAACTACGTGCAATGAAATCACGTGCTGCTACTTGATAAGCACAGGACGTTTCGCGTAGCCACTGCAATCCTGTCAGTGACCATGGTCTAACCGCTCTCACTCGCGACGCTGAAGCGTAAGGGTCTGCCTGAACATGGTCGATGAAAAAGGCGTAATCGCCGAAGTCATATTGACCTTTTATCTGCTGATAAGCGCGATAATTCTGTTTTTCGATTTTTTTTAACGTAGCGGTTAGCTGGTCCATAAGACGTTCTCAAGCGAGATAAACAAAGGCGAGGATTATAAGAATCGCTCGCCACAGAGTAAAGGATTAAGCTACTGATAGGTAATGTTTGTATTTCCTGGGTAGTTTTGGCTCAATAGACTGGTTTCAAATTCGTCGCATGGCATAGGTTTAGCGTAGAAGTAACCTTGCCCATATTCACAACCTTCGCTAATGATAAAGTCTTCTTGAGTTGCGCTTTCTATGCCTTCCACCGTAACGGCGAGGTTTAGCTTTTTAGCAACATGGATGATTGATCTGACGATCTCTTTATCTTCTTCGCTTTCGTCTAATTGTTGGACGAAACTTTTATCTACTTTAATGGCATCAAATGGAAACTTCTTCAGGTAATTAAAGGATGAGTATCCTGTGCCAAAGTCATCAAGTGACAGTGTCACTCCAAGGCGATTTAAACCGGTTAAGGTATTGTGTGCTATGGCTTCATCAGCGATCAAGCCGCTTTCCGTAATTTCAAGCTCGAGGAATTTTGCTGGTAGTTGGTAGGCATTGAGTAGATCTTCGATTTGATCTATAAAATTCGGATTCTTTAGTTGGATAGCGGATACGTTGACGGCAATCTTAAAGTCTTCTACGTATGTCATCCAGTCCGCAGCTTTCTGAATGGCCGCTCTAAGTACGAAGCTGCCTACCTCAAAAATCAGGCCATTTTGCTCAGCCATATGAATGAGAGTTTCATTAGAGATATCGCCTAAAATTGGATGTCGCCATCGAAGCAGAGCTTCAGCGCCTGTCCACTTATGTGTCATTGGTGATACTTTCGGTTGGAAGTAGAGCAACAAATCATCGTTACGAACCGCTTGGAGTAAATAGCTTTCCATCTGATTGATATGTTTCTGAATATCGGCGATGGCTTGTGAGTAATAGCTGAATTTGTGTCCCGAGTCTTTGCACGATTGCATCGCTTCAGAGGCGTATTTGAGTAGACTCTTTGGGCACAGTGTATCCTTAGTGGTGCTGATGCCAATATAAGCATTGAGATGTAGTTTATCACCATCGATATCAAATTCGGATTGACTTATTTCAACCAGCTGATGGCATAGTGAGCCTAAATCGTTGTCGAGCTCAGAGGATTCTAGCAGTAAGACTAAATCGGTCGATGTCGGACGGGAAGTTAGGAGTTGATACTGACTTAAGTCGCCCAGTCTTTTGCTGAATTGGACCAACACGGTTTCCCACGAGCTGTAGCCGTATTTTGATTGGATCCTTCGGCCATTTGTAAAGCCAATATGAATGGCCGCCGCTTGCAGTGAAGGGCTGATGCCTACGTCTTTGATGAAGTGATCCGCTTCGTGTTCAAGGGCGGAGCGATTTAAAAACCCAGTACCTAAATCGTGTCTTTGCTGATAGCGGATTTTTTGTTCAGCGGCACGTCGTTTGTCTATTTCTTGGTTCAAAGAATAGTTGAGATCGACAAGATCCTGCGTGCGAGTGTGGACTCTGGATTTGAGCTCTAAGTTGAGGTGTTTGAGCTTTTCATTTTGATATAGAGTTTTTAGTTGTGATTCGATTGAGTCACGAAAGCTCTCAATCAGCTGTTGATAAGTTTCGGAAAAATGATTTTCCTTGTTATCAAGCACACAGATTGTGCCGAAAGTATCTCCATTTGGCCAGTTGATCGGTACGCCACAATAAGCCAGCATACCAAATTTAATATCTGGATTATTTTGCCATTGAAGGTCAATTTCGGCGTTCGGAACAATGAGTTGGCTCTGTTTATTAACCACGGTTTCACAATACAAGCCTTGTCCCAAGGTTTCTGAGTCACCGATGCGATAAGGGTGTTGCCCATTGTTGTTTGATGAGTAAACTTCGATATGTTTGGGGTAAATACGCATAACTAATGCAGCAGGCACCGACACAATCTCAGCAAGCAGGTCGACAATATTTTGCCAACCACTGGTCATTTCATCAGGAATGACCAAGTTTGTGGTATTGATTTTTGACATACATTTTTTATCCCTGGCCGCTTAGCCTTCTATTTGGGCAATCCTAGCCCTTATGGTAATAATAGTCGCTAATTAGTCAGGAGCCCTAGAAGGAAGCATGATAGGGAGACAACCTTTGTTCTTATTATTAAGAAGGACAAATGCTACGGATAAAAAAAAGCCCTGTCAGTAAAGTAGGGCGTTTGTTGTCTATCTGTCTTACTTGTAAGACGATCACTGTAGCCAAAAACGCTACGAGATAAACTCACTCAGTTCAACGGGTTTGGTATAATCAATGTCACTAAATCCAAACCCGTTAATGCTGAGAAACTCTGTCTTGAAACCTTCATAGTCACCGAGCTCTTTGAAATTGTTGCGATTCATATTTTCAAGTAGAAGACTGACTTTCGCCTGAATGTTTGTGTCTAGCTCCCAGTCGTCCATTCTTATCAAGCGTTCATTGTCAACGGGAATAACGTTTCCGTTATACAGTTTTTCGCAGAATAAGCGTTGCATCTGCTGAATACACCCTTCGTGTAAGCCTTCTTTTTTCATCACCTGATAAAGCGCTAGGATGTAGGGAGAGAGTCCGGGAATAAAAACGCTCGCTTTAGTCACTAATGCTTTGCATACAGTGGCGTAAGCACCACCACTAAAGTTTGCCATTTTGAGGTTTAAGGCGTGACTAGTTTGATGTAAGTCGATTTTGGCCCGCCCGAGCGTACCATCAAGATAGATAGGATGAGTTGCTTCTGGGCCCACGTATGAAAAAGCGATGGTTTGACAACCTTGAGCGATAGACTCAGAGTTAATGAGCGTATCTATCCAAGATTCCCAATCTTCGCCTCCCATTACTCTCCGTGTTGACTCTGCTTCTTCTTCCGAAGCGGGCGTAAGTGTGGTTTCAATCCATTGGTCACGTTCAAGGGAAATGGAGACACCAGACACGCTTTGACCTATTGGCTTAATTGTTGAACGCCAGACATCTTGGCTATTGGGTACAGGTCTAATGCCGCTGGCAACACTATAGACAACCAAATCCACTTCGCCTTCAAAATAGGTTTCAATCGCTTCTATGACTGTTGATTTTGTTTGCGGGGAAAATGCGTCACCTTGAATGTTGATCGCTACGCGGCCTTCTTTTTGTGCGTGCTTTTTGAAAAAGGTGTTATTGAAATAGCCTGCAGAGCCCACCGATTTTTCAGATGGTTCACGTTCAAATGAAACAGAAATGGTATCGGCCTCGGCACCCCCAAACGTCAAAGCAATACGTGACGCGAGTCCGAGGCCTGACGAACCACCTATTATTAATATGCGTTTAGGGGCGTTTTTGATCGGCTTGGCTTGGCGTGCGTATTCAATTTGTTGGAGAACAGATTGCTCGCACCCTAATGGGTGGGCAGAGCGAGCTATCACGCCTTCGATGACTGGTTGAATGATCATGGAAACATCCTTTTCAATACGGAGTTTCGCAACATTAACGTAAAGCTGGGTAAATTTTATTGAGCTAGACCAATTAGAGATGATTAATTAGTTCATTGGCAACAAATTCTGCTATCCAAAGTTGAGCGTCTGCTTTTGGATGGAGACCATCGTCCATCATCCATTCGGGCCTAGTAATGACACCTTCAAGGAAAAACGGCAGTAACGGAACGTTAAGCTGCTTTGCTGTTGCTGGGTACACTGCGGAAAATGCCTGAGTGTAGCGTTTCCCATAGTTTGGGAGCACGTGTATCTGCATCAATAATGGTGCTGAGCCAGCGTCGCGTATCATACTGATCAGTTGAGTGAGGTTACTCTGAATTAGTTTGGGTGGGAAACCTCGTAAGCCATCGTTGGCACCAAGCTCAATCAGCACCGAATCAGGTTGATGCTCTTTTAACAATTCAGGCAAACGTGCTAAGCCGTTACCTGTCGTATCACCTGAAATACTGCCGTTAATGACAGTCAGATTTTTACCTTTTTGGGTCATAACACCAGGCAACAATGTAGGCCATGCTTTTTCAATTGGCATCTGATAGCCTGCACTTAGGCTGTCACCTAAAATCAAGAGCTTGGTGGCACTTGCTGGGTTAACGAAAAAAAGAACAAATACAAAGGAAAGTAATCGAAACATGCATGCATCCGTAATTAAAGCTGAATCACTATCCAAAGTAGTCTCTACTAATCAGGAACAATTAACAATCCTGGAAAATGTAAATCTTGACATCAAGGAAGGCGAGAGTGTTGCCATCGTGGGCACTTCTGGAGCAGGTAAATCGACGTTAATGACCTTGTTGGCTGGGCTCGATACCCCCACTTCGGGTGAGGTGTGTTTACTGGGTAAAACACTGAATCTATTAAATGATGAAGAACGGGCGGCCATTCGCAGTGAATCCGTGGGTTTTGTATTTCAGAGCTTTATGTTGATACCCAGCCTCAGTGCATTGGAAAACGTCACCTTACCTTGTTTGTTAAAAGGTGAAAATGAAGATGTTGAACGTGCCAAAGCCTTATTGACATCGGTGGGTCTAGAACATCGAATTCATCACTCACCATCCCAATTGTCTGGTGGCGAGCAACAGCGTGTAGCTCTTGCTCGTGCGTTTATGGTCCAGCCTCAAGTACTGTTTGCCGACGAACCAACCGGTAATTTAGATCAGCAAACGGCAGCTAGAGTGGTAGAACTGCTTTTCGAACTGAATAAACAGCACGGGACGACTTTGGTACTTGTTACACATGATATGAAGCTAGCAGAGCTGTGTGATCGCCGCGTTCATATTCAGGCGGGACATCTGGAGGAATCGTAATGGGAACGACTAATCCTCCAGCGCTAAATCGTCGACTTTTTTCATGGAGTTTGAGTGAAATCCGATATGGTCAGCTTTGGCCTGTGTCGATTGCTCTTACACTCATTATTGCCTGCATTTTCGCTTTAACTGCCCTTGCTGAACGAATGGAACAAGTTATCGTTAAACAGGGAAAGGAGGCATTGACGGCTGACACTGTTTTTGCCACAGCAAATCCAATCCCCGAAATGCTCTACAAAGTAACCAATGATGCTGGGCTTTTAACGTCAACTCAAACTCGTTTTGCAACCATGGCGTTTAGCGATCAGAGTATGAAACTGATTAGGGTGAAGTCAGTTGATAGTGCTTACCCATTACGTGGTGAGATGGTGCTGTCAGATGACAAACAAGAGTTCAACACTGTTAAGCCCGGCGAGTTATGGCTTGATGAACGACTTTTCTCTCAATTAGAGGTTACCATTGGTGGCAGTGTCACGGTTGGTGATGCTGATTTTACCGTTACCGGTCGTATTGTTGAAGAACCCGGTTTAAGTTTTAATCCTTTCCAGCAGATGCCTTCAGCATTTATCCACAATTCTGATTTAGACAAGACAGGTGCAGTCCAGCTAGGAAGTCGAGTTCGTTTTAGCTTGTTTATCAATGGTGAAGAATCCGATATTGAACAGGTTAAACAGTCAATTGAGCTCACTCCAAGTGACCGCTGGCGTGATCAAAATAGCGCGAGCCGAACCAATGAAGTGTTTCAGCGCACTGAGCAATACCTGTCCTTAACGGTGGCAATTGTTGTCATCATGGCTGCAACCACCTTAGTTTTGACCTGCCAGCATTACGTCGCAACGCGTCGGAAAACTATCTCAATGCTGAAAAGCCTTGGCGCTAGTAAGCGATGGATTGGTCGTTGGCTCGGTATGCAGGTTATGATTTTACTGACCAGTGCATCGGTCATCGGAGTCATCATTGGTATCGTGCTTGAATACTTGCTTCGCATACCGCTTGTCGATTTGCTACCCAACCCTCTACCGAGTTATGGGTTACAACCTGCTTTTGTGTCAATTTTCACCAGCATCTTAATTGCGGTACCAGCATTGGGTATTCCTCTGCTAAGCCTTTTAAATGTGAGCGCAGTAGATGTCATGCAACCTCAGGCGACAACCAATAAAGATCGTAAAATAAGCTTGTTGGTATTGGTGCCCATTGTGCCGATGCTGTTTGTTTATCGCGAAAACACGCTGGTTTGGATTGTTTTAGGGGGCATGATTGCTTTATTTGCTGCGCTTGCGGTAGTGAGTTTATTTATCACCAGAATGTTGGGACGCCTCCCATTATCGACGTCATTAAAACTTGCACTGAGTCGAATTAACCGCTCTTCACTAGCGACTGGTATCCAGTTTGGTGCTTTGGCTCTGTCATTGATGTTGCTGGCCGTTATGTGGCTGGTGCGCACCGACTTGTTGTCTGATTGGCAAAAAACGATTCCTGAAAATGCGCCGAACGCATTTGCTCTCAATATCGCGCCCTATGAAAAAGACGGCTATCTGGGTGTGTTAGATGAGAATAAGATTGAGCGTTCAATAGACTACCCAATTATTCGCGGCCGCTTGACCGAAATCAACGGTATTGATGCCAAAGATCAGGTTCAAGGGGAAGAGGGTAGCGATGTACTACGGCGAGAAATTAACTTTACCTTTGGTACAAGCATTCCCCAACACAACACTGTTCTCCAAGGGCAGTGGTCTGAAAGTAACGGTGTATCTGTTGAATCGGATGTTGCTGAGGACTTCAACCTCAATTTAGGTGATGAACTTACGTTTGTGATCAACAGCCAAGTGGTGAAAGCGAACGTGAACAGTATTCGCCAAGTTGAGTGGCGTGACATGAAACCTAACTTTTACTTCATCTTCACTCCCGATGTCCTAAAGAGCATTCCAGCCACTTATTTGGTGAGTTTTAGAGTGGAAGAGCAGCATAACGGTGTGCTTAATGAGCTATCCAGAAATCATCCAACAGTGAGTCTCATGGATATTCGGAGTATGGGCGAAAAAATTCAGCAATTACTCACTCAGATTGTCTGGTCTATCACGGTACTTGCTGCGCTGGGCGTTATTGCTGGTTTACTGTTGATATTCACTTTGTTGCGTTTGAGTTTGGGGCAGAGGCAATCTGAATTACAATTATATCGGACGTTAGGAGCGAGTAAAAAGCGAGTAACGAGAACTATTTGGGCAGAATATGGATTGATGGCTCTGGTGGCAGGATTGATAGCTACCATTGGTGCAGAAGCCGTTGTTGGGGGCATTATGTCATTTGGATTTGATCTTTCTCCCAGCCTTCATTTTTCACTTTGGTTTGCATTGCCATTAGTGGCGTTTTGCACACTTGCGCTGGTTGTGAACAGTCTGTTAAAACGACTGCTAGTCCCTATAAACAAAGACTTTAATTAGCGCCTCAGTGGTTAAGTTATCCAGTTATCCACAAAAACGGTGGATAAAGTTTTGGATAACTTAGCCTGTAGATAACTCTTCATTTGGTGCGAAGCCAATAAGCGTAATGTTTAGAGGATTTTTGTTATTCACAGTGACAATTTTTTGTGTTGTCACAGGATATGAGTCAAGACTTTTTTTTAATTTTTTTTACTTGAAATTGTCATATTTATCCCCTTCAAAAAATGTGATTTTTTTGGGTGTGCAAACACAGTAAAATGTCCTGAGAATGAATAAATTAGCAACATAAATGCAGCCTGATAATACAAAATTTGATACGCCTACTGTCGCTGTGATCGGTGGAGGCATTGCTGGTTCGACCGCTGCCTTGCACTTGGCGGAAATCGGTATAAATGTTGTGTTGCTTGAAAAAAGCAAAACTTTAATCAGCGGACCTCCGATTTGCCATTTACATGCTGGTGGAAATTTGTACAGAGAGATCTCGACTTCTCAATGTATCGAACTATTAAAACAATCCATTGAAACGGTTCGCCTATACCCGCATACCATCAATCGACGTCCAACCGTCATTGCTGTGCCTTATAGCGACGGTGGTAGTCCCGATGAGTTGTATGAGCGATTGATCACTATACAACGATGCTACCAGGATCTGGTGGATTCAGATCCAGCGAACCAAGTGTTGGGCAAACCTTGCGATTATTACAAGTTCTATGGTCGTGACGAATTGGAAGAATTAGCCAATCGTAGTCAACCTGAACAACCAAAACATGTTGACGACTGGGTGATACCATTCGCGAAATCAGCGGACTTGGAATCTTTGAAGTTTCCAGTGGTCGCCGTTCAGGAACATGGCTGGAGCGTATTTCGTATTGCAGCATCGGCTACACTGGCTCTTGACTCGATTCCAAACTGTCAGTTGCTTACCGAAACACAAGTGATTGGTCTTGAAAGTACTACTCAAGGTTGGAATGTGGAATACAGAAACACGAACGGCGAGGTCAGTGTTTTAAAAGTGGACTACTTGGTCAATGCTTGTGGTTACGAGACTGGAAGTATTGATGATTTAGCGCAGAAGCCGCGTGATCGCCTAGTCGAGTTCAAAGCAGCTTATGTAACGCGTTGGGATGAAAGCGACGAACTCTGGCCAGAAGTTATTTTCCATGGTCCAAGAGGAACACCCAAAGGTATGGCCCAGTTAACGCCTTACCCGAACGGCGTATTCCAATTGCATGGTATGACGAAAGATATCACGTTGTTTGATGACGGTTTGGTTGCTTCTGGTGAGCAATCTTCTCAGCCTACGCTTCCACTTAGGTTGAAACGTAAAATTCAACAAGGTTGGGATGAATCAGTGGTTTTGGAACGCACGAGACGCGCCATTGAACACATGGCTAATTTTGTACCTGGCTACAAGAACGCCTATGAGTTTGGTACGCCTTTATTTGGCGCTCAGCAGATCCCTGGCTCAGATGAGACGCTTCGAGCGGCAGATGTCACCTTCGAAGGACGTCATTATGCAAGGATTGAAGTAGTCAAAGGTTCCTCTGCTCTAGAAGCTGCTATCAAGCTAGTTGATGAGTGGTCGCTATTTGACTACAAGGGTGAGTCCATTGAGTCTCTTCACCCTGTTAGTATGGCATTGGACCCGAAAGTGATTGAATCCAAAGCGGAAGAATTGGCAACACTGCGAGATTACCCGCCAGAGCTCGCCAGTGTTTATGGGCAATAATGAAAAAGCGCCCTAAATTGGCGCTTTTTCTTTGTACCGGCTAGTAGCCAAAGAACCTTGCCCACTGACACCAAACATCTTGCAATCCCAGTAAATCCCCTCTAACAAAGCGAACTTTTTGCCCTGGTTTGGCTTGAGCGAGTCTAGGTAGGTCAATACGCGCAACGCAACCAATTTTGGGGTAACCACCAATCGTTTGCCTGTCATTAAGTAGTACGATGGGTTCCCCATTAGGCGGGACCTGAATCGCGCCAAGTGCAATACCTTCGCTGAGATATTCTTGGTTGGGTGGGGTGATTTTTGCTTCACAGAGTCGATAGCCCATTCGGTCAACCAGCTGGCTGACGGTAAATTCTTGTTTGTAGAGGGCGTTTATTGCATCTTGTGAAAAGTCATCCACCTGATAGCCTTCGATTACACGCAGCTCAAGCGGTAAGTTGTAGTCTGGCTTATAGCGGAAAGTCATTTGCAGTGATTTTTCCCTCACCTCATGAGGCTCGAAACTAATGATTTCACCTGCTTGTACTGGCTGGCCTGACTGAGTGCCCCCGAGTTGATCTCTAGTGACGGTGGCGCAGCTACCAAGTTGAGTTTTAACCTTAAAACCGCCTTTTACGGCGAGATAACTTCTTAACCCATTCTTTGGCAAAGAAAAGGTTAGAGTTTGTCCCTGACGTGCAACAAACGTAGACCAGTTTTCAATCGCTACACCGTCAAGGCGGGCATTAAGGTCTCCACCAGTGATGGCCATTTCGCATTTTGAGTGAATGAGAAATTCGGCTTGACCAAGAGTAATCTCTAAGGAAGGGCAATTGGTAGTATTACCCAAAAGGTGATTCGCCCAGCTATAGGCATAGTCATCGACAGGGCCACCTTGAGTAATACCGAAATGAGCTAACCCGAATCGACCAAAATCTTGGATGAGCGTTTGCTGACCGGGTTTAATTACAGTCATTGCATTGTTGTTCATCATTGCCACCCCTTGGCGATACGCCCGCCTAAACGAAGAAACTCATCACCGGAAATTGGTTTAAAACGAACTTTGGTGCCAATAGAGAAAGGCAATATTGGCGAGCTGTTCGGTGTATAAAGATTTATCGGGCAATTACCAATAATATTCCAGCCGCCAGGAGACTCTGCGGGGTAGATTGCTGTGTTCGAATTAGCAATGCCGACACTGCCCTTTGGCAACTTAACTCTTGGTGAAGGTTTCCTAGGTAATTGCAGTGATTCATTTACTGAAGTTAAAAACGCAAACCCAGGTGCAAAGCCGATGGCTCCTACCGTGTATTCCTGTGCACAATGTAATTCAATCACATCATCGAGTTTTAGCCCTTTGTTGTAGTAGCTGGATAAATCTGGGCCGACATCGTCATGATAGTAGACAGGCAATTCGATATGCTGTGAGTCAGTATCATCTGGAAGCGCTTTAATGGCTTCTGTGACCAGTTTTTCCAAATAAGGCACAAATTCGAATATTGAGACTCGGTGAGGAAGGTAATCAATTAGGATGGAATCAAACGAAGGGGTCACGTTCATTATCATGGCTCCAAGTTGATTACTCAGATACTGACTTATCTCTCCAATCAAGAGAGATAGCTTATGGCTTGGATCTGCCTCAAAATGGATGAGTATTGAACATTCAGCAACGGGATCTACAGATGTTTCGATATTCACTAATGCTCTCCTTATGCTAAAGGACGTTTCGTATTTTCTGAATCATTCTAATCGCGTGCTCGTTGTCGCCGTGAACACAAATCGTGTCAGCTTCAATAGGGATTAAAAAGCCGTCAATGGTCCTCACTTTTCCGTAGTGCGCAATCTGTTTGATTTGATCGAGTATATCTTCTTCTTGATGCAATACGGCACCAGGCATTGAACGCGGAGACAATGAACCGTTTGATAGATAGGCGCGATCGGCAAATGCTTCGAATAGAACAGGAAGTTCATACTTGTCAGCAATATCCAAATGCTTTTCGCTATCATTAATGGCTAACATCATTAGCGGTACATCAAAACACGATACAGCATCTGCAACCGCATCAAATATTGAGATATCTCGCATCATGTCATTATATAGAGCGCCATGTGGCTTAACGTAGCCAACTTGCGCGTTATGGCTTTCTGCCAAAGATTTAAGTGCGCCTACCTGATAGATAAGCATGTTGGTGATTTCTTCTGTCGCCATCGGAATAGAACGGCGACCAAAGCCCTGTAAATCTGGGTAGCTCGGATGAGCACCTATTTGAGTGTCATGTTCAATGGCCAGTTTAATGGTATTGGACATAATCTGAGGATCGGAGGCGTGAAAACCGCAAGCAATGTTAGCCATGTCTATCCAAGGCATGACCGATTCATCGTTGCCCATACGCCAAGAGCCAAAGCTTTCACCCATATCGCAATTCAGTGTAATAGAACGCTTTGTCATCGAATCCCTTCCAACATTCATCTATCGAGTCAACATGTTATAAAAATAACAAACAATCAATGATCTATTTCATTATTTTGCCAACGCTAAGCCCATTTATTGCTTTTATTGTAAGCATCTTGTCCTTATGGTTTGCTTAAGGCATCTACGAGCGGATTTAGCGGTTTGATTCTCATTAATAAGCTATGTTTTAACATGAAGATTCGTTAGTATTTGCACCAAATTTATCAGAAGGTTAGGGATATGAACGTACTGGTTACAGGCGGTATGGGCTACATAGGCAGCCACACATGTATACAAATGATCGAAGCAGGCATGACACCTGTAATTTTCGACAACCTATACAACAGTAAAAAGAGTGTTCTCAAAAGAGTAGAACAAGTCACTGGTGTGGCGCCATCCTTCATCGAAGGGGATATTCGTGACAAACAGGCGCTTGTGGGGGTAATGAAAGCGCATCAGATCACCGCTGTTATCCATTTTGCTGGTTTGAAAGCTGTTGGTGAGTCAGTAGAGAAGCCGCTCGAATATTACGATAACAACGTTAATGGTACCTTGGTACTCGTCGATGCTATGCGTGAAGTTGGCGTTAAGTCTATTGTTTTTTCATCTTCTGCCACGGTTTATGGTGACCCTGCAAGTGTGCCAATTACTGAAGATTTCCCAACCAGCGCGACGAATCCATATGGCCGCAGTAAGTTAATGGTGGAAGAGTGCCTGACGGATTTTCAGAAAGCGAACCCAGATTGGAGCGTCACGCTACTTCGATATTTCAACCCAGTAGGCTCACACCCATCAGGTCATTTAGGTGAAGATCCCCAGGGTATACCAAATAACCTAATGCCTTTTGTTTCTCAGGTAGCGGTTGGTCGACGTGAATGTTTGTCTGTATTTGGTGATGATTACCCAACCAAAGATGGGACTGGGGTGCGTGATTACATTCACGTGATGGACCTTGCCGATGGACATATCGCAGCGCTTAAGAAAGTCGGCCAGAAAGGCGGTTTGCATGTCTACAACTTGGGTACTGGCAACGGCTACAGTGTCCTAGATATGGTAAAAGCTTTTGAATTGGCGTCTGGTAAGCAGGTGCCTTATCAAATCGTCAAACGTCGTCCTGGTGACATCGCTGAATGTTGGGCAGACCCTTCTAAAGCAATGCGTGATTTGGACTGGAAAGCGGATCGTACATTGGAAGAAATGACCACTGATACGTGGCGTTGGCAGTCCAATAATCCTCAAGGGTACCCAGACGCATAACTTGTCGTTACAAAAAAGATAGCCACCGCAAGCGGTGGCTTTTTTACGCATTATACAAAATAGGCAAAATTGACAATGCGGATGAGGTTAATCCACCTCTTTATCTTTGCCCAGCGACAGTAGCCAGACAGAGATCGCTGCGACAACGGCAAAGCCAGACAAGATAATGAAAGGCATCGCGCCGTAGCCCAAGATATGCCAGATAACTGATTCTAAAGTACTCATGTATTAGTGCTCCTATTGCCAGCCTTCAACGCCATGCATGTCAGGAAGCTTGTGAGCAATGCCTTTATGACAGTCTACACAAGTTTTTTCGCCTGAAGCCAAAGCCGTTGAGTGTTGTTTCGCACTACGTGCCCCTTGTTCTGAAAAATCCATATATTCGAACTCGTGGCAGTTTCTACACTCTAAAGAGTCATTCTTTTTGAATCGAGCCCATTCCCGTTCGGCCAAGTGAGCTCGGCGTTCTTTGAACTTTTCTGGAGTATCAATAGTTCTCAGCACATAATGTGCAAACAGCTCTTTAGATGCTTGTACTTTACGAACGATCTTGTCTGTCCACTCATGTGGAACGTGACAGTCTGAACAAATAGCACGCACACCAGAGCGGTTAGAGTAGTGAATCGTTTCTTGAATTTCTGCGACAATAGGGGCATGACAACCAGAACAAAACTCCTCTGTGTTGGTTGCTTCCATACCCGTGTTAAATGCGCCCCAAAACAGAAGGCCACCAGCAAAGCCCATAAATAAAACCACACCAACGGCTGTTTTACTTGGGGATGCTAGTCTCTTCCAAAACGCTTTCAATAATTTCATAGATAGCCTCTTACTTACTCACGTAGTACTTACTTAAGTGAATCAACACTCTTGAAGTCGTTCTCAATTAAAGGCTGAGCATTTGCTTGAGGAACATGACATTGAAGACAGAAATAACGACGAGGAGACATATCCGCAAGAACTGCATCTTCACGGTTTACGTAGTGAGTTACACTAATCTTCGTTGCGCCCATCTCTTTGGCATTCTTCCAACTGTGGCATGACAGACATTTATTTGCGTTCAATGAAACTTCGTAACCACGAATGTTATGAGGAATCAAAGGTGGTTGATAAACATAGCTGCTATCAAGCGCCTGTTCGCGGGGGTATTTCTTGAAATCATCAGCCGGGCGAGTTGCTTCTAGTTCACTAACACCGCGTAGTGATTCAAGACCACCAATACCACCTGGGTTTTCAAGTTCAGCTACTGCAAAACCGCTGACTAAAGCACCAACAGATAACAGTGCAATAAGTAATTTTTTCATCTTACATTCTCCGCCTTATGGCTAAATTCTTATCTGCGGTCGCCCATAAGAGCGACCGACGCTTTCTGGTTTATGCAACTTTGGTGATCTTGACAGGACACTTCTTGAAGTCGGTCTGTTTGGACAGAGGGTCCGTCGCGTCAAGGATCAATTTGTTGATCAGGATGCGTGCATCAAAGAATGGTACAAATACCAAGCCTTTAGGTGGGCGGTTACGGCCACGTGTTTCAACACGAACACGTACTTCACCGCGTTTGTTGGCGATAAGCACCTCTTCGCCTCGACGTACACCGCGAGCTTTTGAGTCTTCAGGGTGCATGTAGCACACGGCATCAGGAACAGCTTTGTAAAGCTCTGGAACGCGTCGTGTCATCGTTCCTGTGTGCCAGTGCTCAAGTACACGGCCCGTACATAGCCAGAGGTCGAATTCTGAATCTGGCACTTCCGGTGGCGCTTCGTATGGAGCAGAAATAATCAGTGCTTTACCATCGGGTTTACCATAGAAGTCCCAGCCACTGCCTGCTTTCGCATAAGGATCTGAGCCTTCTTTGTAGCGCCAGAGAGTCTCTTTGCCATCAACAACAGGCCAGCGTAAACCACGCACCTGATGGTAAACATCATATGGTGCTAAATCGTGTCCGTGTCCTCGACCAAAGGCGGCGTACTCTTCGAATAGGCCTTTTTGTACGTAATAGCCGAAGTGGTGAGCATCGTCGTTCAACTCACGAGCTTCTTCAATAGGGAATTTATTGATTACGCCGTTAGCAAACAGCATGTCATACATGGTCTTTCCACGGTACTGCGGTGCTTTTGCTAGTTGTTCTTCTGTCCACACTTCTTCCATCTTGAAGCGTTTTGAAAATTCCATTACCTGCCAAAGGTCAGACTTCGCTTCGCCGACAGTATCCACTTGTTGGTACCAAGCTTGTGTACGACGTTCTGCGTTACCATAAGCGCCTTCTTTTTCAATCCACATTGCTGTTGGAAGAACAAGGTCTGCTGCTTGTGCTGTTGCTGTTGGGTATGGGTCAGAGCAAACGATGAAGTTTTCTGGGTTACGGTAGCCAGGTAAACGCTCGCCGTTAATGTTTGGACCTGCTTGCATGTTGTTGTTACACATTACCCAGTAGGCATTAAGTTTACCGTCGCGAAGCATGCGGTCTTGAACGACTGCGTGATAGCCCGGTTTAGGGGGAATGACGCCATCTGGAATGTTCCAGATACCCTCTGCAATCTTACGGTGCTTAGGATTTGCAACCACCATGTCTGCAGGTAGACGGTGTGCAAAAGTACCCACTTCACGTGCTGTACCACACGCTGAAGGTTGGCCTGTTAGAGAAAATGGGCTATTACCTGGTGTTGCGATTTTACCAGTTAGAAGGTGAATATTGTAAATCAGACTGTTCATCCAGACACCACGAGTATGTTGGTTCATACCCATAGTCCATAGCGACATTACTTTCGTGTTTGGATCCGCATATTGTTTCGCTAACTCAATCAGTTTCTCTTCAGAAACCCCTGACATTTCAGAAGCTTTTTCTACCGTATATGGCGCGATAGACTTTTTGTACTCTTCAAATGAAATTGAAGACATTTTGCCTGAGTTCGGATTAGCAGCCGCCATCTGCAGTGGATCATCATCACGAAGACCGTAGCCAATGTCGGTCGTAGCCTGTTTGAAATTGGTGTGCTTGTTAACAAAATCCCAGTTAACCGCATCAGTTTCAATGATGTAGTTTGCAATATAGTTAGCAATAGCCAGATCAGATTGTGGTTCGAAAATGTAACCTTTGTCTGCAAGCTCAAAAGAACGATGGTAGTACGTAGACAGTACATTCACTTTAACATGTGGGTGGCTTAGACGGCGGTCAGTAATACGAGTCCACAAAACAGGGTGCATTTCTGCCATGTTTGAACCCCAAAGAACGAAAGAGTCTGCGTTCTCGAAGTCATCGTAACAGCCCATAGGCTCATCAATACCAAATGTACGCATAAACGCACCAACGGCAGAAGCCATACAGTGACGTGCATTTGGATCGATATTGTTTGAACGGAAGCCCGCTTTCATCATCTTGGCAGCAGCGTAGCCTTCCATAACAGTCCACTGACCAGAACCGAACATACCAACACCAGAAGGGCCTTGCTTTTTCAGGGCTTCTTTCCATTTTTCGGCCATGACATCGAATGCTACGTCCCACGAAACCGGAGCGAAGTCACCGTCTTTATGGAACTTACCATCTTTCATACGAAGTAACGGCTGAGTCAGACGGTCTTGTCCGTACATGATCTTCGATAAGAAGTAACCCTTGATACAGTTAAGACCTTTGTTAACAGGCGCTTCTGGGTCACCTTGAGTGGCTACCACTTTGCCGTTTTGTGTACCTACAAGAACGGAACAGCCAGTACCACAGAAACGACAAGGCGCTTTGTCCCATGTGATTTGTGTTTGGTCTGAGCTAGCAATCAGGTTGGTAGCAGAAGCTGGTAGAGTGATACCGGCGACCGCTGCTGCTGATGCTGCAGCGTTTGCTTTCACAAACGCACGTCTTGTCATCTTCATACTTCACCCTCGGTTTGGGAATATTGAGTTCCAGTGTTTTTATTTTTTGATTCGTCTTCTTCCAGCTCAGTCTCGATTTGGTGATAAACCAGTACTGTGCTCAAAACGTTCGGTAAGTTGTTAATAGCTTCGATGGTGTCAGTAATGAATCCCTGGTTTTCGGTTTCCAGAACCACGACAATTTTGCCTTCCGGACTATCACCGTAGATCTCGGCATTACTGAAGGCTTCAATCTGAGACTTAATCTCAGTCAGGTGCTCAGGTGACACGTGTACCACTAAGCTAGAAATATGCACTTCGTTAAGTGACATAGATATCTTCCGTTGTTATTAAAAATTGCTCACATTGATGGATGAAGTAGGGCAAACAGAAACACATGCGCCACAGCCGTTACACTCTTCAAGGTTTAAAATGGGTTGCGCTACTTTGCCAACTTCTAATTTGAATGTGATTGCCATAGGCTCACACATATCGCCACAGGTACGACAGTCAACATTCAGTTTCGCTAAACAATCCTCTTTAACCGTTGCTTTCGCTGTCCAAGGATGCGTACTTTGGGGGTTAAACAAAGGCTCAGGGCAGATGGCTGCGCACTGATAACAAAAAGTGCATTCATCATTAGAGAAATCGATGTGAGGAAAACCGCCATCTCCTTTGACTATGATCTGAGTCTGGCAAACGTCGACACATTTATTACACCTTGTGCATTGTTCGATAAACAAAGTAGGCTGTGAAAGCCAAGGAAGGGACAGTTCGTTATCTTGTCGTTTTTTCCCCGACAAAAAGCGCCTTTTTGAGAGGTCGACCATCACCACACCTAACCGTTTACGCTGCCAAAAATAACCATAGTTCACACTCCTCATTAATAAATTGTCATTTAACCTCACATAAATTGTAGTTTTTGACATATTTGTATAAATAACCCTTAGGGGGTAAATGGAGGGTGTTCTTGTTCTGGATCAATAAATTTAGCCACACATCATCAGATATTGTCACTGTGGGTGTATCAAACGGTAAGTATTGATAGTTGCTAAAAGATGTGTGCAGGAGAATGAGTGTTTAAAAGTGCCAAGACATCGGTGACGAGTGCGATTGCGAAAGCAATGGTGCTCATATTGTCATTGTCGGTCGCAACAACCAGCTTTGCTATCATCACTTTAGCGTCAAGTTTAAATGATGCAGAAGCGGTTAACGTTGCGGGTTCAATGCGCATGCAAAGCTATCGGTTGGCGCATGATATTCATATCATGTCAGTTGATTACTCGTCGCATATTGATATGTTCGAGCGTTCGATTTACTCATCTTCAATGAAAGCGCTCCAAAGTTGGACAGTGCCTGAAGATATCAAGCATGACTACTCCAGTTTGCTCATACGCTGGCATGAATTAAAACAAGTACTTGAGAGCAGTGAGAGAGAACGCTACGTGGTCTTAGTGGCTGGATTTGTCAATCAAATTGATGCGTTTGTGTATAAATTACAGGACTTTTCTGAACAAAAGCTCATTAAGTTGGCTTGGGCTGGAGGCATGGGGTTGGGCGGTATCCTGATTGTTAGTATTTTTGTCGTTCATTACATTCGCAAGCAAATTGTTAGACCTCTGAATGCCTTAGTGACTGCGAGTGAGCAGATAAAGTCACGTTCGTTTAATGTTTCTCTCAATGTCTCAAGCGATAACGAAATGGGTATTCTAACCCGAACTTTTAATAATATGGCCTCAGAATTGGGTAAGTTTTATCGTGGCCTAGAGGAGGCGGTTAACGAGAAAACTCAAAAACTGCAGCATGCAAACGAATCACTAAAAGTGTTGTATCTCTCTTCTCAGGAACTCACTGCGTCTAGGATTACTCAAGAAAACTTCGAAGCAATACTTCAGCACCTAGCCAGTCTTGAAGGAATACGGTCCGTCAGATTAGAAATCAGAGAAAAAAGCGAGAAAGCTATGATTCTCACTCAGGGGGAAGAGTGTTTGGACTATGACAAGGTTTATCATCGAAAAACATTGACACTGGATGATGAGGAGTTGGGTACCTTGTATTGGCAAGTTGTTCTTCCTTGTCCAGACCCAGTGTTAATTGACAGTTTTGCCCAAATAATTTCCCGTGCTATTTACTATAATCAAGCCCAGAGGCAAGCTGAACAATTATTACTGATGGAAGAGAGAGCGACGATCGCGCGTGAACTGCATGACTCACTGGCACAAGCACTTTCTTATCTAAAAATTCAGGTTGCTCTATTAAAGCGTAGTGTGAACAAACTGCCAGATTCTGCTCAATTGGAAAAAACGCAACCGATCCTTCTTGAGCTAGATACAGGTCTTTCTTCGGCGTATACACAGCTCAGAGAGTTACTGACGACGTTCCGACTGACAATCCGAGAGGGAAGCTTCGGTCATGCTTTACAACAGATGGCGGCGCAACTGGGGGAACAAGCTGAATCAAACATTGTCTTGATCAATGAACTTTCGTCAATTGAATTGGAGGCAAACCAGCAAGTGCACTTGCTGCAATTAATTCGTGAAGCCACCATTAATGCGATCAAACATGCTCAAGCTTCAATGATAGAAATTCGGTGCAGTGAGAATGATATTACCATTACCGTTTCCGTGAAAGATAATGGTGTCGGATTTGATAAGAGTGTAGAAAAAGTGCACCACTATGGTTTAAACATTATGCAGGAGAGAGCTTCGCGTCTGAATGGAAAACTGGAAGTGAGAACTGCGCCACACTCTGGCTGTGAAATTTTATTAGAGTATCCAAAGGTTAAGGAGCATACCATTGACAGAGTGTAGAGTGCTGCTAGTGGATGACCATCCACTAATGAGAAGAGGTATTAACCAGCTATTAAGCTTTGAAGATGAGTTCACTGTAGTCGCTGAATCCAGCAATGGCACGGATGCAGTCGCACAAAATCATGAGTATAAACCTGACTTAATCTTGCTTGATCTTAATATGAAAGGCATGTCTGGGCTAGATACCCTTAAGGCTCTGCGTGCCGACGAATGCGACGCCGCTATTGTCATTCTTACGGTTTCCGATAGTCCCGGCGATATTGAAGCTATCGTCAAGGCGGGCGCGGATGGTTACCTGCTCAAAGATACTGAGCCTGATGAGTTGGTCGAACTGTTGAAATTTTCGTTACAAGGTAACAAAGCGTATAGCAAAGAAGTTGCCAAATACTTGGCTGAAAGAGAAAACATAAGTGATGTGTTTGACGACCTTACTGATCGCGAAATGCAGATTTTGAGAGAGGTCGCAAAGGGCTATCGCAACAAACAAATCGCGGATAGTTTGTTCATTTCTGAGTCTACAGTGAAGGTTCACATGAAAAGCTTGCTAAAAAAACTTAAGGTTCCATCGCGCACCGCGGCAACCGTCTTATATCTTGAGCGTTACGGCGAAATAAAATAATTGGTTTTAGACATTATCAAAAAGGGCGCTCAACGAGCGCCCTTACTGTTTTTGTCTAGGTCATGCTGACATTGGAACTAAGACTAATGTTCCTAAGATAACCGTGATTAAGCCACATAGAACGGGTACTGACGTACGTTTAACAACCTCAAATGGGCTTATTTTACCCATCCCCGATGTGGCAACAACGACACCAGATACTGGCGAAACAGTGCGGCCTAAGTTAGACGCTTGAAGCATCGGTATAATCAAGAAGGCTGGGTTTAACCCCATTTTTGCTGCAAGCGCAGGTGCTAGTTCTACAAACGCATAGAAAGGCGCGTTACCTGAACCCGTTGCGATTGCTGCGGCGACGGTCAAGCCTGTCAGTATCAGCATCAGTGCAATACCTCCAGCTCCTGCTGTCTCCGCAAGGTGAAGTAGGTTATCAATGGCTCCAACCGACATCAGACCTTGGGCGAATACACCAGCCGCAACGAGTAGCATTACCACGCCCTTAAATGCGTCGGCCATTCCTTGATAGCAAGACTCTAAGTCCTCTAGCGTCTCTTTGCCTTTGAATCGTTTGGTGACAAAGTCGACCACTGCACCAATGAAAATCGATAAAACAACAATGGTATAGATGTCCAGTTTTAGGCCCGGAATGGTTCGTCCGTTGAACAGAAAAACACCGATGATAGGCAGGAACGGCAGCACTGCGTAATACGCTGGGGAATTAACTTCGATTTCAGAAACGTCAACGCGTTCCATTGGTGAGTTATCTTTCTTATCTAGATATTTGTTCCAAAAGAATGCCGCAGCCGCCATAACGATAATGGCACAAATAGACACTGGTAGAACGGTTTGAACGGCAAACACATCCAAATCCAATCCTGACTTTTCTGCAGCGATGACGACATCGCCCGAAGTCGGGGAAAGAATGATCGCTGCTGGCGACGCACATACCGCTACCGCTGCTGGACGTGAGATCCCCATTGCTGTCATCATTGGAAAGAGGGTTGCCATTAACAGGACGCCCAAACCAGTGGCAGAACTTACCGCTAGTGACATTAGACACGCAACGATATAAGCGGCGACAAGTAGAACGTAAGGGGATTTGATGACAGAAAGAGGCTTAGAAAACTGTTTAACAACGACGTTATTAGCACCAATATGTGTCATGTAAGAAGCAAAACCACAAAGCAACATGATTTGCATCCCTAAGCCGCCACCGCGGTATTGGAGCATATATTTCACGTACTCCAGAGCATCTGTAAACATATTGCCAGTCGACGTTATTTTTGATGGTAGAACCGTGTGGCCAATGAGGCCAGTAACAATAAGTAGTAAAACACCTGCTGTTAAAAGTACACCCGCAGGTTTGTAACCTTTAACAATGAAATAGCCGACCGCCACAGTAACGACTAACCCAATGAAGAGCTCCAGCATAGATATCACCCTAAGATATGAAAATTATATAAAAACTGTTTCAAACTATGACAAGGAATGTACATAAAACTATGCTGTAGCACGAGTGCTAGTTAAACTTCTGATGATCTAGAGCAATAAATGGATAGTCTTAATTATAGTGGCGATTAATGTTGTAAAAGATTGGTGTTTTAGATGTTATTAATAGTTTGAAAGCCATATCTGGATGGTTCAATATGCCAGAATTAATGCATCTTGTGGCCTCAATATTACTTAAAGAACGACATTCATTTCTATTTGTTATCAGGTGAGTCTGTTCAATTGATGTAAGGCAAATTGCTTCTGATTTGACTAGAAAAGAGCTTGATGCCTGTCGAGCCCTATATCTTTCGTTGATTTTGTATCTCCATTCCTTCTACTGTGACTCGTTCGTGTTGCTCAATGTGAGAAACCAATGCGTCCCTAACCGTCAATATCATGCAAAAGCAGTAAGTGATAAGTGTTATCTTTCGTCAAAGAAGTCTTTGTTACGAATATATTTTGCCATCAAGTGGTATGAAAATGGGCGGATAAGCCAAGATCCGAGCGAACGGCCTAGTCTTATAAAAGTGGGCGTGTTCTCATAAATACGACCATTGTACAGCCAAAGTACTTTGCCTACATGCCAGTAAAGCAATGGTATTGGAGGAAGGAATGTCACGATATCGAGATCGCAGCAAATTCGATACGTCTTATGGCCGAGCTTGTAATTAGTTCTGAATCCGTACCCTCCAATAGACGGTTGACCAAAGGTGACAACACGTTTGATTGATTTGGGAAATTTTTCTTCAAACGCGTCGGCTAATACACATCCTATCGCACCTCCCGAAGAATGACCGGTAAAGGTGAGGCGTTTTCCCTGCTCAATAAGAGGTACTAGGACAGAAGAGAGTTGCTCGTATACGCTCGCACCGAGTTTGTCATTCTTGTGCAGCGGTAAACTCTCTTGAAACATTAGGTAGTGGTAGCCTGCATGAATGGCATAGTTGAGAGCAAGAGGTTTGCACGTTCGTTGCCACAATGCAAGATTAAGTATCCAGTCCCAAATATTATGGGAACCTTTGATAACAACAATGACTTCTTCACTTTCTTTAGACCAGAGCACGCGCATCATGGGTTTTCCGAAGCGATTAGCAATAACGCGCTGTCCGTTAGGTGCAAAGCCATATCTTGTCTGCTTAAAGACTCTTGAGTATGCCAGGTTGCATAATACGGCGTAGCGTTCATATTGATATCGTTTTAGTTTCTTCACGCGTAGCTCACAAATCGAATCACTGTATTATTATGGGCGAAGAACGTGAAATTGCGATGACACCACAATCAGTGTCAGTCAGTGAAGGTGATTAGCTTAACTGCACGACAGAGTAAAGCTGAATATATTTGCGTACCAGTTGTTGATCCGTTGAGCGTTTAATAGGATGGGTGAACTTAACGAAATAGGGGCTTAAGCCAAAGTGATGCTCTAATGAGCAAGCGAGTTGTGATTCACTTTCATACAAGCTAATTCCCTGTAACTTATATTGGTCTATCTCATCGGGTAATCGCCCTGTCCACCAGTGCAGTAACTCTCGGCTCTGCTTATTTCGAGAAATCCAATGGTCGCTGATTAATAACAAAAGATCATTGGGCTGAATAGCGAAGGCGTATTCTTGTTGCCAGTGGGTTACGGTTTTAAATAACTTTTGCCGGCAGTTGCTGCCTGCACTCAGTAAATGTGAAGAAAGAATCCAAACCGTGCCAGCGTCAGATGTCACTCTATAGTGTTGAGGCTGTTCCCTAGTCGGGAGAGACTCTAACGCAACATATTCGCAGTGGTGTCCAAATTCGGTTAACGTTCGGGACAAACGCCGAGAAAATGCCAAGCTCAGGTGGTGTTCACTCATTCCTTTGTTGTGAATTGTTGGGTAGTGTTTTTCACACAGCTTCATACAGTCTGCTTGAAATTCATTCACGCTTTGAATTAGCACATCTAAAAGCAAGACTTCTCTCCACAAGTCAATATCTACACAATGAAGATTAGCATGTGAAAGTATTGTTTAGTTACACTTAGCCTGAGAAATATTGAGTATGGTTAAGGGTTTATGTCTAAGATTGAATTTACATCACAACAAAAACAAGCGATGTCATCCGCTTTATTGCGATATTTGGAAGATGAGCTAAACATTGAAATTGGTCAGTTTGATGCGGAATTTATGATGGATTTCATTATAGAAGCCTTCGGCCCTGCATTTTATAACAAGGGGCTCACCGATGCGCAGATGGTCATGCAACGAAAGGTGATGGATATTGCTGACGAGATTGACGAGATTGAACAAGTCAGTGAGTATTAAGTTACTAAAGACGATGAGAAAGTTCCTTCAAAAATTTTGAATGACTTAATCAAATTTGCTCCGTTTTTCGAATGTAAAGAATGGTAAATAATCTGTTATGGAAATAGGAGAGACGATAGTCTCGTTGAAAAAGAGAAGTATTCAACAATTGGTATTAGCGCAATGAAATCAGAAGTTAAGAATTACAACCTTGTAGCGCGGGGAATTCATTGGGTATCAGCTATTGTCATTATCGGCATGTTTGCTGTGGGCCTATGGATGGTAGACCTTACATATTATAGTGAATGGTATAAAACCGCCCCACACTGGCACAAGTCGGTGGGGATCTTACTTGCTGCTCTGACGCTATTTCGTTTTGTTTGGAAGCACACAACACCTTCTCCAAAAGTAGAAGGAAAAGCGTATGAAATTCTCGGCGCAAAGTTAGTTCATGTAGCTATGTACCTTGTTTTGGTTGTACTGTTTGCTTCCGGTTACCTTATTTCTACCGAAGATGGCAGAGGTATTGACGTCTTCGACTGGTTTACTGTTCCAGGACTTGGTGCTTTGTTTGAGAACCAAGCCGATCTATCGGGTGAAATTCACTTTTACGCCGCCTGGGCACTTATTTTAATGGCAGCCGTTCATGCTTTGGCTGCGATCAAACATCACGTGATTAACAAAGACAACACGCTACGCAAGATGATAGGAGCTTCAAAATGAAAAAAACGTTATTTGCTACCGGACTAGCTATGGCAATGGCATTGCCATTTGGTGCAAGCGCAGCGGACTACGTAATTGACAACAAAGGCGCTCACGCCTCGGTTAACTTCAAAGTAAGTCACCTAGGCTACAGCTTTATCAAAGGTCGTTTTAACACATTTGAAGGTGACTTTTCTTACGACCCTGCAAACATTAGTGCCTCTAAAGTAGAAGTAACAATTGATACTACAAGTTTAGACTCAAACCATGCTGAGCGTGATAAGCATATCCGCAGCTCAGATTTTATTGACGCGTCGAAGTTTTCGACTGCGACATTCACAAGTACCAGTGTTGTCGACAAAGGTAACGGTAAGCTTGAAGTCAATGGTGACTTAAACCTACACGGTGTGACAAAGCCAATTACTATTGCCGCTGAGTTCATTGGTGCTGGTCAAGACCCTTGGGGTGGTGAGCGTGCTGGTTTCTTAGGCTCAACTCGCTTGGAACTTGCAGACTTCAATATTCCAGTGATGGGTGCATCGAGCTACGTTGATATGGAACTTCATGTAGAAGGTATCAAGAAATAATCCATATACTGCTTAACAACTAATTAGCCCCCAACATGCGTCGGGGGCTTTTTGATCAAGCGACTTATTTCCTGACCAAAATCTATTACGCAGATTCTAGCTGTGTGCTGTTGTCTACAATGGTTACCCTGTCACCATAGATGGTACGCAAAGCCCTTAGTACATCCTCCCTTGTTACTACCCCTACGAACTTTCCATTGTCTAGGATTGGCAAGACATGAGGTTTGTGGACCTTGATGTTTTTGGCCCGTTCCTCCAACGAGAGAGATGTTAATGTTGTTGCTATTCCAAAACTGGTCGTCGGATACAATTGCTCTTTATCGATACAAAGAAACTCGGCAACGTCAATTAACTTGTCATTTACATTGATAGCGATGACATCTCGAGACATCAGATCTACGACTTTTTGTCCCTCTACCGGGATATAGTCTTGGCACCATAAATCGACCATGACGTCATGAGCGGAAAAGAAACCAACTAGGCGACCCTCTTCATTAACCACTGGTGCACTAACAACATGTTTATCAAGTAATATATCGATGGCAGTGGGTGTCGTCATTTCAGGTGATAAGATGACTGGATTACGGTTCATAATGTCATTGACGAAGAGTAAGTTATTCATAGAGTTTTCCTTGGCTGACGTAATGTTAGTGGTTGTAGTAATACTTGAAATCGATACGACTTTGATTTGTGGTCTACGATAGATTATCCAATTGGCAAGGCCGACTAATACTGCACCGCCGACAATGTTGCCTAATGTCACCGGGATGAGGTTTGCAGTAACAAATTGATAGATATTGAGGTCACTGAATTGAGCAGATGTCGCGCCTACTTGACTCCAAAAGGCTTCAGTTGCGAAGTTTTGAATGACGATACCAAGTGGCACCATGAACATGTTTGCGACGCAGTGTTCGAACCCACTGGAAACAAACATTGCCACTGGCATTATGGTCATTACCGCTTTAGTCATAGCGTTTGCGCTGCTAAATGTTAACCAAATAGCAAGACAAACCAATAAGTTACACAAAACACCCAAAGCAAATGCTTCTACCAAAGAGTGTTGGAGCTTATGTTGTGCGATATTGAGTGCGTTAAGGCCCCATTGACCGTTGTCCATTTGATAGAGACCAGCAGCAGTAACGATGAGCAGTAACAGCATGGCTCCTAAAAAATTACCCACATACACTTTTCCCCATATGGATAACATTTTTCCTAAGCTGATTTGCTTGTTAGCCCATGCAATACTAGACAGAACAGAGCTAGTAAATAGTTCACCTCCACAAAGTACGATGAGGATCAACCCCATACTGAACGCCAATCCTCCTGCTAGTCGGCTTAGGCCCCAGCCAGACTGGACATTGCCTGTGGTGACGGTAATATAAAAAAGAAAAGCCAATCCAATAAACGCGCCAGCCATTATCGCGAGCCCCAACGTTGTACCGCTGGTTTTATTGGCTTTACTGAGTGCAAACTTTTCTGCCTCAGCCATCATTTCACTGGGCGAGAAATAAAGATTATTCGTCTGAGCTTGTTGCGCCATCGTTGCCCCCGAATCTAATAGTCATGATTACCTCCTGTGATGTCAGTGAGAAAGCCTCACTGCGCATTCAGGTTATGGTGTTCAGTCATACACGTAAAATTGATAATGTTTAAAAACCTTATCAAAATTGTTGATATGGCCTGAGAGAGAAGTAAAATGAAACAACTTGCTTATTTGTAAGCAATTTTAGTCGTTGTTATTCTCTGGGCAAAGGATTGAAGCTTAATGAGATATTCTCTTAAACAACTTGCTGTATTTGATGCCGTCGCAGATATGGGAAGTGTTAGTATGGCCGCAGATAAGCTGGCATTAACGCAGTCAGCAACCAGTATGTCACTGGCTCAACTTGAAAAAATGCTAGGACGACCGTTGTTTGAACGTCAAGGTAAACAGATGGCCTTAACGCACTGGGGCATGTGGCTAAGGCCAAAAGCTAAGCGGTTGCTGCAGGATGCGCAACAAATTGAGATGGGCTTCTACGAGCAGCATTTGTTGAGTGGTCATGTCAAACTTGGAGCAAGCCAAACACCTGCAGAACATTTAGTTCCAGACCTTATCAGTATTATTGATAACTCATTTCCTGAGATGAGAATCTCTCTTAAAGTCAAAAGTACCGATAGTGTCATACAAGGCGTTTTAGACTACAAATACGATTTGGGGGTCATGGAAGGCCGTTGCGACGATAACCGTCTTCACCAAGAGGTTTGGTGTCGTGATCACTTAACCGTTGTTGCCGCTGCGCACCATCCTTTCGCAAAGCATGACACAGTGAGCCTAGCACAGCTGGAGCAAGCAAGATGGGTATTGAGAGAGCAGGGTAGCGGCACTCGTAAGATTTTTGATAGCTCTATTCACCATTTAATCGAAGATCTTGACGTTTGGCGTGAATACGAACATGTGCCTGTTCTTAGAAGCATGGTTGAAAACGGGCAATATCTTACCTGCCTACCATACTTGGATGTTGAGCGGTTTATCGAAAACGGCCAATTGGTTGCGCTTAACGTCCCAGAGCTCAGTATGGAACGAACCTTGTCTTTTATATGGCGAGCAGACATGGTAGAAAATCCGCTGATAGAGTGCATTAAACGCGAGGGACTGCGAATGATGAAAGGCAGGCCTTCTGTTCTATAATATTTCCGATATCTGTTGAAATAGCGTTTGCGTCACAATAATTGGTTTCAATTTCATTTTGTTGCTTAATTAATGTGATCTATATCGTTTTGTTTTGCTGGCTTACCCCTTACCATGCCATCTTGTACTTTTGATGTGTTAAGAAGCACACTTAGCGAGGCGGTATGAGCACACTTGTCGCGATTTCATTAACTACGGGTATACTTTCAGGGCTTTGGGGTTGGATTGCTATCTCACTTGGCCTATTGTCATGGGCTGGTTTCTTAGGTTGTACCAGCTATTTTGCGTCTCCAACCAGCGGGCTGAAAGGTTTAGCGGAGAGTTTAGTTACCAACATGACGGGAGTATTTTGGGCGATGGTAATTATTCACGCTTCACAATTTGCTTCCCTAGAAATCCTTGGTTATGTGATCACTTCTCTCGTGGCATTTATGATGTGTATTCAGGCAAAGCAAAACTGGCTCGGATACATACCGGGTACTTTTATTGGCTCTTGCGCGACTTTCGCAGCAGACGGTGACTGGCAGCTCGTTGTTCCTTCGTTGATCTTAGGTGGTATCTTTGGCTACTTGATGAAAGCAAGTGGTTTGTGGCTACATCAAAAGTCTTCTCAAACACAATCTACTAGTGAGTTACCAACTCGTTCATGATTGTGACCCCCTGATTGATTGGTATCGTTTGATATTTGATACGCGGCCTTGGCAACGATAGGTAGCCAAGGCCGCTTTTTTATGTGTTGCCATTCGCCATTGTTACTACGCGCTTTAACGTCCATCTAATCAGTAATGGGATGCACTCTGTTCCTTTATCCTCACAGTAGGAAACAATCGCTAGCGCAAGATCGGGCTTAGCAAATTTCTTGAGTACTCTAGTCACCACTTTTTTAGCTGGAATAGGATGATCGAGTGGAATTCGTACCATATCTTTAAAAAAAGGCTCAAAACCATTGTTGTAAAGGTAGTGTTCAATATCTCGATCGGGCAGTTCAGTGAGGCGATGACGTTCTTGATCGTTTCCTAGTTGAGCACGAACTGCAGCGGCGTACTTTTTACCCGCTGCATCTCCATCTGTCACTACGTGCCAGTCGATGCCGAAAGCCTTAGCGATTTTGACTAAAGATTTGAGTCCCGATTGAGCAAACTCAATGATTTGTACCCCTTCAGCGGCCAAATTATACCCGCACTGATTCGCTAATTCATTAAATAACCAGACTTCGGTTTCACCTTCGACCAGTAACCAACATCTCGCAAACAATGCTCCAGAGCGGTGAAATCTGATATGAAAGCCAATTCGTCTTAGTTCGTCTTTACTGAATCCTTGTGCTGGAAGATAGGTAGTGATGGTTCGATCGGATTGCCTCACTAGACGCCGAATACTGTTAAGTGGTACTTGCCCCAACAAGTCACCACTATTTGTCGTCAGGATTTTTTGCATAGGAAGCAGTTGGAGCAGGCTCCAGGCTCTTGCAAGATGAGTAGGGTGCAATCGACCCTCTGGATCTTCTAGGATCAATAAAGGCCGAGCACAACGGCGGAGTTTATTGGGACCTTTCGCCTGAAGATAGGCATTGAGCAAGCCCATAAACAAGAGACGTGTCTGTTTACTTTTGGTTTCCTCCACAACTTGAGAGATACTTTTGTTGTTTGGTGAGCCACTGAAAAAGATACCATCCCGTTGTTTGCGAAGGTTTTTACGTGCATTGGATTTAAATGAAAAGTAGTGGTCAACTAATACATTCATAGAATTCAGGCTACTTTTCATTTCGCCTTTGTTTACATGGCCGGGAATCGCCATTAAGCGCCGACAGGTATTATTGATCCGTTTCTCGATGCGGTCGTTGGTATCTCCTAGGTTACCGAGCGGACGTTCGAAACGACGCGAATCTTTGAGACGAATGGCAGGGTGGAGTGTCATGAGTTCCTGCGCTAACTTTTCTGAGTGATGCAGTGGTAATGGGTTACCTTCACGATCAAGAAAAGCGTAGCGAGTAGAGACATCGTGGCCGTCTCGGCTAGCACTTAAGCGATAGATGATCTTGTTGATGCCTTGCTGATCCTGTATCCAGACTGGTCTTATTTTGCGATAACGACCAGATTTGATTTCGTTCTTATCGTTGGATACTAAGCTGATGACGATTTGTAAGTGCTGAGTTTGTGGATGTGCAATTGAGTAATCGACATGAAAATCTGTCATTTCAAATTGATAAGGTATTCCTTCGGGAGGTAAGGCGACCGATAGGGCATCTAGCAGAGAAGATTTGCCCCAAGTATTTTCACCAATTAGGGTCGTGAGCTCGTCAAAAGCGATGGATAGCCGTTTGATCCCACGAAAGCCGGAAATTTCAATCCGCTCTAGCAGCATGAAGTGACTCCGTTTGAGCTATTGTTACCTAAAGCATAATAGAAAAACTTCGAATAAGCAGAAGCTTACCTCACAAAGTTTGTGCTTACTCGGTGTAATCTGCTATCAACGACAAGAGACCTTGCTCAACTTAGTTAATGTATATGGAACGGCGTATAAAATAAAAGTGTGAAAGTTAATGAATTTGTCATAAAGGATGGGATACGATGTAGCCGAATATGAGAGAAGAAAATATGAAATATAAAAACAATAAAGCGGCTAAGATTAGGCTTGCCCACATTAACGATACCCATTCTTATTTTGAACCAACGTCGCTACAGCTTACGATTAATGTAGACGGCGAAATCCTTACTCCGTATGTGAGTGCCGGGGGATTTGCGCGTATAGCGACACGTAAAAAGCAGCTCGAAGAATCCATATCTGACAATCGCCAAATGGTGTTCCTCCACGCAGGAGATTGTTTTCAGGGCACTTTGTATTTCTCCCTGTTTAAAGGGGAAGCGAATGCGACCATGCTCAATGCCCTCAATATAGATGCGATGGCCTTAGGTAACCATGAATTGGACATGGGCAACTTACCAGTTGCTAAGTTCGTAGATAAAATCGAGTTCCCATTGCTTGCTGGCAACTGGGATCTGTCTAATGAAAATCAACAGAAAGCCTGCACGCTGAAAAATAAATTACAGGTTTACTCTTTTGTCCCTGCAAACCATTGCGCTCAATGGATAGTGAAAGAAGTAAATGGAGAGCCCATTGCTATCTTTTCCCTAGCGCTCGATAAAATGGCAGATATTTCTAACCCTGACTCAGACACACCATTTGTGAACTCGATTACAACGGCAAAACACACCGTTGAGGAAATCAGAAATCACGGTATCAATAAGATCATTTTATTAAGTCATATGGGCTATGACGCCGATTTGGATATGGCGGAGAAAGTTGAAGGGATCAGTCTTATTGTTGGCGGCCATAGCCATCGCTTGCAAGGTGATTTCAGTGCGTTGGGCCTGAAAAAGGATGATGAATACGGGATTAAGATCAATGGTACACATGTTGTCCAAGCGGGTTATCACGCTCTAAGCATGGGGCACTGTGATATTGACTTCAATGCAGAAGGTGAGATCGTCGCCTTCAATGGGAGAAATGAACTTTTGCTGGGTCGTCGATTATTCCTTGACGCAAGCATGAGTCAAAGCACGAACGAATTACCCTATAACCTAGCCCGACGGTTTATTGATGAACACCCTAACGTGCTGGTGTGTAAAAAAGATAAGCAAGTACAGGACGTATTGAATGAAAAGTACGTATCACGCGTTAGAGAGCTACAACGTCAGGTGATTGCTTGCGCCGATAAGCCACTACGTCATGTCAGAGTCCCTGATGAGGTTGGTGCCAGCGAGTTGGCTCCGTTGGTCGCTGAGTCCTTTGTGCACTCAATGAATAAGCTGGGACACAATGCAGAGTTTGCCATTCACAACGCCGGTGGTGTTCGAAATTCGCTCAATGTTGGCAATGTGTCCGTCGCCGATATCGCGGGTAAGCTGCTACCATTTGCCGTTCCGATCGGTGTTTATCAGCTTAAAGGGAAGGACATTGCCGCTGCGCTTGAGGGGGCAATAAATAACGCCACTAATAACGGCGTGGAAGGGACTGGTGATGGTTCTTATCCTTACACCTACAACCTGAGCTTTGAATATCTTCCGGAAGCGGAAAAAGGAAGTCGAATTCGGAGTCTCAAGATCTACAGCTTGGCGTTAGGTTGGCAGGAAGTGTCGAATGAAAAGTACTACACTGGAACGTCTTCAGCCTATACGATGAAAGGCAAAGAGGGCTACGAAGCCATGCTAAATATGTCTGGCGAAGGTATAGTGACGGCTACCTCTATGGCAGATTGTTTTATTGAATTGTTAACTGACGCTCCTGAAACATTAAACAGACCTCGGGAAAGAGCTCAAATATGGTGGCACAAAGGTTGCTAATTTATTCTTCGAGTTAATTGGGTAAGTGAATATTACTCGGAGGAATCTATGTGGAGTAGAGACTGGATCGACGTTGCGGTCGTGATTAGCTGGATAGGCGTTTGGTCTGCATTAGTATACTTTATCCCTGTTGGGGGAGTATAGCTTAGCGGTAAAATCAACGTTTAATGTAAAAGGAGCCCATTGGGCTCCTTTTTTGATCTTTGCTATAGACGAATTGTTAGTGCCAGAATACAATCTTAATTGTTTGGGGAGTAGTCGCCTCTGGTTTACTTATCGTCATCTCGTTAGACGTTGTTCTATCCGGTAAGTATAAATGTTGCCTTCTTTTTACGGCATCTATTTCGACGAGACCAACGCAATCAAGTAACCAATGTAAAAAAACATTGGATTGGTTTGTTTGCGGGGGGATCGTCAAAGCACTGTTCTGATCCCTCCGCTCAGGAGGAATAATGACCCTATCTATTTATCTCGGTTTTGGTTTGCTAACGCTATCTATGGTGGCTTTAGATATATGGCAAACTCGTGGCGGCAACATCACTATCAAGAAAGCGACAGCTTGGAGCTTATTCTGGTTTTTGATCGCGTTCATCTTCGCTGCTAGCATCTATTTCTTGTGGGATGTTTATGCTCCTGCCAGCAGTTACAGCGCTGAGAAAGCGACCGTATCATTCATAACCGGCTATCTACTAGAAAAGTCACTGAGTGTTGATAACCTGTTTGTGTTTGCCATCATCTTCCATCAGTACTTAGTACCAGAACACTTACGTCCACGAGCATTACTCTGGGGTGTGATTGGTGCGCTTGTCCTGCGTGTCATCATGATTGCGGTTGGTGCTCAGTTACTCGCTCAGTACCACTGGATTCTCTATGTCTTTGCTGTGTTCCTCATTTGGACGGGTGTACAGCTGGCAAAAGACAAAGGAGAAGATGAGGTAAACCCATTACCTGAAAAGTTAATACGGAAGTGGGCGCAAGTCACCGATGACTTTCGTGGTAACGCATTGACCGTTGTCGAACAGGGCAAACGAATGTTAACACCGATGGCGATCGTGACTAGTGTAATTGCATTTATGGACGTCATGTTTGCGCTCGATTCTATTCCGGCAATCTTTGCTGTCACGCAGGAACCATTCCTTGTTCTGGCAGCTAATGTATTTGCCCTGTTAGGTCTTCGGTCGTTGTATTTTGTTTTACAAGGCATGATGGATAAGTTTATCTACCTGAAAACAGCGCTGGCTTTTATCATGATTTTCATCGGAGTTAAGATGATGCTAGTTGGATCAAGTTGGGAGATTCCCACTCCGTTGTCATTAGCTATATTGCTGATTACTATGTCTATCGCAGTTGCGGCATCAGTAGCTAAACAAAAGAGATTGGCATCAGAAGTTGAAGTAAGTATCGATAAATAAACTAATTTAATCGAGACAAATTACCAGCTTGAATATGTGCAAGGTTGTAAAATATTTGTGACTTTAAGCGTGTTTTTGAGTGGTCAATAAATAGTAAATGCAATCGAAGTGGATAAATAAGCAATATATCTAGTTTTGCTTGCATTTTTTTTAAACTGCCATGTTAATGGTTTGTTTTATTAGAAAAACTAATGTCAAAAAGCAAAATTTGTCATTTTTTGAACAGTAATTTATTGCTTAATATCCCCTCAACGAAACGAATTACACGATTTATAGAGAGGCAATCATGGCACAGGCAATGCACATCGGAACTATCAACGCTCCAATCTCTATGGACAAAAAAACCTACTCGGTTACTTTCAAAGGATTGATTGCACATCTACTAGATATTCTTTTCACAGACAATACACCTCGCGCTTACTACGCAAGTGACATGTCTGGTCACATCCAAAAGGATATCGGTCTATATCGTTAATAGACGTACATTTACAGACTGTTAAGCGCCAGCAGAAATGCTGGCGCTTTTTTTTGTTTTATTTTAATGAAATAGAGTCAGCATTAGGTCGGTCATAGTCAGTAGTACATCAGAGGATCTGTCTATGAACACATTATTAGCGATATCCGTCGCCTCAACCTTCTCTAGTGGACAAATCTGGTCACACGAAGGTCAACCTGCTCAGGTTATAGAGTTATTTACGTCAGAAGGTTGCTCCAGTTGCCCACCAGCGGACAAGTATTTATCAACATTTGAAGAAAGTGATCGGCTATGGAAGGATATTATCCCAGTGGCTTATCACGTCGATTATTGGGATTACCTTGGTTGGCAAGACGACTTTGCTAAACCTGAATACTCCCAACTCCAGCGCCTTTATCGTGCATACGATGTAGTGGGTAGCGTCTATACGCCAGGATTCATTGTAGATGGTAAAGAATGGCGCGGTTTCTTCAATTGGGTTAACCGCGAGCTTCCTGCTTTAGAGCCTAGAAACGCAGAGAGACTGACACTTAGTCGCAAAGGAAATAAATTCATTCTTAACTTCGACAAATCTGGACATCTCGACGCGACGATTGTGTTTCTTGCTAACAATCGAACCACCATAGTGAAGGCCGGAGAAAACAGAGGGAAGTCACTTGAACACGATTTTATCGCTAAGGAACGTCAGCAAAGCCGCTCAAATACAGGTCAGTGGCATTTTGAGCTCACTAACGAGCTAAAAGATATTGACGCCGTTGTCGCTTGGGTTACACAGCCTGGTAGTTTTGAAAGAATTCAAACGGTTGGCGGTAAGATAGAGTAGGTGATGTTGCAATATGTTACATTGTATCACTTGAGGTGCTGTTACTTTTGTACTAAGAAAATTTAGAGGATTTGTTTTCAGGGCATCAATATGGGTGTTGTTAGTTATTTCGCACGTGTACCACTTTTATCATTGATGTTGCTGGCTTATCCTTTTCAAGAGGCTTCTGCGAAAACAGTAACATTTGTCACTGATGTTTGGCCTCCCTATGTACTTGATGCATCCAGCAATCAGGGCAAAGGCTTTTTTGTTGATCTTGTTGTGGAAATGTGTGAGAGCGAAGGGCTTAAAGTCGAGATTACTTATGTTCCATGGCTCAGAGCGGAAACTATGGTCAAGCATGGTTCTGCTTTCGCCGCTTTTCCTTACGCGGTTACACAAACCAGAAAACAGTTTGCTGATTTTTCGAAAGCTTTAACTCAGTCGGCGAATCCTCCGCGTATATTTTATTATTTACCTCTTGTTCCTAAGGCTGAATCCATCAGCCTGCAAGAACTCATGACCTATCGAGTAGGTACATATCTTGGCTATTACATTAAAGAAAAGCTTGATGAGATGGGTGAGGAGTACGTTCTAGCACAAACAGAAGAGCAAGCCTTTAAATTGCTTCAAAAAGGCCGGATAGATTACCTGCCTGCAGACCCTGAATCTGGATGGAAATGGATTGCTAAACTCTTTCCTGATTCTGTTGATCATTTTGATGTTTTACCTGAACCTTTTCCCGGTACGTCTCTTCATCTGATGGTGTCTCGTTCATACCCTAATGCTAAAGAAATTCTTGCTCTATGCGAATCAGGATTTCGAAGTATGATTGAATCAGGGAAGTATTATGAAATGTTGAACAATGAGGGAAAATTGAAATATGCGATCCCCAGCACCAAGTGATCTTTTAATCGGAAAATTGGTTAACAATCAATGACTATAATTAAGAGATTGTAATCAGGATGAGAAGATCATTTTATGGCAAATGATTCAGAATTATGGCTATTGAGATGTATCAAAGTGTTGCCAGTAACACTGACTATGACAGTCATGCTTGCCATAACTCTGATCTTTGTTGGAGAGGAGCAGAGAAAAATTGATGAGCTGATTGATGGCTTCAGGCAAAACTTTTTGACTAGCCAACGTGAGCAAGCGAAACGTCAACTGGATAATATTCATCAACATTTACTCTTCGAAGCCTCTCAAGCCGTCGGCGTATTAAAAGCGGATATTCGAGAACGCATTTATGAAGCGCATAGCATTGCCAGTGGATTGTATCGCGCTTTTCCCAATAGAGAAGAGGCAGAACTCCAATCCTTAATCTCTGAAGCATTGAGAGAAGTAAGATTTAATGAAGGACGAGGCTACTTTTTTATTTTCTCGATGGAAGGTATCAGCGTCATGCATGGGTTGCTCCCGCATATTGAGGGAACGTCCAAAATTGATGCAAAAGACAGCAAAGGAACATTGATTTTAAAACAACATATTGATCTCATTCGACAATCAGCCAACGGTGAGGCTTTTTATCAGTGGTGGTATAGGAAGCCAGGACAAGGTGATGTCGAGTTTGAAAAAATAGGTTTTGGTAAGAGATTTGAGCCTTTTGATTGGTTTATTGGTACAGGGGAATACGTTTCTGATGTTGAGGATGAAATAAAGCAAGACCTTCTGGAGTGGCTAACATCATTAAGATATGGAGAAGATAACTACGTATTTGTGATGGATATGAAAGGCGTAACATTAGCGCATAAAGATCCCGACCGAATCGGAGACCCAGAACCTGATCTCCTTGAAATAATTAGAACAACATTAAATGGTGAACTGTCAGGGTTTGTCGAATATCAAAGCCCTTATGTTCCTAAAGGGATATTCAATTCAAACAAGGTAAGTTATGTACAGGTATTGCCGGAATGGGGATGGATCATTGGGACGGGTTTTTTTACTGAACATGTTGAACGTGTCTTAAGCCCCCAAGTGGTCAAGTTGAAACAGTCCCATTCAGAAGATCTCCTTCGTGTGATTTTGATCTTATCTGGATTAATGTTGCTTCTTGTCACTTTGTCGTTTTGGGCCAGTAAGTTGGTAAAACGACGTTTTGATGACTACCAGCAAAGAATCGAAGATGATATTAAACAACTCGAGATAAGCCGCGTACAACTGGAAACGTCGGCCCATATCGATTCATTGACAGGCATTCCCAATCGCAGTCAACTGGATGAGCAATTGGAGCGCTGCATTGAGCAATGCCGGATCGAGAAGTCGAAGTATGCGGTCTTATTTGTTGATTTAGATGATTTTAAAAGGATCAATGATAAATATGGTCATCATGCTGGTGATGAGTTGCTTAAAGCCGTCAGTACAACATTTTCAAAGCTCAGACGTGACGATGAAATACTGGTTCGTTTCGGAGGAGATGAGTTTGTTTTTGGCTTTCCAGTCATTGAAGAAGAAGAGGCAATGCTCAGAGCGGAAAGAATTCAAGAATCGATTGCTATCCCTATTCTGTTTAATGGTGTTCAGTTATCAACCAACTGCAGTATTGGTATCGCTATGTTTCCCGATCATGGCGCTAATTCTTCGGAGTTATTGTCTCACTCAGATGTTGCGCTTTACACTTCCAAGGAACAAAAAAAAGGTCAGATACAGCTATTCACTAAAAGGATTAGTGAGGTACTGGAGTATCAGTTTGCACTAGAAGAGCAGCTGAGCCTTGCTTTGGCGAGAGAAGAAATAAGCGTTGAATACCAGCCTAAAATCAATGCGGCAAGTGGTGAGCTGATCGGAGTTGAGGCCCTATGCCGCTGGCACTCATCAGAACTTGGCTACGTTCCTCCCGATGAGTTTATTGAAGTCGCTGAAAAAAAAGGATTAATTATCGAAATCGGGGATTTCGTTATGAAACAAGCCTGTAAAGATATCGTTTTGTTTAATCGATTAAATCATAGCCAAATAAGTGTCGCGATAAACATTTCGCCGCTGCAGCTTCTTCATAAAGATTTTGAATTGAAAACCAAAAATATCCTCACTTCGAATGAGTTGGCCAATCAGCTTGTTACTTTTGAAATTACAGAGAATGTCGTCATTGAAGATACACACAGAGTCAAAGATATATTGACCAAGCTAAGCTTGGAAGGTTTTGGCGTTTCTCTTGATGATTTTGGCACGGGTTACAGTTCTCTTCGATATGTCAATGATCTGCCAATCACTGAAATCAAAATTGATCGACAGTTCATTCTTGATATCAATGATGACAACTACTTGGATAGTTTAGCGAATACCATCATAGCAATTGGACACTCCAATCAGCTCAATTTAGTGGCGGAAGGGGTGGAGACTAAGCGTCAAGCAGAATTGCTCAATCAAATGGGTTGCCAAGTACTTCAGGGCTACTATTTTGATAAACCGCTGCTCTTCAAACAGCTATGTGACAAGTATATTCAACGAGAGCGAGCGTAGCAAAGTCGTGGTGAATTGTTTGTTGAGTCTAAACAGCACAAAAATAGCTTAATCCATTGCCCTTTGTTTTCTGGCGTTAGTCAGGGAATCGAAGCTAAGACGGCCGCTCCTTTCCTCCCAACTTCAGCGACGACACTCTTGCTGCTTTGCGTGTTGCTATTTCTGTACGGAGAAGCTCGAAAGCTCAGTGAAATTTTTATTAATTTGCTAACCGTGAATCATTATGAATTAGACTTAATTGAGAAGCCTTGGTGTGAAATTAGAGCGCATTAAAAAGGGCGCTGAATAGCGCCCTTAGGGAAATCATCAATTCATCACTACTTCTTACGGCAGTATTCCGCGATGACGTACATAGATTGGCCGCCGTTCGCTTTACCAGAAACAAGCTTAGGATCGTCGCCAATGCTGATACCACGGATAACCGTGCCTTGTTTGATGACTTGGTTAGTGCCTTTAACTGGTAGGTCTTTGATAACCGTTACGTCGTCACCTTTTTTCAGTTCGACGCCGTTGCAATCAAGTGGTTTGTCATCAGCAGACATACCAATCATGGCCCAGTTCATTTGTTCTTCTTCCATGTACATCATGTCTAGTGGGTTATGGATAAAACTATAAATAATCAAATAAAACATTGGCTTAGTTCGTGATACAAAAAACTTGGGGCAGTAATGGGACGTTTATTCAAGTAATTTGTGAACTTCGATCTATTTATGATTCTTATAATTTGCGTAAAGCAATCTCTATATGGAATAAATTACAGTATTCGATATATAGGAGAAAAGAATGGATCGAGCCTTCAATACTGTCACCCAATCAATCGAATACGCATATCAAATAAAGCAGCGAGGTGATGCGTATGTTCGAAAGCATAAAGAACACTATCAATGTGCTAACCCATATTGTCGTATGAAGGCGATACCATGTGCTTGTAAACAAAAAAGGCTAGTTGATGGTGTGCTACAAGACTATAAACAGCAACCGCACTTCAAGTTTCCTGAACATATCCAAAGCTGTATTTTCAGCAAGAACTTTGGTGGTGAATGGAAAACTGATGGGAAGGGTAACAAAACTTGGGTGCTTCCATACGTAACAGAGATTACACATCCAAATAGCAAGGGCGAGCCCAACAAGCTGAAGAATGGTCAATCATCTCCTAAGCCAAATGGTCAGGTTTCATCAACAGGTCAAGGCACAGGTGCAGATACTAGTCGTACTTACCAGCGAAGTAGTTATGTTTCTGCGGCGGCTCTATTTTATCTCCAAGATCCAATTACTAATGGTGAATTAGCATTAACCCTCTTAGGCAAAAAGAAAACGTACAGAGCACTATTTCAGGAGTTAAGAGAGTTCAAAAACGTCCGTTACAAAGATGAATACATCTTCTATAAAGCACTTCGCTATTTAGAGGAGCCAATTTATACCAAAGACTACGTTTCTATTCAGCTATTTCAAAAAGAACCACATACAGGTGAGTTTTTTGAACTGCGCCTTAATTGGTCTGATTGGTCCAATAGACACCGAGAAGCGATTAAAAGTGAACTCGTTGCGGCGTTAAATGCAGCTAGAACTTCATCCAAACAAGACAAGCTAATTCCAACTGCGTTTTTTATTGGTAAGCAGGATAGCGGAACACGAAATATATTCCATTGTGATCTAGCTGAGTTCTTTTTCTTGCATGTAGGAAAACCAGTCGACTTACCATTTAATAAATTTGGAATGGAAGAGGAGAATATTCTCGTAAAGAGCCAAGCACCAGTAGCGACAGAGCCGTTAGTGGGTGAGGCCCGATATCGTTCCTTAGCAACAGCTAAACCTACAACTAGCGAAGTTAATCTAACACCTCAGCCTAGACTCACGGACAACGTCTCTCCAAGCTCTCTAGAAGCTAAGGCTGCAGATCGAAGTATGCCAAAAGTTCCATTGGAACAACCAATACATGAAAAGCCCCCAGAAGCTAGATCGGAAGCTACACCTCAATCGCGTCCCAAACCCAAGTCAGTAACGGCTAAAAAAACGTTCGTTGAGAAGGTTATACATTCATTGAAGTCTCTGATACCTTTTAAAATATAATAAAAAGGCTACCAACTGGTAGCCTTGACTATTTAGTTATTTAGTATGACTTGTTCATACTCTTTTCGAAGCGATTCGTATGGCTCGGGTTGAAGTAGACGATTGCCATCAAGTTCGATCACATGAGCATCTTGCTTATATGTTGAAAGAGCTTCGTTATCCATAGCGCACAGAATTACTTGATAGCCTTTAGGGATGTTTTCTGTTACGACGTCCATTACTTGTTCATATCTATGCTTAGCCTGCTCTTGTTGATTTGGTGTATCAATAACAAAAGGGGCTATCTCACATGGGTTTGCATGATCAATTTGGCGAAGAACAGCTAGTTGATAGGCAAGTGTTCCGCGTGTCCCCTCAGCAGCACCACCACCTAGAATCTTTTTGTAATCCATTGGCGCTTTTACGCCATCGAGGTTTACACCAGTGGCAGACAAGGAATTGATAGATTCAACTAGGTTGCCTATAAAAAGCTCATTTAGTTCATCACGAGTAGCTTTTTTGACCAACTTTCTTTGTTCCTTCTTAATTTCCTTTTGTTGTTCATTGGCTTGTTTTGATTGAAGCTGGCAGCTTTCTTTTTTGTGCGTTACATTTTGATTAACCTTATGCTGTGATACGGCATGGATAGCTTGCTCAAACTTCTCTTGTTGCTCCTCGGAGTCTTCCTTTAAGTATTTTTCATTGATACGTTCAATCTCAGCGGTAACAAAACTGATCTCTTGGTTGAGAGCTTCGCGCTCCTGATACTTAGTTTCGAGTAGAGATTTTATTTTATCTGCTTGCTGTTCAATACTTTCTTTATCAGCTAAAAGCCCTGCACGACTTAGCAGAGAATTATCATGTTCTATGCCGCATAGAGGACACTCAAGAGAGTCTGATGGTATGTTTTCGACAGCGAATGTATAGTCATCATCTAATTCTTTAGCTGAGGTACTAGCGATTAAGTGCTGTTGTTCTAGTTCATGAATCTCATTCGCTAAAATAGATTGCAGCTCGTAGAGGTTTGATTGGCTTGATGAGAAACTAGCTAATTCTTCTTCTATCTCACGTTGAATGCTTTGAAACTCTTCCGAAGTAATTGCTACGGTTTGATCTGGAGCGATTTCTTTAAGAAGGTCTATTGCTTCTGTTATCCGAACAACTTGTTGATTAGCTTCTTTTTCAATTGCTTTCTGCTCGAAGATTTCTTCTTCAAGATCAAAGTGCTCTTTAGGTAAGTAGCCACCGAAATATTTGATCAGATTCTGCTTAAATCGTGCATATTGCCCAAGTCCTTCAAAACCATTCCATGGCTCATCCCAGCTCTTTTTCTGATCTATATAAAATGGTAGGAAATAGAAAGCGGGAGGAGGGCAGTCAATGCCTTCCGTTCTATTGGCCAGCATTAAATCAAAGCCTACAACTTCAGCAAAATCTTCAGCGAATTTACCGGTTACTTTTGAGTATTTAGTTAATGGTGAGCCCTCTAAGCCAAAGTAAATACCATCAGCATAACGGCTAATGATGTATTTATTCTGATTTACTGTGAAGTACAGAATTGCTTTTACATCATTAGATTTCCACTCACTATCAAAATGAGGAGCGCAACCAATAGCCCAATATAGGCTTTTGACTAGCGTGGACTTACCAATACTATTGTCGTTTCCTGTAACGAGATTTAATCTCTTCGGAAAGCTGAACTGATTCGCCGTTCTTTTCGAATCGGACAGTAGAACTAGACGTTGAAATTGTAAGCCTTTCATTTTTATGATTCCTAAGATTTCTAATCAATAATTTGTAGTTTTTTGTTGTTTTCATCATTGAGCCTTTAATAAGCAGTAGATGATCTCTAGTAACAGCTCATCCTCATTATTAACTCGAGCTAGTAGGCCATCTGCAATTGCTTGGGTACGCAGTGCTTCAAGGTATGTTGTATCATCCGAGTAATTTTCTTCGTCAATCTTGTCGTGCGAAGCTTGAAACAAGTTAGTGAGCTCAATGTCTAAAGAGGTCATAAAGCCAGCTCTACTCAAAGCGATCAAAGCTAGCTTACTCTTGAAGCCTCTCTTTTGTTTTGCTTTCCACCCTAGGTCACTTGCTAAGTCATCGAAGTCATTTTTCAAGTCATCTACGCAAGGGTGTTTTGTATGTTGGATAATCACGTCATGTACTTGAGTTGAAGTTAGCGACTTGTTTTCTAGAAGCCGGGTCCATTCTTTGTAGTCATATTCAATACGACCAATTCGTCCCATTTCATCAATGACTGAACGATAGATATTTACTGGATTACATAAAGCTCCGGGAAACAGCTTGTCTACTAAACGCGCAAAGTGCGACAGAACGTAATCTTCTTGATTTTTAAGCTGTATATTTGGAACGATAAACTGTAAATTCTCAGGCAGAACTGTAATTCCTAGTTCACTACGGATGTTATCGGTTAGTGTTGTAAGATCATCTTCAGTGATGTCACCGACCTTGATAACATCTAGTTTCAAATCTCTATCGGTCTTAAGCGAAAAACCACTAGAAGAAACTAAACCAATTTTGGTAATTTTATCCTCATACTGTGTATTTATACAGGATTCTAGTAATTTTCCAAGTACAGAACTTTTTAGTTTCTCGTTACTGCCTTTTTCCCGCTTAGTTAGGTTTGCTGGTGTAAATTTGGCAGATTTATTTTTAACCTGATAAAACTCAAAAGTCGCACTTGAAGCATTCAAGCCTTCAGCAATAACTACATCTTCATGATGCTCTATAAGTAACGCATATTCCTTTTGCTGTTTATGTTTTTCAATAATTTCACATAAAGCCCAGTGAAACTGGAAGTTATACTTACCAAATGTGCTCGCTCCAGCGGATTCGCGCTGAGCTTCTGCGAGTGGATTATCTGCCATATGACCTATACCAACTAAAAGTGATTTGTACTTTTTAGGTGCATGTTAGCATATGTCTTAAATTTGAATCAGAATATCTAATTGATCTGGCTCATGATTTATTTAACTCCTTTCAACGCCTCCCAGGCCTTTTCACTCTCTGACATATTCGTGTTCTTCATCCACTTGCCGTAGACATTGGCGATCATCAAAAAGTTACTGTGGCCCATTTGTTGGGCTAGGTAAGCGATGTTTACGTTCGCGTAGCTCAACATCCATGATGCGTAAGTGTGACGCAGCTGGTACACATTGCGGTATGGAATGCCAGCACGTGCACAAATGTTCTTCCACATCTTATTGGGTGCCGTTTTACTGAAATAGTCATACGGCGTTTTTGCATTTAAGTTCTCAGTAGCCTTTGGGTTAAACACGAAACGAATGTTGTCTATACGAATCGTTTTGTCGGCCAATTCCACTTCGTGTTCATTTCTTGGGAAGAACCAACTCAACTTCTTTTGCGATTGTAGGGCCTCTAATGCTGGTGGCATTAAATCGACTGTGCGCTCACGATCAGTCTTTGGTGTCTTTAGGCCACGAGCCTCAAATGTTGCTCTGCGAATCGTCAGCGTCTTATTCTCAAAATCCACATCTTCCCAGGCTAAGCCGCACAGCTCGCCCGTTCTTAACCCCGTATAAGCGAGTAGGGTTATCATGTTTTTGTGTTGCTCTTGCATACAGGCTTCAAGCGCCTTGGCTATTTCATCCATAGTAAATGGATTGATGTTTCTTTCTGGCGCTTTTACACCTGGCAAAAACTCAGCAAAGTTTCGCTCTACAAACTCCATCTTATGCAGCCAAGCGAAAAACGAGTTAATAGCGCGAAAGTAAGTGTTAAGCGTTCTTGCGCCTCGGCCTTTTGATAACTCCGCTCTTAACTCTGAAACCGTCTCAGGGCTTAGCGTGTTGCAGCTTCGATTACCCCCATAGGTTTTCTTGGTAATCTCGAACAGCGAGACGTACTTTTTAAAGGTCGATGATCTTAAATCGGCTTGCTTGAGCTGCAAATACTTATCAACCATTTCGCCAAAGGTGCCAGCTTGAGGCTTACCCGTTGCATGAGGCGAGTCAGGGAAATGAGCAGCATAGCGAAAGATACCAATCTTAATCTCGTACTGAATTGCTTCACGCTTTTGTGCGGCAAACTTAATATTCTGCTTAGTTGGCGCAAGGCCAAGAGACTCACGGCGGCGTTTACCTTGATAAGTAAAGTTGAGCCGTAATGATTTACCATGAACCTCTACACCAGTCGGGAGCTTTACATTTTGGCTCGATGCCATCGGTTCCATTCCTCTGTATCTACCATCCATGTGCCGTTGATCTTGCTCATAACCGTAGACGGGTAAATGCCTTCATTGGCTTTTTCGCGCAGTGTTTTGGTACTTAAACCAATAAGGTCTGCAGCTTGCTTCAACGTCACGATGGATATTTTTGCCAATTTAGGGTTTTGGGTGCGCATGTTACTAAAACCTCATTAGTAGAGGGTGATTGCTCATAATCACCCAGTTCGAGAACGGGAGAGTTAACACTCATCCATAAAGTCTTCAGGTTTACGGGTAATCTTAAGCTGCACTTGAATTGGCTCGTTACCTGAAAGCAGTGTACCGAGTAAGACTTCATTATCTGGGTGGTTCCCTTCAAACATCTCTATAAGCAGCTGTTCGATATAGTCTTTAGCCTCGGCAGCTACAGCTTGTGCTTCACTCATTTGTTCACCTTGCGCTTACGAGTAGACGCTTTCTTCTTTACGGGAGAGAGCAACTGCCTTGCACGAGACAAGCAGTAATCAAAGCATTTGCCCCCGCGGCCACCAAATGAAGCAGTGGTTCGATAAGTTTCGATAGCAAAGTCAGAGGCGCGGCGAACTTCAGACTGTTCATAGCCTTCGCCAGATAAGATTTGAGAAATGTTTTTGTAGATAAACTCCTCTTGGGAGTTACGGCATAGTAGTGTACTCATTGCACAAAATTCCTTTGGTTTCAGTGGGGTGAAACCTCGCACTCAGCCTTACTACTTGATTGGGTGGTCAGCCCTGTATATACTGAGTTCGAGGCTTGGTTATCTAAGTTCTCATTGCACAAAGAAGCCCTTATTGGTTTGGTCACCGATAGGGGTTTTCTCTTTTCTGTTTCTTAGAAAGTCTCATTACACAAAGTTCTCAGATTGCATTCATAGCCGCTAACTTGTAGCTCAGTTGGTCAGACAGAGCGTTAAAACGGTTAATGAGTTCTGCATCTTCAGGCTTTACTTGAATCTCCAAGTTCTCGCATTGCTGGCTCAAGTCCATTAGTTGAGCGATCTCGTCATGGCACGGGTCTTCTTTCGTTATGTTACATAAAAGGCTCTCGAAGTCCGCTCGATGTAATTTGATTGAATCCAAGTTGAGAATTGCTCTAGTTAAGTTTCTAGATGATACCTTCATAATAATCTCTCCTTGTTAAAGTATCTTAATGGTACATATTTTAAGTGCGGTTTGTAAAGTTTGGTATTAGAAATAATTTGAAGTAGGTACAAAAAAAGCCGCATATAGCGGCTTTCTTAACTAAGAAGTAATCTTAAAGGTTCATTATTACCTGTTTGACATAACCCACAATTCGACAGTTTCCATTGATTGGAATAGGGTCATATTTAGGGTTTAGCGGTACTAAAAACTTATGGGGACCATCAATTTCTAGCTTTTTAATCGTTGCTTCAGGTGCGTCATTTAGCGTGGCTACGACTATTTTTCCGTTGTCTGGACAGTTACATGGTTCGACTACAACTATAGAACCTGCTGGTATTGATGGAGAACCATGAGGATTAGTCATTGAGTTTCCTGTGACTCTCATTGCAAATGCCTCATGGCTTATGACTGCAGAGGTTATTTGCCACTCAACATCATCATCTAGGATATTGTTTAGTTCTACCTCGCCCCATGCCCCTGCTTGTACTTGGCTTATGATTGGCACTTTACGATGAATAACTAGATCTTCTTGTGAAAAAGGTGCCATTTTGGGGAAATCAGATTTTGTCTCAAGATGCTCTATTGAGTGATCTTTATCCAACCAACCTTCAGGCTTTCCAAAGCATTGTTCTATGTGTCGAGCCATTCTTGGCCCGATAGAGCGCGTAGCTCCTTTACCCATAAAACGACTAACTTGTGTTTGAGCTCTGTCAATCTTGTCTGCGAATGCTGTAATGCTGCCTAGAGTTTCTGCTAAGCATCGAGCGTTCTCTCGTCTTATATCTTCAGCTAATTTCATTACATGCAACTTAGTTGTTGAAACTTGACCTAATTCTAATGTCTGAACCAAAAAGGTACAGATCCTTGAAGATACTATTTAGATCGAATAGTATTAGTATCAAGGAGGTACTTATATGTACAAGTCATACTGGCGTAAATTGCCCGATGTTAAAAAAAAGCTATTAGCTGAACGTTTACAAACTAGTACGGAATATCTACGGCTGGTGGTTACGGGGCACAAAAAGCCCGGCGCTGCATTTGCCAAAAAGCTACACGATGTAACTGAAGGGGCGATCGATAAACATCAACTTCGTCCAGATATCTTTTAACAACAATACAAGTTTAAACAAACGAACTGATTTAGTGTGATAACGCACGATCTGTATAAATAACCAGTAAGGGGAAAAGATGCAACCAAGCTTAAAAAGTGTCATGCATAACGCTGTTGTAGCGTGGCGTAGTGATGCAACTAAAGAGCAAATTGCAGAGTTCATTGCTCGCAATTACCACAAAATGAAGATCTTCGAAGAGGAAGACTGCCAGCCAGAGCCTATTTTGAAAGTGCCGTCTGCGCACAACAACCCAAACAACACGCAAAACCTATTTCGTTATGTAAGCCGTACGAGCATTGAAGCAAAAGCCAACATTATGGACTTGCTTCCTGCGGTAATTGCAGCAATGCCAAAGGCGAGGGCAACTGCGGCGCTTAACCAGTTTTTGAACCCGCTTGGTTTTTCTGTGGCTGCCATTGGCGCTTGCAATAAGAATGCTAACCGCGATCAGCTGCTGGCTGACTTTAGCAAAGAGTCGTCCGAGGCCTTCCGTTCTGTACTTCTACTCAGTGAACACGCGACGCATGACCAACTTCGCGATGCTTACCGAGAGCTACAAGAAAGTGCAGGTTCGCACGAACCACTGCTGCATTACATCGAAACATTAATGGCGCAAAAGGGCTGACCACCCAGATGCAATTTTTAACCTATCTAAGAGAACTTTGTGCAATGAGTCTTAGCTTACAAAACTACTACGGCTGCCTAGTGTGGGTAGCCAATAACGGATCATGTCGTTTTATCGTGTCTCGAACTAAAGCTGCCGAGCTATTAACAGTGATGAAAGAAAAGGCGTTGGAAGCCAATGATAAGGCGGTATCTTTGTTATGAGGTTTTCACTTTATATCAATCAGGTCAAAGCACTGGAATGGGGGCTGAATGTTCAGCAATCCATTCTATTTAGCTACCTGTATGAGTTACCCAGTTGGGCCAAATGTGAAGTGATTGAGGGCAAACCTTACTGGTGGTCTGGCAAAGACAAGATCATCAGTGAACTGCCTATTTTGACTGACAAACCAGATACGGTTAAACGTCATTTAGCTGCACTTGAAAAGTTGGGCCTTATCGAGCGTATCACATATCAAAATCACCCTATGGTACGAATTACTGAAAAGGGGAAAAAGTGGAACGAGAAAGAGTTAGACGAGGGGAATGGTTCACCTGAGGTAGGGAAAATTATCCCTACTAGGTCGGGAGAAAAATCCCCCCTAGGTAGGGAAAAATCTCCCGCATATAAGTATACCAATGATCAGAGTACCAAGATCCAAAAGAACATTGTGCCTTGCGACTCTGAAATTCTATTTGAACAGCTTTGGAAAGCTTACCCAACCAAGAAGGGCAAGAAGCAAGCTCTGAGCAAATTCAAATCCATTTTGAAGGGGCTAACGGAATCGCCAGAAGAATTTGTCAATTCGCTCGTTGCTGATATCAACGAACGAATTCGTAGACGGCAATTTGGATTCGACAAACTTCACCTAACGACCTATTTGAATCAAGAACGATGGAATGACGACCATGAAGCAACTCAGCCAAGCAGTACTCACACAAGCACTTCGCCAAACCGAATTGAGCAGCACAACCAAGAGCTGCTTCAACGCTACGGACACACTGCCACACCAATTGCAGGGCACTGTGATTCAACTGCCAATTCCAGAATGGATCCAGGCAAAGTTCATGGAAGCGTTCGGCAGCAAGTGGCCGTACCAGAGCCTACCATCGACTTGGACTCAAGGGATTTCCACTATGTCGATAAGTGAGATTCGGATTGCGGTTAGCAAAGCGTTGTTGCGTGGCGATGCTTGGCCACCAAGCCTTCCTGAATTTGTCGCTCTTGGTGATGAGTATGAGATCGATTTTGATGAAGCATTTGACCGAATGATTCGCCAGAAAACCAAAGGGGATATTGAATATTGGGTGAATCAAGAGGTGGGCTTTTCTTGTCGTCGTCAGCTTAATGATCGAGACGCGAGAGCCAAGCACCGAAAAGCATTACTCAAATATCGCGAGAAAGACAAACAAGGCAAGTTACCACCTCGCAATTTGGTGAGACTTGCAGATAAGTCGCAGGAACGACAGCTGAAAGATTTGAAACGCCCAACACCATCTCAGTTCAAACAAGGGTCAATCTTTTCACGAGTCGCTGAATTAGGGAGAAGAGCATAATGCGAATAGAAAAGTTACTCGCAAAGTTCAACGTTAGAGGGATTAACTACGAGCCATCAATGGGTGGTAAGGCGTTACTGTCGTTAGATGAGCAACTAGCGGCGGTCGGGATTACCTGGAAGGAATCGCCAGTTGGCTTCATGATCTTGTTCGTTGAGTGTTTAGCAGATAAACCAGCTTACAAGTCTTTGTGCCAAGCCACATTGGTTGAAGCGAATAACTTGATGGAAGTGTGGCGCGGCCCATACCCAGACAAGGCTTTAGAGGCCTTAGTGATCACCGCAATTGCAGAAGCAACGCAGCAGTTTGGCCAAGTCTGCCCAGAGTGTAACGGCAGCGGTAAGTACATCGCTAAGAACCGAGCAAGAAGAACCTGCCCATGTTGCAATGATGGCCGTATTGGCTGGACTCAAGAAACCCGCTTTGCGTTCTTCTGCCAAAAGTTGCCTGTCACGTTCTCACGCTTTAAGCGCTATGAGCAGGTTTTACGTAAGTTAGTCACTTGGTTAACTGGTAAGCGTAACGCCGCTGCGTTAGCTTTACAGGGCAGGGTAGACAAGGAAGAAAGTATGGCAAAAGTATTAGAGGCTGAGGCGTGACACGAAGGTTTAGCTTGGAAGAGTAGCGCAGTCAGGTTGTTTCTGGTGTTATACATGGACTGACGCGTTTACTTTGTAGATTTCTACACTTTCGCTTGTAAAAACCAAAAGCCCCCGAAAGGGGGCTTTGGGTTCAAGATGAAAAACATAAACATGTATGGGTGCAGTGGAAGTTGTTTCCGTTAATTTGACCATTTTGGGAAAAAGACCTTATTGTTTGATAATCAGAATTTCGGTTAGTGATAGTTCCAAACTGTACCTCGCCATTGAACTGTGTACTCTCAAGAGCTGAAACAAGAGATTTATAACGTTCAAAGAAAGCATTAAAATTATTTGGGTTACCAGTGTAATACACTACAAGGTGTGTGTTTACTAATCCTAAAGGATTGTAGTTATCGATTAGTTTATTATAGTGAAGTAGTATATTTGACGTTTCAACGCTTCCTAGTCTCAATGGTTCAATTATAGTTACCCAATTATTATTATGCTTCACAATTAGATCTAAGTTTCCAATATTTAATCTAGAAGATGAAGAACCAAGTCGAGTTTGATCATATATATCATATCCTTTGAACTGTAATAAATCTCTTAAGTGATCATTGTGTTCATTTTCTAGTTTGTTTGCTCTGGTTGCAGAAACAAACGAAAGTGCTAACAACATATCAGAGTAGAAGTTACTTGGCGTATATAAAATGGTTTGGGATTCTATGGTAGAAGACGCTAGGAGATTACTTTCAGAAATAATACTTACACCATGGACAGATAAATTTGAAATACCATCTATATATTGATTGTTATTATTGGTGACCAAATGTTTTTGACAAGTCACTGGTGCTAGTTCAAGGATGCTACAAATGTCTTGTGCATCTACAGGACTGGTTATATCTACACTTGAGTACAGTGTTTTGTTTACGTGATTTTTAAGCAATAGATCCCAGTTCGACAAGTTCTGATACGCAATTGTATCATTTTGAACTTGTTCCAAATAACTTAACCATAATTCCTCATTGTGGTCGAGCAATAGGTGGTGTGGTGAATTGACCGTAGATGGAATGAGTAAATTGCAGAAAAATAAAGGATCAGAAATTCTCTTTGCTATTAATTCAGGGCAAAAGCAATATGCATTAAAATTAAACATTATGCATCTCTACTATTTTTGATTGCTTGAACTTTCAAACGTTGGAGTTCGATGGCATCATTAATCTCAGTTTCTAAGAAATCTTTAGGCCAAGACATATCACCAAATTCGTTTAGAGGGACGTGGTATAGTGAAGTCCGTCCTGGTTTAGTTCGCTCTAAGTGAAACATATTAACGTTACTTCTATTCAGAGATGATTCTGGGTCGAGCATGAGGATCTGCAATCTTTTTATAATTGTGTCACTATGAGTTTCTATTAAAAACTTCTTGTTCTCTGACACAGAAATCTCTGTTAGCACGGTAGTTAACCATGCCTGCATCTTGGGGTGTAAGTGGATTTCGGGTTGCTCAATAATAGTGAGAGTGTTATCTGGGCTTAAAAGAGCTTGAACCAAAATAGGAAGAACTTGAGATATACCAAAACCAACATCTGTAAGCTCTACTATGACGCTGTCTTGTTTAACCGTAATTCTATGAATAATATCATTAGTTTTCGCTGTAGATATATTAATGCCAAATACTTTAAAATAAGAATTAACTTTCTTAAGTATCTTAGGGTTATTCTTAAGTATCTCTGCTAACTGCGAGCCATCTGTTGAGTTTAGAACATTATGTTGAGCAGACTTCTCAAGTAAATAATATCTTTGAGGAAATGCACGTAATGGGCTGATGTGGTTGATGTTCGTATCAGATAGTTTTGACAAAAAATATCTTGAAACATTAAATATCATCTGTCTATTGAAATTAGCAAATGGATTAGTATCATTTATAGTGAATTCTGCATCTTCATATAAAGATAGGTTGCTTAAATTCATATCTCTGACAATATCTAGCCTAGAGTTATTAAGACGTGTATTACATGATATTTCGGTATTTAGTTCTATCTTTTTACTATCTGTTATTGCTACTGTTATTATTTCAAAACCATCTTCAGATCTTATTGATAGTCTCTTAAATTCACATTCATTTAATCTCTGATTATATTTTATCTCATACTCGATATTTGTGGGTCGTATTACTTTTTCTCTATATTCATGAGCATGATTAATCAGATCATTAATTTTAGAAATTGATATTTTGTTTAGTCTTTCAATGTGTTTATATTGGTTGTCAGGAGATGTTTGGTCCGCTTTTAACTTGCTCATCCTTAACTTAGTTACATTCTTATTACATATTCGTAAGTATTTCCCCAATCTGGATTTTAAATATTCAATTTCAGTAATTTCCATTTGACTTTCGTCGTTAGAAACAAATATGTCGAAAAAAAATGCAGAGCTATCCTCTAAACAATCCCTTAGCTCAATGAGGTGTTTGTTATTCTGAGGGTATGCCCGTCTTGCATACCTGTATACGGTTCGAATATAGTCTTCGACTTGTGAGCATATATTTGAAACTGTAAGCTTTCTAAATGGTGATGAGGCTTTATTTTTGTCAGTGCTCCAGCCAAATGTTACTGTTTTAGATGGATCCTTATCTGGAAAAATGTTAATCGATTCACCCATGCTGGACTTATCACCGTTTAGGCGCAATATGCTTTCATATGTACTGTTAGTGTCAGCAGTTTGAGAAAGCATTAAAATTAAATTTAGAATTGAGCTTTTTCCGCAGCTATTGGCACCGAGCAAGACATTGATGTTGTCGATATTGATATGTAGTTCAGGAAAGGATTTATAGTTCTTAGCATAAAATGAATCGATCATGGGTTTGTTTTCATGAGTTTATCTTGTGTGCGAATCTATCATAATATGCCCATGTTTTGATATAAAACTATCTGGTTTTATTGACATAGTCTCTGTCAAGTAGCATAATTTTCATATTGCAAAGCCTCGCCCAACCGGCGGGGTTTTCTCGTTTTACGAGTTTAAACAGACTTAGCGCCTAACTTTTATAAAGTCAGGCGCTTTTTTGTGGGTGCTATATGCAAGAGAAAATCAGTTCTTTCGTTTCATACTTCAGTGCCGGTACCTTTGCAGGGCTTGGTGCACTCACATTCCAAGACTGGATGAGTGCTATCGGCTTGTTTTTCGTCATATTGACGTACTTCACTAACCGCCATTACAAAAAAAAGACGTACGAGCAATTCAAAGCTAACCCTGACAAGGCAGCTGCTTATGAAAAACTTATCGACTAAAGTCATTTGTTCAGTCGGCGCTATCCTAGCTATTGTGTTTAATACTTCATCCGATCTAACTACTAGCCAGCGTGGTCTCGAACATATTGCAAATCTTGAAGGGTGCAGAACCAAAGCTTATCAATGCAGCGCTAAAGTTTGGACGCTTGGGCTAGGGCACACATCAAACGTTAAACGTGGTGATACCGTGAACAACGAGCAGATTGCGCGAAACTTCATTGCTGACGTTCAGTCGGCAGAATCTACCGTCAACAAACACCTAAATGCTGAAATTACACAAGCTCAGTTCGATGTGCTTGTCAGCTTCGTGTTTAACCTTGGCGCTGGTAACTTCAAACGTTCAACCATGCTTAAGCTGTTTAACCAAGGAAAACATGAAAAAGCGTGCTTGGAACTGCAACGTTGGGTCTATGTTAACGGAAAAGATTGTCGTGACCCTGATAGTCAATGTTCAGGGGTAGCAAAACGCCGTTTGATGGAAATGGATACGTGTCTAAACGGTTGGTAGGGTAAGTTATGAATAAGCTAGGAATTGGCTTTCTAATAGCTGTACTTGGGATTGGTGGCCTTTACATCGGCAGCCTTCAAGACACGATTCGTAAGCTACGAGCTGATAAGGCTGAACTACAGTCTGAGCTTGATACTGCGGTGTTGATAAACGAATCATTAGGAAAAACAATCGAGCAACAGAAACAAGAAATCACCCAAGCACAAACTGCAGCTGATGAGATCGAGTCTTCTGAGTCCGACCGGCGAGAAATTATTGTTAAAGAAGTAGTAAAGATAGAAAAGGAGTTGGTTCATGAGGAGTGCGCTAATGTTCCTATCCCTGGTAGTGGTGAGCGGGTGTACTACAACTGAGTTTGTTACTGAATACAAAGAGCGTAAAGTTTTACCTCCTTCGGCCTATCTGACCAAATGTGAGCAGCCATACTCAACCGCTCCAGAAACTTATGGTGAAGCGGTCGCAAGAGACCCAATATGGTATGAAGCGTGGAAAAACTGCGCAGAAAAGATTGATTCACTGCGAGAGTACTACGGGTACGAGGCCGAATAATCAAACCATTTTCTAAGGCACCTAAGTCAGGTGCCTTTTTTATTACCGCAACTAAGAGCAAACACTTCAAATGCACAACTATTTGCCTGGTGTTCACAGTGGCGACCTTTTAGCGTTTGGTTTCTCGCTGTCTTTCTTGTTAGCCGTGATCATGGCAGTACTCGCTGCATCCTTACCATGTTAGCGCAAGTTAAGAATCGAAAAGAAGCAAGCAACACTCAGTACAGTGACATTAAGGGTAACGTCAGCCTTATGCGAAAAAGGGGCGTGACACTCGGAGAGACGGGACAAGATTAAGCTGATGTTATGACTACAGTAAGAATTCGAATATCAGATGCCAATATAAAAAAGCATCTAAAGAGTGACGTTGTCACTAGGTTGCGGGATGAAAGATACGCACTAGAGCTTAGGTTTCATAAAAGTCGTGAGAGTGCGACTTGGTGGCTAATAGATAAACGCAAACAGAATGGTCACAACGGAAAAGCTAAATGGGAAAGGCTAGGTGTATGGCCTAGATTATCTGCTAAAGCATTGTTCGAGCTGTTACCGCAGAAGATTGCGCGTATGGCGACACAGTGCGATGAGGTGGTTTCAGACTGGAAGACATTCGCAGACTGCCTTATTTGGTATGAAGAGCATGTGAGTTCAAGCAGCCATATCAGCACTGAGCGTAAATCGACAGTTAAGTCGGTTATTCGGAAACACTTGCTTCCAGCTGTTGGTGAGTTGCCATTAATTGGGGTGCGAAAGCATCAAATTAAACAAGATCTTCTATGGCCGCTTCAATCTCAGTATGAGCTAAGAACAGTTAAGAACTACTTTGCAGTGTTAAAGGCGGCGTTTAATCAAGCCGTTCGCGAAGAGCACATCGAAGTGAACCCAATTCATTCTATGTACTTCAGTGATTTTATTGCTAAGAAGCCACAACCAAACGAGGGCAAGCTGCAGCCTGATATGGTCAGTTCGTTGTTTAAACAATTGAAACGTTTACCGCTTCAAAAACAAGTGTTCGTTTTAATGCAATTAGGACATGGTACCCGTATCACAGAGACGCGCTTAGCACGCTGGAGTCATATCGATTGGGACGAAGGAGTTTGGCGCATTCCCGCTAAGCACACAAAAACCAAAGAGTCGTTAGTTTTACCGCTTACCTGGCAGCTAAAAACATTGCTAAAACGCTACAGGGTAACGCTACGTAAGAACCAGAAGTATCTATTTCCCAGCCCAAAAGGGAGTAGACCTATCTGTAAGGATACGGCTCATAGAATTTATTCAGAGCTGAGTAATAATCATTGGACGAGTCATCATTGTCGCAAGTTAGCTCGCAGCCGTTTAGCTGACTTAGGCGTAGATAAATTTGTTGGTGAGAGGATCTTAAACCATAAGATGTCAGAACTTGACCAATCATACATTCATACAACGACAGAATCCTTAAAACTCAAGGCCTTGCAGAGCTACCACACATGGTTAGATCTGCAGGGTTTTTTATTTTTCCATGGGAAGACAGAGGGAAGATCCTAAAATGTGATCATATGCTCTCAGCCCTTATCACATAAAGCTTTGTTAACTCATTTGCGATTTATCCTATAGAACAATCGCTAAATCATGGGGTGATTGCTCATTTTAGCCTTTTGGATGGCTAAACAAAGAAAGGACTAAATCAGCGATTTTCGGGGTTTTCGCCAAAAAGTGGTCCTTTCTTTTGGCCAAAAATCACCTCGAAAAATTGGCTTTTAAAGTCTGCTGTACGGTCTTGATTCTCAAACTTCGATGAACTGAGTGATAACAAAGGCTGCCAGCTTTTTGGGTCCTTCCTGAGAAATCGTTTTTTAATGGGCCTCAGACTCGCCGTTTCTGCCTCATTTAGAAAGGACTAAGTTGGTCCTTTCTCCAAAGGCAAAAAGTAAGGACTAAATTCGCTTAGTTTGAAAATCAACTTTGGGGGTGAAGATGACCACGGTGAACAAAACAGAGTTCGCCAACATTCTTGGCTGCTCTGCAAAATGGGTTGGTCAGATGATGAAAGAGGGAATGCCAGCTCAAAGTAATGGCCGAGGAAAGGCCGTCACCATTGATACTGAAATTGCTATCAAGTGGATGATTGACCGGGATGTAAAAAAACAAGTTGGTCAAATCATGGAAGAACATGATGGGCCGAAAGCCGGCACTAAGGACGGTGAAGACCTATTGCTGACTCAAGCGAAACGACGCAAGGCTGATGTCGAAGCGAAGAAAGCCGAAGAACGTGTGATGGATTTAGACGACTTAGCTCAGTTTCTTTATGCGACAGGGACATTATTCGCAAATGAGTTAAACGGTTTAGGCGCTCGAATTGCTTCGGAGGTGGCGACAATCAATGACCCAGCTAAGTGCAAATACTTCATCGACAAAGAAGGCCGACGTATCCGTACTGCCACCGCTGACCGGATCAGTGAGTTCGTTGCTGACTATATTGCGGCAAACGATGGAGATGGTGCGAGCGAAGCCTTTGAGGAATGCAGCGAATTGGGCTAACGAAAATCGAATAATGCCGCCAGGCTCACCAATACCTGGTCCATTCGATACAACCTCAACCCCTTACATGATTCCTGTATGTATCGCTTTTGCATTGCCGGATTACTCTCGCGTTACCTTCGTTATGGGAACGCAGATGGGCAAGTCAGCGACGATGCAGAACATTATTGGTTGGCGCCTTGATGATGAACCGGCGCCAATCATTTACGTAGGACCAACAGAGTCGAACATCAACAACGTTGTTGAACCAAAGTTCATGGACATGTTCCGTGAGGCCAACTCGTTAAGACTCAAACTTGATCCTAAAAGTTCTAAGCACAAGAAAATGATTGCGGGTGTGTCTTTGCGTTTTGCGTGGGCAGGCTCGGCAACAGAACTTGCGTCTGACTCTGCAGTTATCACATTGGTAGACGAGTTAGACAGACCTGGTGAGAACTCAACAGGTGAAGGTTCGCTAGAAGAAATCGCAGAAGCGCGGGGTGATGCTTACATTGACTCGAAGCTTGGGTTAACGAGCACGCCGACGCACGGAAAAGTATCAACATTTGTTGATTCAAATACGGGGTTAACGCATTGGGCGGTTGCTCCAAAGGGTAAAGTTTCAAGTCCTATATGGCTACAGTGGCAAGAAGGTACGAGACATGAATGGTCAGTGCCTTGTCCTGATTGTAATGAATACTTCATACCAAGGAGTGAATTACTTTGGTGGCCAGGGAAAGGAACCGAAGACGAATGTACGCCAGCCAAAGCCGTTCGTGAGGCTAGATTAATTTGCCCCCATTGTGGCTCTCAAATTTCTGACCATCATCGTAAACACATGAACTCTCGAGGTGTGGCGTTGGCTCCTGGTCAATCTGCGACACCATCGGAGTGTGGCCAAGTTGCTATTGAACAAGACGGCCAAAGTACAATTGTCCCTTATCACTCAATGATTCCAACACTTGATGGAAACAACCATTTCAGTATCTGGGTTAGTGGGTTGTGTTCATTCTCAGGTAAGAAAAGCTATGGCTACCTAGCAAGAAAGCTACTCATCGCACTAAACAGTGGCGATCCGAACAAGTTGTTATCTGTGTACAACACCGGGTTTGGTGAGATATATGCAGCAACAGGTGAAGCACCAGAGTGGGAAGAGGTTTATTCACTGCGATCTACCTATTCGGTCGGTGAAGTTCCCGAAGGTGTAGATACCTTGATCTGTACGGTCGATGTCCAGAAAAACCGATTGGTTTATATCATACGTGGCTGGATGGACGGGATGAGTTCTCGCCTTATAGAGTTTGGTGAATTGTGGGGTGACACAGACAAACCCGAAGTATGGGGTGAACTTGATGACCTGATGGAGCAAAAATGGGGTGGTCTTGAGATTCGTTTGTGTGGCGTTGACTGCGGTTACAGACAAGATGAAGTTTTAACGTTTATTCGCCGACATCGTTCACGAGCAAGGGCATTGATGGGCTTTCAACATCTCCCTAAGCCGTACCGCATGATCAAACTTGAAGTCGACACCAAAGGTAAGGTGCGAAAGCAAGGTGATAAACGATGGGACTTTGATGCATCTATTGCAAAATCTTGGGTTCATAATCGTGTTCGTTGGAATCGCGGTGCAGTTGGTGATTGGTTAATCCCCGCTGACGTTTCAGAAGACTACTGTAAGCAGATCGTTGCCGAAGAGTTTGATGATGAAACGGGAAAATGGACTCGAATCAGCAAGGATAACCACTTTCTAGATTGTGAAGGCATGAACTATATGGCTGCTCGAATGTTGCGCCTGGACAGAAAAAAAGGCAGTAAAGAGCCCGTACCTGAGCCAGAGCAAGCCCCGACGACTACGCAAGAGGAACAAACTGAGTCTGTCAAAGTAGTTAAAGAGAAAGAGAAACCCCGTAAGAAAAGCCGCCGCCGAAAAAGTGGTAAGGCTGGATTTGCTAAACGGTACCGATTATGACAATACCAACCCAAATCAGTGCCGGTACCAGCGTAAGTTGGAGCTTTGAGCACGAACTGGCAGATGGCACATGGCAGTTTACTTACTGTTTGCGTGGTATGCCTGAGCCCATAGACATTGAAGCCGCCTCAGCAGGTGGCTGCGTTAGTGTCACGAAAACCGCGAAAGAAACAGAGAATTGGAAAGCCGGTACCTATGAGTGTCGGCTTTTTGCTTCCAAGGGTGATGATAACCAGTTAATTGAGATAACCAGGGTTGTGATAGACCCGGATTTTTCAAAGTTAACAGCAGGGCATGATCCACGTTCGCATGCTGAGCGAATGCTTGAGTCTATCGACAAAGTGTTAGAGGGCCGTCCTCTTTCCGATCATGAAGAGTACAGCATTGAAGGGCGCTCTATTAAGCGTATCCCAATCAAAGAGCTGCATTCACTGCGTAAGGTTTATGCCCAAAAGGTAAAGCGAGAGAAGAACGGCGGCAAATTGTCGATCGGTAAAATCGTTCATCGCTTCCGAAGCCCTAGGAGATAACGATGGCAAAGCGTTACTCAGTAGCGAAACATCAATCAGCCCACTACGGCTTGGGATTCAGTCCACTGAGCACCAATGAAGAAATTCGCCGTGATCTTCTTTCAATCAAGCGAGCCTCACGCAAAGCAGGTAATGATGACGGCTATGTGGTGCGCTTTCTTGGTATGTGTGACACCCATATCGTTGGACCCGAAGGCTTTAAGTACCAGAGTAAAGCAGAACTTCGTTCAGGTAAGCCCGATAAACGAGCGCAGAAGTTAATTGAAAAAAACTTTGAAGAGTGGGCGAAACGAGGCAACTGTGATGTGACAGGCCAGTACAGCTGGCAAGACATTCAAAGCCTTTACATCCGCTCTGTGGCAGAAGATGGTGAGCTATTAGTTCGAATGGTTGAAGGTTTCCCCAATGACTGGGGCTTTGCCGTTCAGCTGCTTGATAGTGCTCACCTAGATTTGAACTACAACAGCCAGCTTAAAAACGGTCATGAGATCGTAATGAGTGTGGAAATTGATAATTGGAAAAGGCCGGTTGCTTACCACGTTCTAACTAATCACCCGGGTGAAAGAACGTATTACAACGGTAAGACACGCTATGAACGCATCCCTGCAGATGAAATTATGTTGGGTTATTTACCTTTCCGAGTTGGCCAACTTCGTGGTGTTCCTTGGGCACACGCTGCCTTGCTAGAAATGAATCATCTTTACGGCTACCGAGAAGCCGAGATGATTGGTGCTCGCTTGGGTGCCTCTAAAAAATATGCCTATGTAGCAGACTCTGAGAACTTAGACCCAGATGATGCTGAAGATGCGTATTTTGAAGAAGAAGTGGAACCAGGTGAAGCCACGGTTGTTCCTTTTGGTTACGACCTTAAAGAGCTGAACTTCACTCATCCAGGTTCCAATTTTGGTACCTTCATGAAAGAGGGCAAACGAGGTGCAGCCAGTGGCCTTGATGTGAACTACAACACCTTAGCCAATGACTTGGAAGGCGTTAACTTCTCCAGTCTTCGCCATGCGGTTCTTGAAGACCGAGACAGCTGGAAGAAGAAGCAGCGGTGGATGCGTCAATCTCTTTGTGATCAGGTTGCTCCGCGCCTACTCAAAATGTCCATGCTCATGGGCAAGCTTGCCAAATTAGCGTTCAGTGAATACGAACGTCTCAATAAACACAAATTCCAAGGTCGCCGTTGGGATTGGGTAGACCCACTCAAAGACGAGAAAGCGAATACGGAAGGTCTGAAGAACAAAACACGTTCACCACTGCAGATCATCCGAGACCGCGGGGATGACCCTGAGGAAGTGGTAGAAGAGATCGTTGAGTTTGAAGCCATGCTTGCTAAGGCTAGAGAGAAAACTCACGGCCCAAAGAAACCTAACCAACCGAAAGAGGTAAAGAATGAGCAATCCAGCCCAGAAACTGAAGCTGGAGCTGAAGCCAATGGAGCGAACCCTGACGCTGAAGCGTGAGGCCATCAATGTTGATGAGCGCACCATTGAGCTGAGTTTTTCCAGTGAACACCCCGTTGAACGTTGGTTTGGTTACGAGATTCTGGGCCATGAACCAGGGGAGTGTGATTTATCACTTCTGAATAACAACGGGGCATACCTAATGGACCATAACCCACGAGATCAACGTGGGGCGATTCAGGATGCCTTTATTGATAAGAAGAAGGGCCGCGCGGTGGTTCGCTTATCTAAGAACGCCCGAGGCGAAGAGCTTCTTCAAGACATGATTGATGGTATCCGAACTCATGTAAGTGTTGGTTACGACATTCAAGAGATCATTCACATCAAGCGTGATGAAAATGAACGTGACTGGTTCCGCGTCACCAAGTGGCAACCTTATGAGGTTTCTTCCGTGTCTGTTCCTGCAGACCAAACGGTAGGTATGGGCCGAAATAAGGACGACACCATTGAACCAAAAATCTTTAATGTACAGTTAAGAGGAATTGATATGGGTGATAAAGCAGCCCCTAAAAAAGACGGTGATAACACTACAGTTACGCCGCCAGTAGACAATGGTGAGCGTGGCCACGAAACCCCATCACCAAAACCACTGGATGCAGCAGGCATTCGAAAGAATGAGCAGCAGCGATGTGCGGATATTCACGAGATGGGCCAGCAATTTGGTCTAGAGAAAGAAGCAGTAACAGCCATCCGTGAAGGAACTCAAACAGATGCTTTTCGCGAGCAAGTGTTAAGCGCGGTTCGCACCAAACAGGTGACACCAACCGGCACCGACATGGATCTTGGTTTAACTGAAAGCGACGTTCGCAGTTACAGCCTGGTTCGTGCAGTGCGAGCCAGTGCGTCTGGTAAGTGGAAAAATGCAGGCTTTGAGCGTGAAGTGTCAATGGCCTTGGCTGATAAGATGGGTAAAGACGCTCGTGGTTTCTATGTGAACTACGAAGTGCTTTCTCAACTTGGCCAACGTAATAAACAGTCCACCGCGGATGGTGTGGGGAGTGAACTAGTCGCAACGGAGCTTTGGAGCAATCAATTCATTGATATGCTTCGTCCTCATTCTATTGCTTCTCAGTTAGGTGTTCGCTTTGCTACGGGCCTTGTGGGTAATGTAGACATTCCTAAGATGATGTCAGGCGCATCCTTCTACTGGATTGATGAAGACGAAGACGTAACGGATTCTGCTATTGGCCTTGGTATGGTGAAGATGTCACCAAAAACCATTGCAGGCGCGGTGCCAATGACGCGCCGTATTCTTCAGCAGTCTACGCCAGATATTGACATGATCATTCGTGATGAGCTGCTTCAGGGGATCGGCTTAGGTATCGACCGTGCGGTGTTTTTGGGTACGGGTACTGGCGCAGAGCCGCTAGGCATTAAGAACCAAACAGGGGTTCATGCTATCCAAGTGCCAGCAGGCGGTTTTGATTGGAAGACTATTGTGGACTTTGAAACCGCGGTTGCTGAGTCTAATGCGCTTTCTGCAAACATGGCTTACGCAATGCGTCCTTCGATGCGTGGCGCACTAAAAGTGACTGAGAAGTCAGCAGGCACTGCTAAGTATCTATGGGAAGGCAATCAAGTGAATGGTTACCCGGGCGTGGTATCGACTCAACTTGAGCAGAAAGCAATTCTTCACGGTGACTTTAGCCAGGCATTAGTGGGCATGTGGGGCGCTCTAGACCTCATGATTGACAAGTCAACCAAAGCGGCCAGTGGTGGTACCGTTCTACGTGCATTCCAGGATGCAGATGTGGCAGTTCGTCACGGCGCGGCGTTTGGTTACGGTAAAGTACCAGCGGCTTAATCAACGTTCACAAACAAATAAAGGTCGCTCAGGCGGCCTTTTTATTTAGGAGAATATTCATGGCGAATAAAAAAGTAAGAATCATTGCAGGTGTGATGATTCAAGGTAATTCAGTCTTCCCCGGTACCGACCACGAACCAACAATTGTAGAAGTTGATAGCAAAGATGCGAAGATCATCTTGTCTAACAAGCAAGGTGTTCTTGTTGATTCGTCTACTAAGCCAACGTTTGAGCTGAAGAAACCTGAGTCTGAGAGTGATGATTTAGACGCAATCTTTGGTCCAGAAGATGAAGAAGAGGAAGAAGACGAGTGATCGGTAACGATGACTTTGATGTCTTCTTCAATACCCAAGATTTTGGCCACCAAGTGACGTATGAGCACGAAGGTGAGACGCATACATTTAACGGTATTTTCGCCAATCCAGCAGCCTTAGCCGAGGTTTCTGGCGGTGGCTATATCGATGCGAGCACACCAACCGTGAGCTGTAAAGCCAGTGATACGGTTCATTTGAAGGTGAAAAGCATAATCTCTGTAGATGGTCAGCAATGGAAGTTGGTTAAACCTCCAGAGAAAGATGGCACAGGGATGGCAAAGTTAATCCTGGGACAAAGCGACGATGAGCAATCCAAGTCAAAACTTAATCTTCGATATTGATGTTGAAGAGCTTGATGCCATCCGCATGATTCATGGAGCAACCGAAGCTCAAATGCGTGCGGCTTATAACCGAGCCATAAGCCGCACGAGTGTCACCTTGAAAAAGTTGACCGCGAAAAAATACAAAGATGCTCTGCAGGTGAAAAATGCAAAGCTCATCCGAAAGAGACTCCAACAGTTTCGAATCAAATCACCCAGCAAGCAGCGAAAGCTTGATGAGTTAAAACTGTGGTTTGGTTTGAATGATATGCCCATAGGTCACCTTAAAGGTCGAGTGCAGAGAGTAGGCACGAAGAAAAGCCCACAAGGCGCTACCTTCACCCCTAGAGGTGCAGCGAAAGCTCAGCATTATAAAGAAAGTTTTGTGGCCAAGCGTTATGGGCGCCGCTCTATCTTTACTCGAACGACCAAGAAAAGTTACCCAGTGAAAGAGGCTAGGGTGTCTATTTCGGATGAACTTTCAGAGGTGATTGAAGACGATATCTTCAGCCAAGTCCCTGAGATTTTTTTACACCACTACGAAGCCGACATTAAAGGCCGTGTTCGTATGGGTCTTAATAAGAACGGTTGGAAATCATGAGCCAAAGTATGACTTTAGATGAATACCATGATGCCGTGGTGAACTGGTTTAAGTCGAATGAAAAGTTGACCTGGATAAAAACTGTAGCGGTTTACCCAGAGCTTGAATCAGGTTTTAAAACTCCAGCCGTATTCTTTGGCATTCCGAACTGGTCTAAGGCAGAGAATCAGAAAACCAATGGTCAGAAAACCTATGAGCTAGATTGTCAGGTGCTTTTGGTTATGGACATGAGCCGAGAGGCAGTTCAGAAAGAGATTCGTAATGCCGCCATGTTGCTCAACTATGAGCTAGATGATCAAAGATTTGGTTTGAAAGCAAAAGGCTCTCAAGTGACTTCTTCAGAAGAGGACGCTTTTAATCCCGAGCTTGATGATTATGTGGTGTGGTCAGTGCGCTATACGCATGAGGTTGAAATAGGCGCTATTGAAGGCGCGCTTCTTGCTGAAATATTCGACCCAACCGCTAAGCGCATGGTCGGCTACGCGCCTAAAGTGGGCAGTGCTCATAAAGATGATTATGAGCAGGTATATCCAGAGCCAGAGGTTAAGTGATGGGAGTTGATCTTCTCTACGAAGTCTCACAGATTCAGAGGCGGTTAGCGAACTGTATCCGAGAAGGACGAATTCACGCGGTCCAGTATGACCCACCGCGGGTGAAGGTCGAGTATGACAAAGACGATAATGGCAAGCCAGTACATACGTGCTGGCTTCGTTATTTTGAAGAGCGCGCAGGGCATGTAATCAAATGGAACCCACCGAAAGTGGGAGAGAGCTGTATGTTGTTCTCGCCTGGTGGTGACCTCCGTCTTGGCGTTGCCGTTCTGGGCTTAAACAACATGGTCAATCCAGCTGCAGACGTTAATCCTAATGTTCATAAATATCTGTTTGATGATGGCACAAATTTTAGTTATGACCGTTTCCTTCATCACTTGGCCATAAACCTTTTAGCCGGCACTGCAGAGATTAACGGTGACACGCTGACGCTGAATATCGATATCGTCCATAACGGTGATTATCTCCATAACGGTAACATGGTTCAGTTTGGTGATACAGACCGAACCGGTGCATTGACCGTAAGCTCAAACATCACATCTATGGCTACAGTCACAGGCAAGACCGTAACAGATGCTACTGGCACGATGCAGGCAATCCGAACCATCTACAACGGCCATAGGCACAATCTTAATGATCCAAAACCTGATAAACAGATGAGGTGAATCATGCTAAGTGGCACAAACCGAATGACTGGCAGGCCACTCTCAGGTCTTGACCATTTAAAGCAGAGCGTTGCAGACATTCTTAATACACCAATAGGCTCCCGGGTTATTCGAAGAACCTATGGCAGCAAACTGCCAAGGCTGATTGATGCGCCTTGGAGTCCAGACTTAAAGCTGGATGTGATTGCGGCAACTGGTGAAGCGCTTGACCGTTGGGAGTCACGCATTGAAGTGACCAGAGTAGCGACTTACCACACCTTTGAAGATGGTAAGGCTCAGGTCATAGTGGATGTGGAAGGGAACTACTTGCCAACGGGTGAACCTATCAAACTGGAAGGAATTAAGATCTTATGAGTACTTATGACTTTCGTAACCTTCCACCGCCAGAAGTCAAAGAGACGCTTGATGTCGAGGTCACCTTTCAAGAGAAGAAGGCCAAGTTTAAAGAGCTTTACCCAGACTGGAATGCGGAAGTCGAATCCGATCCATCCATGAAGCACTTAGAGCTGTCTGCATATGATGAAGTGATCCAGCGTCAACGTGTTAATGATGCTGCCTTATCTGTCATGATCCCTTGGTCAAAAGGGACGGATTTGGAAGGTACTGCTGCTTTCTTTCGGTTAAAACGAGAAACCATCCAAGAAGGTGATGACACAGTTAACCCACCAATTGAACCCGTCATGGAGAGTGACGATTCACTGGCAGGGCGTTGTGTGTTGTCCTGGCATGGCTTATCTACGGCAGGCGCTCCTAAGTCCTATATCTATCATGCTCGCGCAGCCTCTCCCTTTATCAAGGATGCCAAGCCTCACAGAATGGATGGACGTAACGTCAAGATTGTGCTGCTTTCTCATGAAGGCAACGGAATCCCGACCGAGGCAACGCGAAGTACGGTACAGACTCACTTTGAAAGAGAGGATGTGAGACCGCTTTGTGTCACGCCTCATGGCGTAGCAGCCAACATTCAAGAGTTTGAGCTTCACCCAAAGCTGTACATCCTTTCTGGCCATGTCGAAGACACCGTGCTGAAAACAGCATTGAAGAACACCAAAGTAGAGTTGGATGCAGCACACAAGATTGGTGGCAAGGTAACTCATGCTGCTCTGTACAAAGCACTGAAAGTGGAGGGCGTGGATGATGTGGACCTAAACGGCTTTGAGCCAATCGTCTGTGACCAGTTTTCTGCGCCTTACTGCACTGCTTTAACAGTTAACAAGGCTAAAGAGGAGGTGACTTAATGAGTCTACTTCCTCCTGGTTCCACCGATTACGAGAAAGCATTAGAGCAAGTGACTAAGTCGGACATGAGTTCGTCTATTCGGTACCTATGGAACCCGAGAGAGTGTCCTGTAGAGCTGCTTTATATCCTAGCGATTACCTTTGATGTGGATGAATGGGATGAACGCTGGCCAGAAGAGTTCAAGCGTCAAACCTTAGTTGATGCGTACCTTGTTCACAGCTTGAAGGGTACGCCAGCCTCCGTTCGTTTGGTGCTGAAAAACGCAGGCTATCAAGAAGTTATATTGATGGAAGGGCTCAATATCAACAAGCGAGACGGCAGCCGAATGCGCAATGGTCATTTTTATTATGGCCATGAAGATGCTGAAAGTTGGTACCGCGTTTATTTGCAGCGGCCAATCACTATTGAGCAATCAAAGCAGGTCACCAGAATGCTGAATATTGTTGCTCCATTGGAATGTGAATTAAAAGGTCTGCACTTTGAGCAGGCACGGTTTTTGTACAACGATGAGATGCCAAGAGATGGCTCTTACACACGAGGGGTGGCGTAAATGGCTGCATTAGAAGAACAAGAGACCTGGGAAGATGAAATCTACCAGTTGGAAGAGACTGACCCCGTGAAAGGTGGTCCCCATGGTGTAGACAATACGCCTCACCGTCAGCTAGCAAACCGAACCAAAGCCCTCAAGAAGTGGCAAGAGGAGCATGTTGTTCAAGCTAAGCAAGCAGGGCAAAACCCTCACCCTCAGTACTTGCTGACACAGCACGCATCACATATGCGCTATGACCCAAATACAGTGTATTTGACGGGAATGATTTGCTGGGATGTGCTCGATGGGAAGGTGGTTTACTTTGAGTGGTATTCAAACCAAGAAAACATAAAAGGTGTAGACCCTAAAGCTCCGACTAATCGCCACGAACAGTGGCCACATAGCGACAAACCATTCTATTGGAATATCTATACAGGTCGTCAGGTAGGTATGCCGTTTTACTGGTTAAGTGAAACACCGCCAGAATGGGCAGTAATGGAGGTAAACGTTGACTTACCTATTGCTGTGTACTGGCGTTTAGCAGAGCAATATCCGCATCTAGTCACAGGAGATACAATCAACACTGGTGAAATTCGCGGTGAATTCTTGCGTGTTTTAGACCAAGGGCGTGGTGTGGATGAAAGCCGAATTAATGGAAGCCATCAGTCTGGTTCGGCGGTTATGTTAGAAGACGGTAATGATGGGGGCGGATTAGTTAAGGGGTATTCGACAACGAACTCTAATACAACAACCACCACCATGAGCCATGACGAATTGGGTTACGATAAACTTGATTTTAGTGACTACAATGAACTGCCTTTTTATTTGTTAACTACAGGCTCAAATAGGCACCCTATGGCAAATGGTACATCAGATAGTAATTGGTTTAATCATAGGCAGCACGCATATGATAAACTATCAGACTATTGGGGTGGCACTCGCCCGCGAAACGTAGCTCGACCAATGGCCATCGCATTTTAAGGAACTATCATGAGTCAAAATCAATATTGGCCTGTTGATGGTCAGACAAAAGAAGTCAGTAAAACAGCTATTAAAGCTCGTATTGCAGGCGGTATTGCCCATATTCCACGTACAGCACTAAAGATAAAACCTGTTCAACCAAAAGAAGGCTTTGCAGTGGTTGCCACCTTTGACGACAAGGGTTTTGCTATTGGTTCTGAATACATTGAAGACCATCGCGATTCAATTATCTATGACGAATCTGATTGCACTAAATCAGAATCAATTTCTGAGCTTGGCCCGGTCAAAGAAGGCTATACATTAGATAAGCCAATCACTGCATTTGATAAACGAATTAATGGCGCTTGGGTAACAGATGAAAGCGCTAAATACATTTTTGAATATGACCAAGTTGATTCAATTCGCCGCGAACTGTACTCACAAATGAGTGACCCTTTACGCCTTGAAGCCCTTGTAAAAAAAGAAGAGGGCAAAGTTCAAGAGGCTGCCGAGTATATTCAACAAGCCCAAGCTGCTCGCCAGAAAATCCAAGCCGAAAACCCTTGGCCAGAGCCACCCACTGATTAACACACCTAACACTACCAACCCAGCCATTGCGCTGGGTTTTCTTTTGCCTAAATTTTACGGAGAACCTTATGCCTAAATGGTTACATGGCTCAGAGGTGATTGAAATGGATGACGGCGTTCGTGCTATCACATCGACCAAAATGTCGGTGATTGGCATTGCGCTTGAATCTGATGATGCAAGTCCAGCAACAAAGGCGACTTTAACGGTTGGTGCTACAGTTTTGGGGGATGACCTCATGTTTACTGCAGTATCTGCTGGTAAAGATGGCAATGCTATCAGCATCACCATTCAATCAGCTACTGATGCAGACGCAGAGGCAAGTGTCGCTGTACTTGGTAAAGCGATCACAATTACGTTAGCCACGAATGCCGACACCCTACCGACCACAAAAGTTACTGATATTCCGGCCTTAATTGAAGGCAGTAATGAAGCGAAAGCTTTGGTGCTTTGTACCACCACAACCGATGAAGAAGATGCAGGTATTCCAGACATCTTCAATAAGAGCTTCCTTGAAGGCGGTTTAGATGAGCCGTTTCCAGAGCTAAAACCTGTTCTTATTACTGGTAGGCTTAGCCGGGCTAAAGGTCTTGGTGTGACCTCAGAGGCTTATAAGTCAATGAGAAGTATCATGGACCAGACTGGAGCTTTAGTCGTCGCTGTACGTGCGAAGAAAATCACCGCACCAGAGAAAGCCGGCTCAAACATCATTGAAGCCATTAACAAATTCTCTGAAGCGAAAGCAGAAACTCAATACAAACCGCGTATTTTGATTGCACCGCGGTTTTCTCACATTGATGGGGTAGCCAAAGCACTCGAAAGCCAAGCCGCTCGTTTACGTGGTTTTGCTTATGTCGATTGTGAGCAGACAGCTACCTACATTGATGCAATGAAACGCGCTAAGTCGTTTGGTGGCCGTGTGGAAGTGCAGTGGCCAATGATGAAAGTGCACGATACCGACCTTAACCAAGAAGTGCCACGTCCAACCTCAGAGTTTGCCGCAGGTCTTCGTGCTCGTATCGATGCTGAAAAGGGAGTGCACTGGTCGAAGTCTAATCAAGAGATTTATAACGTAGTGGGTACCTGGGTTCCAGTCGAGTGGGAACTCAGTGATGAAAACTGCATAGCCAACGTGCTCAACCAGAACAAGGTCAGCACGGTGATTCGTGAAGGCGGTTATCGTTTCTGGGGTAACCGAAGCTGTGCAATCGATCCGAAATGGACCTTTGAATGTGTTCGTCGTGTGGCAGACATGATCAATGACAGCATTGAGTCGGCTCACCTTTGGGCGGTGGATATGCCTGGCACCACGCAGTATCTACAAGATGTTATCTCAGGGGTTAAGTCGTATATGGCGCAGCTACGTTATGAAGGCGTTATTCCTGGGGGTGATGCATGGCTTGATAAAGAGCTGAACACACCAGAAACCATGTCAAAAGGTATTGTCTATTTCGATTTTGATTATGGCGTTTACTACCCAATGGAGCACTTGATCTTCCGTTCTCGTCTTAATATGGGTTATTTAGAAGAGGTAATTTCGAATGTCTAATTGGGTACGAAAAAAATACGGCCTTTACATTGCTGGCCGTGACAAAGTCGGTGCTATCGTAGACCACACGCCGCCAGTCCTGGAGGTTATCACAGAGGACTTTGTGTCAGGTGGTATGGATATGCCTATCCCCATGGATATGGGCATGAATCCTATTTCGACATCATGGACGATGGGTGAAGACACGGATACATTGCGCCTGTTTGGTCTTATTCCAGGGAAGAAAGTCACTGTCTTTGTTCGTGGCCTGCTTATGGACGATGAATCAGGCGACACCAAAGAGGTGATTGAAGAGTACCGTGGCATCTTAACCAAGATTGACCGAGGTACCTACTCACCCAATTCAAGCGCCCCTTACACCTATGAGATGAAGCTGAGCTATTACCGCTATGAGGTTAATGGTGAAGACATTCATGAAATCGATCCTAAGAACATGATTCGTAAGATTGATGGTGTTGATCAGTTGGCTGCTGCGCGTAAAGCGTTAGGTAAATAATTCCTCTTTTATAATTCAATGGGCTGCTTAGCTATCTGAGCAGCCTTTTTTAATGCGAGAACGTTATGTCTGAGACACAAAAATTCAAAACAGAAGAAAAAATTCGCTTAGCTTTTCCTTATGAGTATAACGGGGAACAAATTACGGAATTGGTCATGCGCCGTCCGAAGGTTCGTGACCAAATAAAGCTAAAAGGTAAGTGTGGTACGGCTCATCAGCCGAAGGTTAAGCAAGGCTCGAAAGAGTTTTATGATAACTTTGACCGTGATGTCGAAATGTTTTCGATGCTTTGTGATGTTCCCGTGGATCTATTCTATGCGATGGATAATGGTGATTACACAAAGTGTTCAAGCGCCTACATGGAGTTATCACAGCCTTGCTCAGTTACGACGAGCGAGACCTAGATAGCGTCATCTTCAAACTTTCCTCCATGACGGGTTGGACACTGACCGAGATTGAAAATCTTGACCTCGTTCGCTTCAACCGTTTTATCGAAATGATCCCCAAAAAGAGTAAGTGATGAGTGCAGTTCAAAACTTAAAAACGGTCGTCACATTAGGTGGCACGGTTGATAGCTCTTTTGCCCAGATGGGTGGAGTTGTTGATAAAGAGTTAGGGAAAGCGACTAAGCAAGTCAAAACTTTAGAAAAAGAGCAGAAGCAGCTTAACAAACAGATTAAGCAGGCGAAGTTAGCCGGTGCGGATGTGTCTTTGCTGACTAGGCGCTATCAAGAGCTTGATGCTGAAATAGCGGATGCGACTAAAAGTGCTGAAGGTTTTGCTTCAGCCCGTAACTTTTCCGCTAGTTTAGTTTCAGGGGCCAAAGCTGCAGTAGCGACTACCGCCGCGGTTGGTGGTCTTGCTGCAGGTGTCGTTACGCTCACCACAGTAACCAACCAGGCGACAGCAGAGCAGAATGCGTTAGCGAAATCTTACGGCATGAGTATCCAAGAATTTACTGCTTGGGGCGCAGTTGCTGCAGGTGCTGGTCTGAATGCTGAGAATGCCGGTGATCTGGTTGAGGAGCTTAGTAACAAGTTTGGTGAGTTTAAAAGCTTAGGTGAACAAGGGACGGTTTCAGATGTCTTTGGCGCACTTGGCGTGGATGCTGCAATGCTTGAAGGCATGTCAGCGGTTGAGCAATTTGAGTTCATCATGAGGCGCTTAGAGGCGGTTGGAGATATCCAGCAGGCTTCCAGTTTGGCTGACATGCTTTTTGGTGGTGAAGGCGCGAAGATTGTCACTTACCTCAAGAACAGCGGAAAAAGCCTAGATTCAATCTTTGATAAGCAGAAAAAGATCAACAACCTCACCCAAGAGGGTGCTGATGGTGCAACGGCTTACAATACTTCCTACACCGCATTAACCACGGCCATGACTTCTTCTTGGCAAGAGGTAGCAGGTGTTGTGGGTGGTGAAGTCGCTCCAGTTGTAGATGACTTAGCGCTGCGTGTGAGTGCTTTTGCCAGAGAGCACAAAGCAGAGATCGTTAGTTTTCTGAAATCAGCCGTTGAAGGATCTATTGCCTTTGGTGGTGCTGTTGTGGACTTAGGCGGCTACGTAGACGGCTTGGCTCAGTCGATAGGTGGCTGGGATACGGTCATGAGTCTCGTCATCGGAATGATGGCAGGTAAGGGGGTGATGGCCGTGGGTACCATGGGTATGCTACTCATGAGCATGGTAAAAACATTGGGCATAGTGAAGACCACCATGCTAGGTGTGAATGCCGTTATGGCCGCAAACCCGATTGGCGCTGTAGCGGTGGCCGTTGGAGCCTTAGTTGCTGCAGGTATCGCGCTTTATCAGAACTGGGAAGAGATTGAAGAGTGGGCTAAGCCTTTCTTTGATTGGATTTACGGCATGTGGGAAGGGTTGGTTGATGTTGCTATGTCAGTGAAAGATGCTTTCACCTGGGATGACGATGAAAAGAAACCTGCACCGAAAACCACAGGATACGCTGCTTATAGACAGCAAAGTGCACCTGCCTATCAAGGCTATGGTTATGGCAACTTAGCCGCAAGAGTCAGTGAGATTGATTCAGAGACTGCACCTGCAGGTAAAGGAAACACCGTCCATCAAAACGTTGAGAAAATTGAGATCGTCACTCAACCAGGGCAGAGCAATCAAGAAATAGGCGGAGAGGTGGCGAATCAACTATCGAACAAACAAGAAGCTGCGATGTATGACACCAACATAGGGTAAAAAATGGAAAGGATCATGATGATGTGGGGAGACATTAAGTTCTCCATTGATACGTTGGCCTATCAGCAGTTTACCACGACATATGGGTGGGTTTGGGCAAGTCAGAAACGATTCGGCCAAACTGATTCGCTGCAATATACAGGTCAAGAAAACCCTAAAGCTAACTTGAAAGGGGTAATTTTTACCCAGTTTGAGAAAGTTGGAACAGGGCAAATTGATAAGGTGGTTTACCAGGCTAATTTAGGCAAACCGCAACTATTGATATCGGGCACCGGCGATATCATGGGGTACTGGTGTCTCACTAAGCTTCAGGATAGTAAAAGTAAATTTATGCAGGCTGGTTTGGCCAAGAAACAAGACTTTACGATGGATCTTATTTTTTATGGGAAAACCTTATCTAACTAAAGACGGCGATGTGCTTGATCTCCTTTGCTTTGAGGAATATGGAACAGAAAAAGCAGTCCCTACTGTGCTTGATGCCAATCATCACCTTGGGGAGTATGGGGCAGTATTACCAGGTGGATTAACTATCGTTTTTCCTGATTACGAACCGCCCGTTGAAGATGATTCGGATACGTTATGGAGCGAGTAAATTACGCCCCGGAATATCGCATCAAAGCGAATGACCAGGACATCACGAACAGTATAAAAACATCCTTCCTTTCAATGACGATTACGGACAACGAAGGAGGAGAAGCTGATACTGTTACGATCACTTTGGATGGCACCAAGATAAAGAAACTGCCGACTAAAAAAGCAAAGCTTCAAATAGCCTTAGGCTTTGAAGATACGCTTTATCCTCAAGGTACTTTCACTATCAGTAACTTTTCTGAGAGTGGCTTTCCAGAAAAAATTATCATATCAGGTACCTCTATACCCATGGGAGGTTCGAGTGCACCAGAAAACATTCAAACCCAACGAACTCAGATGTGGGAGTCCATTACTTTAGCTGACCTTCTTCATATCGTAGCCAAGCGCAACGGCCTAACACCTTTGGTTAATGATGAGTTAGGCGCTCAGGTTCTTGAGCATGTGGACCAGACAGCTGAATCAGACATGGCATTGATGACGCGCATAGCCAAGCAGTTTGGGTTAATCAGTAAGGTATCCAATGATAACTGGATGATTTTAAAAGAAGGTGAAGGTAAGAATGCGAAAGGCACCAAAGGCTTTAAACAGTCCATTCTCAAAAGCGAAGTATCAGATTACAACTTCAGCTCTTCAACCAGGGAAGAATCCTCTGTTGTTGAAGCCAAGTGGCAAGATGTTCAGACAGGCGAAAAGGGAACGGCACGTGCGGGAGCTGGCTCAGCTGTTTTTCAAATTGCGTACACTTACCCGAGTAAAGAAGAAGCTCAGCAAGCTTGTAATGCAAGAGCGCAAGCGAAATCCTCCAGCAATGACACCTTTAGCTTTACAACCTCTGAGCGTAGAGAACTTATTAAGGCATTCTCTACAGGTCACATAACGCTAATAGGTTGGCGCTCTGAGATTAGTGACCACACCTGGAAAACAACAAGCATATCTAAAACCATCGACAAAAATGGTGGTTTAGCCGTGAGTGTTAGTACAAATAAGGTGGCCTAATTAAAAAGAATGTGACTCAGTTCGAGAGAAGAAACTAAAGGGTAGTCAATTCTATAATTCTCTCGCATAATCAGACTTAATGCTAAGGCGGTGAAAAGCTTGTAATAACTGCCAGTTACGCGAAAGCACATAAATATGTATCTCAGACAGTTTACTGTTGGAGCCGCGCATGAAAGTCCGACTTTCTAAATAACCCTGTTTAGCCGGAAACAGGTGCCATTTAGCCAGACAAGCTAAACCAAGATACTCCAAAGTTTCGCTCTCAAGAGCGATTGTCACCAGTAGGATTCGCTCCTACCTCCTAACGCTTATAAGCGACCCTTTAGATGCTACTTCCAAACGGCAGGCGGATTAACGTCTAGATAAAATAAAAGATCACTTAAATCAAACTCTCAAACGGAGTTAAAACTTTTCGATCAGTACTTTGCCTGCCTTATCTTTGGAGTATTTATGAATAAAAAAGGCAATCTAGCTAACGCGAAAGCCACTAAGGCCCTAAGCTGCTTTGTTCACCGTGACGAAATTGAACAGTCAATAGTTGTCCTACGAGCAGTATCAAGTACATTGTGCATATCGTTAGAAAGTATCGATAGGAATTCTGAGGAGTTCTGGTCTATTCAAGGACTTGTGCTATTGACTGATAACGAGGTCAACAGGCTTGCTAAACTTTTGTAATCGTCTTTGGGACAATTTCAAAACTGCCTCTTTAAAATGGGGCAATTTTGGGGCAAAAGTAGAGGTAGAATAAGGTTTCTTTTTCCACTTTACCAAAACAACCAAGGCGCTCACTAGAGCGCCTTGGTTATCTCTGTCGAAAGTAACTTGTGATTACTTCTTACGGCAGTATTCCGCGATAACGTACATTGATTGACCGCCATTCGCTTTACCAGAAACAAGCTTAGGATCGTCGCCAATGCTGATACCACGGATAACTGTACCTTGCTTGATGACTTGGTTAGTGCCACGTACTGGCAGGTCTTTGATTACCGTTACGTCGTCACCTTTTTTCAGTTCGACGCCGTTGCAATCAAGTGGTTTGTCATCAGCAGACATGCCAATCATGGCCCAGTTCATTTGCTCTTCTTCCATGTACATCATGTCTAGTGCATCTTGTGCCCAGCTTTCGCTGTTTAAGCGCGTTAACTGGCGCCATGCTGTGACTTGTACACCTGGAACTTGGCTCCACATACTATCGTTCAAACAACGCCAGTGGTTGATGTTCTTAGGCTCGTCAATTTCACCCAGACATGTGTCGCAAACCATAATAGCGTGATCCACAGTCACGTGGCTGTGTGGTGGAACGGCGTAGGCAGTTAGCTGAGATTCAGCACTGCACAATTCACACTTAGATTGGCAACGTTCTAGCATGGTCGCTTCTGAAGACATAATGGGCTCACATATAAATAGGTATTAAATCAAGAGCGCTATTATCCACTTTATCCATCGAAAATAAAGGGGCATTGTCTTTGGCGAGTACGAACAGCCTTGATTTAGCGGTTATTCCAGCAATAGTTAACTGATATTTGTGACGCCGTCACTAAGTTAGTTCCTATTCTTTACCATTTTTATAACAATCGGCATAATGAGCGGCGTTTATATATCAATTTTGTAGGACTGACATTGGAACTGCTTTCTATCGATTTTTTGGGCAAGCCTTTGCGCCTAGAGGGCTCTTTGGCTGGTTGGCAGCAACTCTTCTGGGATAATCAATTAGTTTCCCAGCTTGATGCGGACTCTGAACGTGGTAAAGAGTCATCGCATGAATTCAAACTCCTCAACGGTGAAGAAGAGCTGATATGCCGACTTGAAACATCACTCGATTGGCAACCTTTTTTAATTGAATATAAAGCGATACTCAATGAACAGTTAATTGCTCAAGGTAGCCGCGATACAAAAGATATAGAGCAGCAAACACCGTTTAAGCCACCAGAGCCAGAGAAAAGGTTTAGCCTGATTGGTTTGTTGTCACTTGGCATGAAAGCTTTCAAAAGTGCAAAGCTGATTAAAGTCGTTCTGGCATCAGCGAGTCTAGCGGCATATTCGTGGCTGTTTTCCTTTCAGTTTGCTTTGGCATTGATCGCGTGTCTGGTATTCCATGAGTATGGCCACGTTAAGGCGATGAAGTACTTTGGTATGAAAACCAAAGGCATTTACTTAGTGCCTTTTCTCGGTGGACTGGCGTTAAGCGATGAAAAGATCAATACGCGTTGGCAGGATGTCGTCATCTCCATCATGGGCCCGATGTTTGGCTTTGTGTTGTCACTCATTTTGGTTGGCCTCTATTGGATCACGGGTGAAATGTTCTTTGCGGGGTTGGCCGTTTTTAATGCCTTCCTAAATTTATTTAACCTTTTGCCCATTTTACCGCTCGATGGAGGCCATGTTCTCAAAAGCATCAGCTTCTCTATGAACAGCTTGATGGGAATTGTGCTGTGTACTGCTGCTGCGCTAGGTGGAGTTGCGTTGAGCTATTCATTGGGATTAACGCTGTTTGGCTTCTTGCTTATCATGGGGACATTGGAAATCGTCATCGAGTGGAGAGGACGACACCATAGTCATCTATTACCGCTCGATAGGTATGGTCAGGTTGTTGCTGCTGTTTGGTACGTTGCGCTGGTGGCTGGTCTGATTGGTATCATTTGGTATTTTGCTGGGACAGGTGATCAGCTTTTACAGTTACCACTTATGATCTTAGGGACGTAGAAACAGATTGGAGGAGCATTTCACTCCCCATTGTATTCATGAACAGTTTGGTCGCTTTACATTGTAGTTGGGCAATGTCTTTATCTTGGCTGACAAATCCTTTATGCGAGTGCCGTGTGAAGGGTGTGTAGAGAGCAATTCTGGGGGTTGGCTTCCGCCTGAAGCCTTCGCCATGTTCTGCCATAAGCTAATACTTTGATTCGGGTCAAAACCAGCTTTCGCCATGAGCTCTAAACCAACAATATCGGCTTCAGATTCCTGAGTTCGTCCGTAAGGCAGCAACACCCCGTATTGCAGCCCCAACCCTAAAGCAGCCATTGTCGCACTTTGGTATTGAGCGTACTCGGAAGACCCCAAAACCACGCTGGTAATTTGTAACCCGGCGCTAGTTAATTGAGACTGAGACAGGCGTTCATTGCTATGGTCAGCCAGAACGTGAGCGATTTCATGGCCTATAACAGTGGCCAATTGATCTTCATTCTTTGCGACGTTGAGTAACCCAGTATAAACGCCAATTTTTCCGCCAGGTAGTGCAAAAGCATTGACTTGTTCACTATCAAAAACCACAACTTCCCAGTCTTTAAACTCAGACTGCTGAGGGACTTGTTTAGTGACGGCTTTCGCGACGCACTGGACGTAGGCGTTTATCTTTTTATCTTTACTAATTTTTTGCTGCTGCTTCATTTGCTCAAAAGATTGGGCGCCGAGTGCACTCATGTCTTGATCCGAAAAAAGCAGCAGTTGGTTTCGCCCTGTGGGTGATGAGGTGCAGGCGGCTAATCCTACAACGGTAGCTAAGGCTGTGTATTTCAACCAGTTACGCATGTAATGCTCCGTTTCGATCTTAATAATGTTGCTTATCATACCATTAGGTTACAATGCGTTGTAACGCATTATCACGAGTAATTGTATGACTATTTGGAAACGACCTATTGACCTTGATCGCCTGAATGCGACTTCTGAAAATACTTTGATAGACCACCTAAAGATCATTTATACCAAAGTTGGCGAAGATTTCATTGAAGCCAAAATGCCAGTCTGTCATTTCACACACCAGCCTTTGGGTATGCTGCATGGTGGTGCTTCGGTCGTGCTCGCTGAAACGTTGGGTTCAGTTGCAGCCAATTTCTGCGTCGCTGATGATGCTTACTGCGTTGGGCTAGAGATTAATGCCAACCATATTCGTTCGATGAGAGAAGGTAATGTGATTGGGCGGGCGGAACCGATTCATCTTGGTGTCTCAACGCAAGTGTGGCAAATCAATATTACTGATGAACGAGAACGGCTTGTATGTACCAGTCGTTTGACGATTGCGATTAAGAAGAAACGCAATGCAAAGCAGTCTCTTAAGGTTAACTGATCATGGTTGTTGAATTTAAAAGCGGAAAAATCATTATTACAGCGCATGAAGTTGTGGTGAAAGTAGCTACAGAACACATGATTACATTGCAGGCTCAAGTGGATGCAGTTCAGCTTATTGGTCGAGGTGCTAACGTCATTGCTGCCAATGGCTCGGAGACCAAATGGTCTATCAAGCTTGATAATGAACAACAACTGTTCAAAATCGCAAACCAAATCGGGATCGATATTCAATAACCCTAAAACTTACTTGCTTCTTCGGTATAAATAAGGAAACTTAGTCTGGTCATATATATGTGAGATTTCCTCTTTATGAGTAGCCCCAGACTTCGTGTTCAATTTGAAACCTTATTTGAACACTACAATGGCAAAGATTGTGGTGTTCAACTTGAAGAGATTACCGATATTCTGTTTTGTACTCGACGTAACGCACGCATCGTACTCAATAAAATGGAAGAAGAGGGATGGATCGAATGGCATCCTTCTCCGGGGCGAGGTAAGCTTTCTCAACTGAACTTCAAACGCAGCCGTACTGATGTCAGCGAAAACCTCGCTAGGCGATATCTTGAAGAAGGGAAAATTGGCCAAGCGCTTAAAGTACTGGACCAAGATTCTGCGAAACTTGCGCAAGTAGTTGAAAGTTATCTGGGCGTGCAGCAGCTAGAAGGGCAACAAGTCTTACGATTGCCATACTACCGCCCTCTATCCATGCTCAATCCTGAAAAGCCAGTTCGTCGTTCAGAGCAGCATATTGCTCGTCAAATCTTTAGTGGGCTGACTCGCCTTGATGACAGTGAGAAGCTCTGTCCTGATCTTGCCCACACATGGGAAATGCTCTCTCCTAAGCATTGGCGGTTCTATCTCAGACCGAATGTACGTTTTCACAACGGCGACCTGCTTACAACGGATATGGTCGTTAACTCATTACTTGCACTAAAGAACAAAAACCTGTACTCGCACATAGAGGACGTGGTTAGCCCAGGCCGTTGCGTTGTCGACGTTACGCTTAGAAAAAATAACTACCACTTACCGCTTTTATTGTCCGAATCTGATGCTAAAGTCCTATTGCCAGAGAATTCTAGAGCAGAAGATTACGACATAAACCCTGTTGGAACAGGGCCATACAAAGTGATTCAAAATGATGACAAAAGGCTTGTTTTGCAAGCTTTTGATGGCTATTTCGGTTTCAGACCTTTAATTGACCGCGTAGAAGTCTGGGTCATTGACGATATTCATTCATCAATGGTATTTCCGAGTATGACCAATCCCATCAAGCCTGAAACTGATACCTATAGTGATGACGTTGAACTTGACCCAGGCTGTACCTATTTGTTGCTCAATCGTCGTAGCGGATTAGCGAAATCTGATGAATGGGCGAATTACTTTAGTCACCGTCTTGGATCCCTGAATTTATATCAGGAGCTTCCTCAGGAAAAGATAGTGGAATTAGGTGTGTTACCTGCCCATGGGCTGAAGCCAGGCTGGTATCACCATACTAGGCAAGGGCACTATACGTCGCCGCCTGCCTACCGAAAAGTAACCATTGCATACCACGGACAACACCCAATGTTCCCAACATTGGTAAAGTGTATTGAGTCGCTATTGAAGCAAGATAACTTAGAAGTTGAACTCATTAAGTATGACATCACTTTACCTGATATTGATGATGTGGATGTGTGGGTCAAACCGATGGGCATTGCTAACAATCGCGAGGATGGCTTAGCCGGCTGGCTACTTAACTATAGCGATATTGAGCAGTTGAGTAAGCCTGAAGACTTTAAATATTGGTCTAGCCTTGTCGAGGTCTGGCAAGCAGAAGAAAATAGCCTTTTCCCAGCAAAAGACTTAGGAAAATCTCTAGTAGAGAAAATGCAGATCATTCCTATGTTTCATTGTTGGTTGGGGATCAGTAAAGACCAATGTGGCTCGCTGCAAAACGCAAAATGTAATGCGCTTGGTTGGTTTGATTTTAGTCAGGTTTGGCTGAAACCGGAGAAGCTAAGCGAAGATTTAGAGATGGTTCATGGCAAAACCGAATAAGAAACAACCCAGTAAAACCGTCGATATTTATTGTTCTAAGTGTAAATCTCAGCTCTTCAAATACCGAAAGGGTGGCAAAGGGGCACTGGTTAAGTGTTTTAAAGAGCGTATTGTCGAAGATTACACAAAAATGGCGTGTCATTGTCCTGAATGTGGGCGAGAGTTTGCGAGAGAAGCAATGATTCGAGGTGCTCCCGCATACAAGATTATTGGCGGGAAAGTCACTATGAAGTAGAGCACAGTTAGCATAATCTTTTAACAAAAATAACAGTACTATTGATTGAGAATTCTGTTGAAAATGAGGTGAGGCGCACTGATTTTGATCTTAATCGCTAAAAATCGTAAAAATATCGTTAAGAGCTATCATTGAATTTTAAAAGTGTTAGAATGTCGCTGTTCAAAAATCAGTCCAATCTATCAACTTTGCAAACAATAGGGGTTATCAATGGAGCTAGGTCTTATCATCGCTTTCATCGTCACGTCAGCTGTAATGGTCAAGAAAGAGATGACAAGCTCAAAATAATTACCGTTTCATTCATAACATTTTGGTTATCTTTTTTTGAATGAACGATAAAAGCTCCCAAATTTGGGGGCTTTTTTGTTTTTACCTTGGTTTATCCGTGATTTGAATGTAAAAAAGCCAGTATAAAACTGGCTTTGAATGATAGGCTGTGTATTGCGTTCTGTTAGAACTGGTAATCTACACTCACACCCCAGTTACGACCTGGTTGACTGTAGTAATCCATGTTTGAAACTGAAGTTTTTCCTGTCAGGTCATCATACAAATGATATTTCTTATCCAGTACATTGAATAAGCCTGCACGCAATGTAAGGTCCTTAATAGGGCGGTAGTAACCAGTTAGATCAACCACAGTATAACCATTGGCATCTACGTTGTCTTCTGAAGACCATTCAGTTTTGGCGTCAACCATAGTGACATTCAGTAAACCACCGTAGTGGCGTTCAGGATGATCATACCCCACACCAAATACCGCTGATAATGGCGCTACACTATCAATAGCATTGCCAGTCTTTTTGTCTTCACCTTCTGCATACGCAACCGAAAACTTGCTGTAGGTACCTTGAGGTAAATCGAATGATTTATCCAACAATAATGTACTAGAAAGTTCAGCTCCGTATATTTCAACTTTGTCTAAGTTTTGGTTGGTATATACCGTTTTACTACCGCTGGTACCAGTTTGTATGGTTTCAATAAAGTTATCATACTCGTTGAAGAATGTAGCAAGTTCAAATTGAGCAAATTCGTTATTGCCTCTGAAACCTACCTCATAAGAAATACTGCTTTCCGCTTTAAGATCTGGGTTTGGCTCTACAATTGCGCCTTGATCATAAAGATAATAAAGGTCATAAACAGTCGGTGCCTTAAACCCAGTACTTATTTTTGCAAAAGTTGAGAATTTGTCAGTAAGGTGATAAACGGCACCGAGATTCCCTGTCATCGCTGAATCACTGTTCTTAGAAGCAGTATTGGTATAGCTGTCGGTTTGTTCTGGATCAGATTCAAATGAATCGAATCGAACACCGCCAGTGATCACTAACTTTTCATCAAGGAAAAAGGCGTGATCTTGCAGAAATGCTCCCCATTGAGTCAATTTAGCGTTTGGACTCGTACCTCTAGTACTTGGAGATGAGGTGCCAGAATCCAAGAAAAAGTCGGTGTTAGCTAGTTCAAAATCGTTATGGATATAACTTAGGCCGTAAGTTAGCTGGTGAATTGCTGACTCACTAGACAATACTTTGTCAAATTGGCTGTTGAACTGGATAGACGTATCTTGTGTGTCACGTTTACGTACGCGTCGGTTATATCTGTCAGTTGTATCCCCATTGTCATTAACTGACTGAGAATCTTGGTAAGAGACCGACCAGTCAAGTTCATCAGCAATGGCATGATTCATCAACCACTTATGCTCAAACGTTACACGTGTACGTGTATTATTGTCGTCGTTAAATGCATTACTGTAGTTGAATGGAGGAGTAGAAGATAACTTTTCTAGATCGGTTTCTCTGTAAGTGAAATCATAGTGTTCAAGAGCCAAACCTACGCGATGTTCTTCGCTTAATTGATAATATACTTTAGCAAGTAGGTTCTGAATTTCTTTGTCAGCAGGGTTTGCTGCGCCTCGGTCATCACCTTCGACTTCTGAACCATCACCATGCTTTTTAGTTTCTTTTCCATCGGCATAGGTAAGCATTAAAAGGGTTTCCAACTGATCTTTGCGCATGGCCCAAGTACCCGTTGTTTTGAATGTCTCATCTGCTGACGTATAACCAGTCTTGATACCAAAGCGATGTTCATTGCCATCTGTTGTAAGAATATCATTTGGGTTCTTCGTTCTAAGTAGTACGGTACCGCCTAATGCATCAGAACCATAAAGCGACGATGAAGCTCCTTTATTCACTTCGATAGCTTTAAGCGTATCGACTTCAAATGTATTTTGATGCTTAGCTTGAGTGCCGCCACCGGAGTTATAAGGGACGGGCTGCTGAACATCGTCAACCATGACCTTTACTCGACTCTCTTCCATGCCTCGGATGTTAAAGCCGGAGATACCAAATCGCCCAGTCCCTTGAGCCTGAACACCAGGTTCATACTTAAGTGCATCTTTAACATCTTTGGCCAGCAAGTTGTCAATTTGGTCTTCCGAAATTGTCGCAACGGAAGAAGATACATCATTTTTATTTTGCTCTGTACGAGTTGCGGATACCACGACTTCATCAAATAATGCATACTCTTCTGCATGCGCACTTGGTAGTAGAGCGAGTATAATAGAAGCTGACAATAATGATTTTTTATACATTGTTGTAATTACCTTTAAATCCATAATCGGGCTTATGCTTGAACGGCAAGCACTCTATAGGATCTAAATGATAATTACTATCGTTCGTATTATTGGTGTTTGTTTGATTTTATACCGATTTTCATTCTAATTATAAAAAAATCGTTAAAATACAGATAGATGAACAGTAAGTTAACAATTGTAAAGGTTCCATTTATCTGGTTGTAATGTGATATAAATCACCTTATTTATGGTGTTTATTAATAGGAATAATAATATTGCAAAGTCCAATAACACTAGAAGCGATGCATATCCTAGATGCGATTGATCGCAGAGGAAGCTTCGCGGCAGCGGCTAATGAACTTGATCGTGCACCTTCATCGTTAAGCTATCAGATTCAAAAGCTTGAACAGGATTTAGATATCATGATCTTTGACCGTTCAGGTCACAAAGCCAGTTTTACACAAGCAGGGAAGCTTATTCTTGAAAGAGGGCGAGTGATCTTGTCTGCGACCGAAAAACTAGTTAACGATGCCAGTGTTCTTGCTAACGGTTGGGAACTCGATATGACACTTGCTTATGATGGTATTGTGTCTATTCAGAATTTTTTCTCTCTGGTAGATGCCCTTGGGAATGTGAGCTCCACACGTATTCGATTGCAAGAAGAGATCCTAGCGGGTTGTTGGGAATCACTCGATGAGGGCAGGGCAGATCTGCTAGTTTGTGCTAAACCTGACACCTTACCATTAGACGTAAAGTCCGAGACGATCGGGGCCTTGAAAATGATCTGGGTTGCTGCCCCCAACCACTATGTCCACCAACGAAATGGCCCATTTAACGAAGAAGCTAGAGCTAAATATCGCGTTATTGCGATTTCGGATACCGCAAGAGAGCAACCTGCTATCAGTGTCAACATATTGCAAAAACAACCTAGACTAACAGTTAGTAACTTGTCTGCAAAAATTGATGCGTTGCAATCCGGTTTAGGTATAGGCACCATGCCATTATCCGTCGCGCAGCCTCTTATTGATAAAGGAACACTAGCCAAAATCTCAGACAGTGAAACTTTTGAGATGGACATCATTATGGCTTGGAAAAGAAACCAGATGGGCGAAGCCAAATCTTGGTGCATTAAGTACCTCAAGAAAAACTGGACACTAAAAGAGTGATCGAGTTTGTTCGGGTGGATCAAACACGATCCGCCCGTCTAACCAAGTGGTAACACCATATCGGCGATGCCATCTTCAAAATTGACATCCAGCTTAAAGCCGAGCTTCTGTGCGAGCATTAACATTCCCCTGTTGGTGGGCATTGTCATCCCAGATATTTGCTTGGTTCCTTTCTGGCGACAATATTCTATGATTTTATCCATCAAAATCTTACCTAATCCTTTCCCTTTCAAATCAGAGCGAATCAATATAGCGAATTCAGCATCCGTATTTTCTGAATTGATCAAGGCGCGCGATACACCGATAATAGTGGGGTTTGAATCATAATTAGCCACCGCGACAAACGCCATTTCACGGTCGTAATCAATTTGTGTCAGGTTAGCCAACGCCTCATGATTAAACTCTCCGACATCACTAAAGAAGCGCTTATATAGATCTTCTTTCGATACATTATTTATAAAGTCTGCATGGCCTGGTTCATCTTCGGGAAGAATAGGGCGTAATAAAATAGAATCACCATCTCTTAACTTTATTTTTTGCTCATATTCAACGGGGTAAGGGCGAATTGCTAAGCGTTTCTGAGCATCTCCTTGATATGTCTTAAGCACCAAATCTGCGTCGAGAATCGTAAAACTATCCCCAATCGCGAGTACTGGATGAATATCCAGCTCATGAACCTGAGGGCAATCCACAATCATCTGAGAAATCCTTACTAATAGTTCAGATAGCCCTTTAATATCCATCGGCATCGGCAGTTTTTGAGGACGTATTTTACCACTCTTAATTGCTCTAACGATCAAATAGCGAGCGAGCGTCATATTAAGTGGGGGAAGAGCGGCAGCGGCATCGATTGACTCATCCCATTCTGAGCCTCCTTGGCCGACCAATATAACAGGGCCAAAGATTTCATCCGTTTTTACTTTTATGCGGATCTCTTCACCACCGGCAAGTTTTGCCATGCCTTGAACCAAGAGGCCGTGTACGTGTGCAGAAGGATAAGAAAATTTGGTTCTATCAAGTATTGCCTGCGCAGCACTAGCGACTTCCTGACTATTGCGTAAGTTAAGCATGACACCCTGTACGTCTGACTTGTGCACAATATCGGGAGAGCGAAGTTTAACCGCAACCGGATACCCTATCTGTTCGGCAACATGAACGGCCTCACTGGCATCTGAAGCGATCCAAGTTGGTAAGACATTAAAATTAAAACATTTAAGAAAATGACCAATTTGATGGGTATCCAATGATACTGTATTTATATCCAGTAGCTTGCTGTCAATCCATTTCTTGGCTTCCTTCAATTCTCCAACGTGAACGGGTTCAGCTGTCGTTGGTGTTTCCATCAATTGCTTTTGGTTTCTTCGGTATTCCACTAGATGCATAAAAGCGACAACAGCGCTTTCCGGAGTTCTATACGTCGGTATGCCTGCATGAGTAAATATGTGTCGCGCGGGTCTGGCTGTCATTTCACCAGACCAGTTAGTCAATATGTTGAAGTGCTTGTGTCTGGGGTGGGCTTTGATTGCCTCGACGATCGCGAGCGCCGTTTGTTCAGAGTGGGCGATGGCGGAGGGGCTGTACATAATCAGAATGGCATCAGCACAATCACTATCCATTAAAATGTTAAGTGTATCTATGTAGCGCTGATGCCCTGCATCACCCACTAGATCAATGGGGTTGTTGTAGCTCCAACTAGAAGGCAAGATGTGACTTATTTTATCAATGACGTCATCTGGAAGAACCGCAAGTTTACCGCCACGAGTCAATAAGGTATCCACCGCCATGATGGCCGGGCCACCGCCGTTGGTGATGATGGCAAGTCGTTCGCCACGAAGTGGAACCGAATGCGTGAGTGTTTCTACAGCGGCAAAGAGTTCATGCGAGTTGTTTACTCGTAGCATCCCAGTGCGGCGAATGGCGGAATCATAAATAATATCGAGAGTGTTATCTCCGCCCGTATGAGCTTGAGCCGCCCGTCTACCCGCTGAGGTTTTTCCACCTTTCAAAACGAGAATGCGACGATTACGAGAGGCCGCCCTCGCCGCCGACATAAATCGTCTTGCCTCTTTGATGGTATCTACGTAAAGCAATATGGCTTCAGTGTGAGAGTCCCTACTTAAGTGATCAAGTAAATCTGCAAAATCTATATCATGTGCATTTCCAATTGATATAAAGGCTGAAAAACCAATATTTTTGTCGTTCGCCCAATCTAGGATGGTGGTACACATAGCTGCTGACTGGGAAATAAAAGCAATTTTGCCTTTTTGTGCCGTGATTGGGGAGAATGAGGCGTTGAAATTTACCCACGGTAACATGATTCCAAGGCTGTTTGGCCCCAATATTCGTATGTTGGACTTTTGTGCAATGTCGAGACAAGCGTCTTGGATACTATAGCCTTCGCTGGTTTCCCGATGCATATCGGCAGAAAGAACAATGACGGCTTTGACCTTTTTCTTCGCTAGTTGTCTGAATAGGTCTAGATTTCTGCTGGCGTTGGTACATAGAATAGCGACATCGGGTGTAATTGGCAGTGATTCGATAGTCTTGTAGGCGAGCACACCGCATACCGAACTATAGCGAGGCGTAACTGGCATAATTGCGCCTTCAAATCCCCCTTGAAGAAGGTTTTTCATCACGATATTACCGGCTTGCATCGTTCTGATCGAAGCGCCAACAACAGCGACTGACGTTGGTTTAAATAAGTGGCTCAGACTGTTCATTTTTAAACTCCGATATTCAGCGTTCAGACTAATATTAACCAAGCACTTGAACGAATTCAGAGATAATTAGGTGTTGTTTTAATCAGATCACCTGCCATGACTTCGACTTTGTGTCATGGGTCACAGTGTATTTATATATAATTAAAATGTTGGCTTGATTCTCTCGCTATCTAACGGCATGATTTACAGTAATTTCTACAAAAGGCATTTGAAGAATTCATGAAAAAAATCGCAATAGTTGGCTTATCAGTGGTGCTTTCAGCTTGTGTATCGAGTGATTACGTCACCGACGTATCGTCTGAAAGTTATCGTGAAGATTACAAAACAGCGGCAATAGAAAAGCCGATTGTTTCGGAGCAAGGCGTTACCAACGGCGTCACGGAAGAAGCGGTTAAGACGGTTAGGCCGATGGCTGAGAAGCAAATGACTAAGATGCAATCTCACACGAATGCCAAGCCAGCAGTGGCGATTATTCCACCCACCGCTAAACAGAAAGCGTCGAACCCACGTTATGGCTTCACAATCCAAGTGGTTGCTGTGGGAAGTCAAACTAAGGTTGACCAATTTGCGCGCAAATTACCGCGTGACGGTGAACCTGTTTGGGAGAACTATAAAGTCGTAAATGGCACTAAGTGGTATACTGTTCTCTATGGAGACTACGCCACTCGAGCTGATGCGAAAAAAGCGATTTCGAAGCTTCCTAGTGAGCTACAGGATATGAAACCTTTTGTTAAAAGTATCGATGCGATTAAGAACTCTGAGTTCCCATCATTAAACAAACTTAACTAATTCTAATCAAAAGGGGCATTAGCCCCTTTTTTAATGCATATTTAACGACCAATCAAACCGTCAAACAGTCATAATTCGGTTAAAACGATGAATCCGAGCCGAGATTTGATTATGATTGCTTTACCAATCCCTCTGTTATTTCACGGAAAGATCTTTAATGGCGATTACAACAATTTTACTTCTTTGTGGTGGCGGTGCTGCTGAGCATGAAGTGTCACTCGTATCAGCAGATTTCGTTCAGTCTCAACTTGAACTTACCCCAGAATTTGAGGTTATTCGAGTGGAAATGAAACCCGAAGGTTGGTATCACGGTGACCAATTAGTGTACTTGGATACCAATGCCGGAACACTCAACTCAGAAATGGAAGCAACCAATCTCGACTTTGTGGTGCCTTGTATTCACGGTTTTCCGGGAGAAACGGGGGATATCCAGTCGATGCTTGAATTATCTGGCATTCCTTATCTGGGCTGCGGTTCTGAAGCGAGCACAAACAGCTTCAATAAAATTACGTCAAAGCTTTGGTATGATGCGCTCAATATACCTAATACGCCATACATCTTTTTGTCTGAAAACAACCAACAAGCTTATGATCAGAGCATAGCGGCATTCGAAGAATGGGGAAGTGTATTTGTCAAAGCGGCAAGGCAGGGGTCATCTGTTGGTTGTTACAAAGTGACGCAAAAAGAGCAACTTAGTCAAGCGATAGACGATGCCTTTGGTTATTCAGATCAAGTGTTGGTTGAAAAAGCGGTCAAGCCTCGTGAACTAGAAGTCGCAGCATATGAATATCAAGGTGTACTGCATGTTACGCCACCAGGTGAGATAAAAGCACCTGAAGATTCATTTTACTCGTATGAGGAAAAATACAGTGCAGATAGCCATTCAACAACAGACGTGGAAGCAACTGATTTAACCAAGGACCAACTTATCGTTATACAGCAAGCGGCTGAAAAAGTGTTCAAACAAATGAAACTTCGTCACTTGTCACGTATCGACTTTTTCCTGACTCCTGAAGGGGACGTTTACTTAAATGAGATCAATACCTTCCCAGGAATGACACCTATTTCAATGTTTCCGAAAATGGTTGAGAATCATGGCTTAAAGTTCTCAGAATTCTTGGCTGATTGCGTAAAAAGCTCGCTTTAATCCCAGGGTTTAAAACGTTTAAATATCATCATCTCTGCTTCTGCGGTGACCTTGCTTCCTAAGTACTGATAGGGCATCGCAGGACTTAACCATCGACCATAATGTTGTATATCGATAGTTTTCACCCCTTTACGAGACATTTCTTTCACCGCGCCAACTCTCAATGATTGTCCTGAAAATTTCACATTCAGCTTAAGCTTGTCACTTGCAGCCCTTAGAATTCTATAAATAGACGAATCATTCAATGGCTCAAGACTAATATTATTGTGCTTATCAATCGCGCTGAACAAATACGTGTTTTGTCGTGGGAGGTGTCTCAGCCATCTGGTTAAATACTGGTAAGCATGATCGGAAAGCACATAATGAGAATCACCCACAAAAACACTACACTCAGCCATATCTAGCTTGAGGTCATTTCGGGTCAACTTCTTTAACTCGGAACGTTTTAGCATACACTCGAACATGAGATGATAAATTGCTATATCACGTACCACTCTAATCGAGGATTTGTTGTCGAGTTTCTTTGTTAGTTGCTCAAGATGCTTTCGTTCAAAGGGAACAGCAGAGTGAGCATCACCAGATTTGTCAATTCGTAACTTAGATAATGATTGCTGTACACTAGAGTGGCTTGTAGGGTCCTTCATTGCTAATATTCTATGGATAAGAGATATTGTCACAACGTAACGCCTTAATGTTGAATACTTTCTTTGTATAGACTCTCTTTCTATAAACAATCGGACTGCGGTCGCTGAAGCGGGTAGAGCAGTGACCGATTTCTTGTGGCAATAGCTCGCAAAGAGACTCCAATCTTTTGTTAATGCTAACAGTGAGTTATGTGCATACTGACCATCTGTAAGTGAGTTCATAATGTCAACGTTTACGGCTTGAGTAATCTGTTGAATGAATCGATTTTTTGTATCTAAATCTGTGATTGTCCTAATGTTTTTTCTCATTTGAGCGCACTATAACAATATTATCCTTGTCCAATATACTTGATTAAGGGCGATATACAATTATTATTAATTTAACTCATTACTAAATAAATATGACTATGGCTGCTGCGACATATCGAGGTTTCACCCTCAAGACTGCTGGAAGTTCTACCGATGTATGGCAAGTACAGATAAAAAACCATGTTTTATCTGGAAGCATGCCAGCAGTAAAAAAGAGTATTGATTGGTTTTGTGATACTGCCACAATAATAGACCCCAAGGAGTTTGGCTCGCTGGGAAATAAAAAGCAGGCAGAAAACAATCCATCTCAAGAGAACTTTCACGGTTACACCATAAAAAATGACACTGGCGATCCTAACTCTTGGTACTGTTTCTTCAATGGAAAGCTAATTAAAGGCGGAAAGCTTGCGATCCAGAAGCATATAGAGGCATACTTGCTGGCCAAACAAAAAGCCGAACAGAAGAAGTAGTTATTCATGAGTCTTGTTTATTCGACAGAAGTTGGTCGCATCAAACCTGAAGAAGAAAAAGTCCAGCGACCGAAAGGTGACGGGATCGTTCGTATCCAGCGTCAAACGAAAGGACGCAAAGGTAAAGGTGTGTGTATTGTCTCGGGACTGGATCTGGATGACGCACCACTTAAACTGCTAGCCGCTGAGTTAAAGAAAGTTTGTGGATGTGGCGGTTCCGTCAAAGATGGCAACATTGAAATCCAAGGTGATGCCAGAGATAAGATCAAGGCGCATCTTGAAAAGAAAGGCCATACAGTCAAACTTGCCGGTGGCTGAATCTTAACTAATAAAAGTTAGGTTAATCTTTGATTAAACTAAATGTTTATTAGGTATTTTATGGTAAATAGCATTATGTTTAATGACTAAGCCAATAGAGAGTCGAAGAAAGCACTTGTGCAAGAGTGCTTTCTATTTGCAGTTTTGTATTTAACATAACGTACATAATACGCACTAACATATGAGGTTTTACTCGGTTTATCAACGGCTTGGTTTTTGGTGAAAACAGACATTTCTGAGTTTGATAACATTCTGTATTCGTTCCAAAAACACGCTTTATTAGTCGATAAATAACCGTTTACGTCTTGTCACGCGCTTACTCAGTTTGCTTAAACACGGATGTGGTCCGTTGATGACGCATTTTTTATCGTCAAAACGTTGGGACGGATTTCGCATCCAAGAACAACGTGCGACACTCATTACGCCCGAACGTCGTGAGTTCAGTCCCAAAGAGCTGTTATCCTATGCTCACTGGCGTGACACTGGCGTGATGAACACCGCCAACTTGTTGAGTTACACGGTCACATCGAATATCCGAAGTATTATCCGCCTAAGGAAAATCTGATGCCGTTTTCAGGTGGCGGCCACCGTCGCAAACCCGCGCCTTGGGTGCCGACGAAGTCGAAGTCTAAAATGCGTTGAGAGCCAATCATCACTCCCCGACTCTCGCTCATAAAAAAACAGCCTGGTTGGGCTGGTTTCTCTATTAACAACGTATTGGCTTATGCCAGGGCTCGGATCACGGCTTGAGGATCTTTAGCCAGCACATTGAGCAACACTAAGGCAGGACCTCTCGGCGCTCTGTCACCACGTTCCCAATGACGTAATGTGCCTAAGCTGATCCCAAACGTTGAGGCAAACTCTGCTTGCGTCATGGCCACGCTATGACGGACTGCTTTAACGTCAACAGAGGAAAACTTGTGGACGGTTGCCCCTTTGGTCTCACCCTCAGCAAACTCAATGGCTTCCATAAGACCTTGCTGGATACTTTCAAATGCATTAGTCATGATTGCCTCCGGTAACTGTCTGCGAGTATGGTCGTTAATTTACTGAGCACATTACATTCGGCTTTAGATAGGTTGGCTTTTTCATTTTTACCAAATAATGAAGGCATAAACAGAGGAATATCTTCGCTGTGGTAGTAATAGATCACTTTCACACCTCCACTTTTGCCCCCGCCTTCTTTCGCCCACCTCAGCTTACGAACGCCCCCAGTACCCTGCATAAGGACACCGGCTTTAGGGTGTTCGGCCAGATAACTGATGATGTGTTTGTTCTCATCATCTGATGATTTCATCATGCCGTTTTTCGCTTCTACGTAAAGATAGCTCTATAGATCAAGATCAAACTTAACCTGATTTCTGCCAGCGACTTTTGCTTGATACATAACTTTATCAGCTCGAGCATAGAAGCTATCTTTAGAGTCGCTCTTTCTGTAACTAGTGAGCCCGAGCGAAATAGTAATGCGTATAGAACGGGTTTTGTCTATCGGAACCTCAAGCTGCTCTACTTCATTACGAATCCGTTCAGCCGCATTGACAATATCAAATGGTTGGGCGGTAGAATACAAAATTGCAAATTCTTCACCTCCTACTCGAGCAAGGCAATCATACTTGCGTAGACTTTGTTTGACTTGTAACGCAAGCACTTCCAACACTTTATCACCAGCACTGTGGCCATATGTGTCATTGACTGTCTTGAAATGGTCTATATCAAATATGGCGATATATAAGCTGCTCCGTTTACGCGCATGCTCAGCGATCAATTCATCAAGGCGTTGGCGAAAATATCTAACATTATAGAGATTAGTTAGAGGATCAATGAGAGCACGCTGGTGTGCCTGAGTTTCACGATAGCCTAAATAAGCACCGAAGCTCGGGAACACTACCAAAGTCCCGATAGTTAGATATAAGACGAGTAATAGTTCTTGTGAGACTAAGCTGTTCAACACTACGTGGTTAATATAATCTATAGACAACCAGACTAATGGGCCTATCAGTGCCACTATCACTCCCTGAAGGCTGCGCAAGTAGATTCGATTATTGATATGTCTAAGCCGTTCCATTAGTCGCAAACGTTCCTATCTCACAATAAAGCCCCTAATAAATTACATTTTAGTTATAAAAGTGCGTGCAGGTGGCTTAAAATTAGTTTTTTAACACAGCGATACGTAGACCTGAAGTACTTTACTAACTTAGGTAAGCTGTATAAGCGCTGAGAGCAGTTATGCTCTACGCCACACCCTAGGAGCAATAGGCTAGCTTCTGCTAATTTGGTGTTCTGTTCGTTAACACAGTACAGCTGCACATAACCAAGCGTAACAGTTAGCAACCAAGACAGCTCAAATGCCTCTATAAATCAACTACCTCAGAAGATCGGTGCTGATAGTCTACACTAAAACCTGAACTATAGAGAGATTCCAAGAACCCGTATAAGTTTCTGTCCCTTAAGTAATTCGAGAAATACTTCCTTGTGTCATGATGATATATTGAGTTAACAATTATACCTTGATGATAACCGGTCATCTTTGTTGAGACATCACCATCATAGTACACAGCATCTAACCAACCGTAATCAGTAACAACATCAGGATGGTTATTTTTGATATTTAATATTTTTCTGGTCACATAATCATTATCTAAATCATAGTAAGAAGCTAGTGTATATATAGCACCTGCTCTACTATCCACTAAACGATTATTATATAATTTAGATGACTCTGATGTTAAACTATGCCCATCATTATAGTAAATACCATCACTACCATACATTTCACCGAGAAAACCAACGCCATATTTATCTGAATAACCTTTATGTATACGAATGAAATTTTCATATTTATTATAAAATTCTTTAGACATTAGCTCTTTTTCATCTATCCATAGAGTCGGAACCAATAGTTCGAAAAAGCTGCCATACCAAGAAAGAATTGTCTCATATTGCTCTCCGGAGGATAATGTGTATATTATCGAATTCAACTCCATGTTTGTAAACGCATGTGAAGGAACATAGCCATGGAGGACAGCAAATAAAACGGCGCTTCGACTTTCAGAAACTTTACGATCTAAATAATAGTTTAACCAAGCTTTCGTATTGGTATTATAACCTGCTCGTATCAGCCCTCTAGCAGGGTCAAACAGCCGATTCCAACCCCTAAAACTATCAGTCACAATACTTTCGGCATCATACACAATGGCGATTAACTGCGGATCACGGCTGTCAGATAAAGCTCCAATTAAGGTAGCGAGAGACATAAAAATGTTTCCATTGTCTACTGCAGAGACAATATAGTCAGAATCATAACTGCCGAAAACTTTGAGAGCACCATCATCAAGCTTATAAAACCAGTAAAAAAGCCCTTCCCATTTTGGTGCACTCTTTAATTGTTTCATTACCTTCCTAAGTTTTACTATTGAGCTTTCATCGCCATTTTTAATCTTATTTACTAGGTAGTTGATATACAAACCGATTGCTGAAGAATTCGTTAGTGGTGTTTTCTTTGGCTTTCCATCAATGAACTCTACCGAGTCGAATGGGACACCGTATGCAGAAGAAACGCCCTTGCCTATTTCAAAATACTGTTCATTATTTGAGATGAATTTACGATATTGAAGCTCAATACTAGTGTTCGTTTCTGTTTCTATCGATGGATGATTAATATCATTTAATGGTGGGTTAGAGGAGATATTTTCTCCTTCACTATTACATCCTACAAAAAAATAAAAAGTTAGGAGAGTGAGAAAGTTTTTTTCTAGATTTCTTGATTTAACAGGCATAGTTATCACCTATATTTAATAAATCATCAGTAAGGTGATAATATTTTTATGTTTTTAAATGCTTTGGTAATCTTATTAATTGTTATTTATATTTTAATAAACGGCCCTACGCCTCGGTACCGCTATGCGAGCACGCTATCCTCATTTTTCGTATTCTGGAGTAAGCGCACTAATCAAAAAAGTAAATATTTAAATGTTACAGGTTCTATGATGAGATGACCAAAAGATCGGGATAGGTCGATGTCAGGTCATTGGTAGTATTGGTCAGTCTCACTGTTACCGTTACTGTACGCCCTCTGCATTATTTTACTTGTGGTCCCTACCTTTTTGAGAAAATAAAACCATTCTTGGACACTCCTATTCAGATTAGCCCTCGCTTAAGCGCTCAAATGCTTCGCTTTCTTCTATCGGCACTTTGTAACGCTCATCTTGCAGTAATACACAGGCTGTTTTGAGAAGGACTTGCCTGACTTGGTGCTTCGACGGTCGTTTGGCTTTCACCTTCATGCGTTTCTTTCGAGTATACTTCATCATCTTTGCGTCCCCGCTAGCAAGCATTTTGCACAGATGTGCTGAAGAACAAATCTTGCTGACATTCAAACAACTCTTCAAATGTGGCGTACATGGTACTGGCATCAGCGTCGGTTTTATAAAAACCAAAATCTTCATAATACGGAATCAAGCTTTCAAATGGCTCGACAATATGCACACCAGAATGGTTGGGATAGAGTGACATAAAGTAGACGGAGGCAATGGAGACTAAAGAGACCAATCGGTGTTGGAGTTGTTGCTCATGGACACTGAGGGCCAACTGCTCGAGTAAAATCACATGAAACTGCTCTGTAAGAGCATCGTAAATGCCGAGCACCGCACCTTGGAAATCTTCGTTATTAATTACCTTCAGCCCCATATGAAGTGTGCTTGTAGTTGGACATATCATCGGATAATAGTCTAACCAATTCAAAACACAGGGTTCGTGATTGACGATCTCTTCATAATCATTGTGGTCGAGTGCCGTCACCAATACGCCCATTTGGGCTTTGTCCATGATTTGCTGAAGAAATGATACGGTCTCAAGTACTTCTCTGTTTATCGTTGCTTCCATTATTGCCTCCTTATGTAGGATGCCAAATTAAACCATAGGAGGGCTTCGTTCATTCGACCTATTAATAAGAATTATTTATCCGCTTTTACACAAGAACTATTAATGAACTCTGTCTTATGTTGAGCTATTGTGTTGATTAAAATCCATAGTCTGTCCGCGGTAACTACCATTTCATGATGAGTTAGCTTTGCTGAGCGGGCCAAAGGTTAAGCCTGTCCGTGTTGCCGAACGTAGCTTTGGTTTGTCTGTTTGCGGTGCTGGGCTAGAAGCCAATAAGTCCAGCTCATGGTCAAGTAGCATCTCGAACAGTACGTCTTGTTGACGTTCGTAAAGGCTATCAAATGTGCCGAACATCACTGGCGTATCTTGCTCATACCCGTAGTCCAACACTTTGTATCCATAGAGGCCATAGTTTGATAGAAATGCTTCGGGTGGATCGACGATGTATACACCTGCACTATTTGGATACGTCGAGAGAAAATACAAGGCGATGTAAGTGACCATCGACATTAATCTATCGGTATTTTCGTGGGCTGAACCTTCCGTTCTCGGCTCCAGCAACAGTGGGTGTAATCTCTTGATGCGACTATCATAAACACCAATGAATATACCGAGATCCGACTGTTCTTTGAAACGCTTAACATTAATAAAAAAATTTCGTTTTAAAGAACGGGATACATGATGGCTATTGAGCCATTTCATCATCGAACTATCGTCGAAAGCTATTGACTGGTAGCGCAGTTCATCAAGCGAAGATATTTTCAGTTCTAAATGGGTGCGATCGATCAACTCTTGTAAGAACTGAACATCAATCGATTGGCGTTGTAGTGACGTTGGTTTATTCATGGCTTCACACCTTTTTATTTATTAACGCGTGTGAGAATCTTTATTTATTAACGCGTGTGAGAATCTACATTTTAATAGTATTTAAGGGCCTAATTAAGGAAATTGCGATAGAAAAAATTATTAATTAAAAATAAATAATGAGATACCAATCGGAAAATAATTAGGTAACAAACATATGGATATTGAAATTTATTGGTATTATTTATGTTTTCGGGATGCGTTATCTAAGTATTTGCCCTGTTTCCGTTTACTTTTGAGTTCCGAAATTCGGCATAGTTTAGTGAACAAAATCAGGCGCTGATGTTTTGGAAACAGAAGGTAATGCCCCTTTGAACTAATTTTTCACTCAATGACGATTGATGCCAATGGTATCGCTCTCTGGCACTCACCTGTCTCACATTCAAGAAACGTATCTTTATTTACAATCCCATCATTTAGTTTTACTACACTGCTAATGTTTAAGGGTTAGGAGATATCCCATGGTTGCTGTCTTAGAACTATTGATGTTGACCATTCCGTGGTTGGTTTTTTCATTGGTCAGAAGTGAGCGTCTTTCAGCAACGCTAGCCTGCGGTTTGATTCTGCCGAGCTTTATTATTTTTCTTGTCGGCCTAATTTCAGGGTGGTTGTGTGCCATCGGTGTGATCAATTTAAATTGGCCCGCCTCTACTATATTTGTCGGTAATCAATGGTGGAATCTAGCAACTGGACCTATAGTAATTATGCTTTACTTGTTTGTGATGTCGGAAGTTTGTACGCTCAAGAGGTATGATGGTCGTTACTAACTTTTGACTGGCTGGTGCTAGTAAAGAGTATACACCTTGTGCGACAATGCAATGTGTTTCACTCATTCTTTCCTTCTTACCCAATGAGACCACTTGCCTTAACCTTATCTCTATTGACACTCTCCGGCTGTACTCTCCCTGCGAACATTCAACCGACGCCATTTTTAGAAAACACTATGTTTGAACATGTTATTGGTGAACTCAATCCGGAAAAGAAGCATGTAACGTTTGTGTATAGTCGAGAAGGTGAAAGAGACAGAACGGTAGTCGTCAATGTCGATGTCGATGTCGAACCGATTGAAATGCGTTTTAAACTCTGCGAAAACAACGGAGTTTATGTTGGATTGAGTCAAGTTGAGCTAGCAAAAATTTCACGTACGAAAGTGAATTGTGATTCCTGGCTCGCGATTACTCCTTTGGTTAACGGGAAATATGCTTTGTCTTACGAGCTTAACTTGTTGCTGGGTTTTCGGCCTATGTACGTTGAAGGCCAGCAAGTTTACGTTCCACTGAAGAAAAAGCTTGCCCAATATAAGGCTGTTTATACACCGAACTCGATTGCTCATCCTCTCAAAAGATACGCTAACGACACGATTATTGAATCAACCACCGTTGAGTTTAATTGGTAGTATTTATTTAATCAGATAAATGGCAAGGACAGAGCAGCCAACCAGTTTGATAATCCATCAAAACTGTAGCTCGCACCTTTGCGCGCATGCGTTTATTAGGCCAATACTTACCTGATTTTTTCTTTTCAAATCCACATGGCATGTTACGTTGTAACTCGCCTTGATCGACAATACTTGAACTGGCTCATTGTTTGAGACTCTCACCAACACATCAAGTTCAGCCACTCTCATCGCCTATTGCGGCAAGTTTACGAATTGGCGCACCGATAATGGAATGGGACAGAACAATACATTATCAATTGTTACGGCATAACACCACAGAGTAATACCCTAGCTGACAGTGAGCGCTTACGGACTAGATTATAGAAAGTGTAATTTTATTACACAGCGCACTGAGTAAGGGCTTCTTGTAGTCAAAAGTTCTTCTGTAAGTTGTTGTATTGGCTGGGTATTTAATATTTTGGGAGTGAAGTCAGGTACTTGTGAATAGTGCAGCAAGATATTTTTTGTTGAGAAATATGTAGTGACTACCTACCTACCTATCTTTTGCCGGTGACATAAAAAAAGAGAGCAATCTCTTGCTCTCTTTTTATAAAAATGAATGTTTTACTCTTTAGGCTCGGCCTGCTGTCTGATTTCCTCTGCGACAATTTTTATGGCTTCAGCTGTACTGACTCCCTGTGCCATCAGCTGTTGGATCTTTTCAACGGCTTTCTGTTGGTCTTGATGGGACAGAGGGGGAAAATCATCTAACATAAAAAAGGCTCCTGTTTATTTAGGAGCCGACTATATTACGATTTCTTTACTATCGCCAGCGCTTCTAATAACTTCCTAGGAAGTTAACGTAAGCCCCCATTGAGTTTTCGTTGGTATAGCTCGCGCCGATATCCATTTGAAATAGGTTCAATGGCGATAAGCCAATACCCGCTGTAATGGTGTCGTCCAAATTATCGTAAGCCAGGTTTCTTCGCCACCCTGCCCTCAGCTTAAGTTGACGCATGATATCGATTTCGCCACCGACTCTCACATATTGAGTGTTGTCTTTGAAGTTGGTATATCGCTCGTCTTCATTGATATCGTAATCGACACTCAGTGTGGCGTAGTCTGCAACCAAGCCAAGTCCCACGGTGTATTGTGGTTTCATCTGGTAGGCGTATGAAGTCGCAGAAATTGTGCGTGATTGGCTCGAGTCGATACTTGACGTCAGTGTCTGAGCAGGAAGCGTTTGTGTCATAATATCACGGGACACTAAATTCATGGCGGATACGCCAACGCGTAGAGGACCGCGGAACCAAAGAAAACCAGCGTCCATATTGAACATGGTTTCGCCGGTACCATTATCTCGGACGTCTTTAATGTCGTAGTTGTTTAGATTGGCACTGTAGACATAGGTATAAACGCGTTGAATTTTAGGTGAAACACCAAAAGAAATATGCTGGCCGAGGAAAGTTTGATACTTCGCTAAAGAAATACCTACTTCAGTTACCCCAATTGCAACCGCGTTGACTGCACTCAGTTCTGCGTTTATTGCGTCATTGACATTGGCAATGGGTAAAGCAGACGCGGCTTGGTCCCAGATATCTGTTTGCGCAAATGACTCAGCGTAGGCTTTGCCAAACACATTGGCTGCCACAAAACTATTTGGTATAGCGAATGCAACAACACCTCCAATTTCTAGTTTGGCGATGTCATTATTCAGCTTTTCTAGCAATGGGCCTATTTGATCAGTATTTGAATAATTTCCATTCGTATACTCATTGATCAAATTGCCCGCTTGATCCAACTCATCCACCATGTTGTCTTCATCGCTATAAGCTAAGCCGAATGAAGGAATGAGCATGCCAACATCGTCATTGCGCCGATAAATCGCAGTGATCGCCGGGTTGTAAAAGGGAGCGGTTAAGAAATTTGCAGAAACAACCCCGACGCCACCCATTGCATCGCCACGTGCTTCGACTGCATAAGTGGCTGCGTATGAACTTGAGGAAGCTAACGCAATAGACAACGATAGGATTTTTATTGAATTTTTCATATCGATATAAACTTTCTATTTCCATGTGTTTACATCGACCTATTGTGTCTTAACTTTAGTTATTCCTCTATAGAAACGTCGTATGTTTTACTAATTATTTGGGATTGTTCAACAATTATTGGACCTTGCCATCTTTGGTGGGTCATCGAAATGGCTAAAACGTATCTACCTGGGTCAACAATGTTTGGCTCTAATGTGGTTGGATAATCAGATACGTAGGTAGCTCCCCATACTTTGTTGTATTGGCCATCGACATAGTCATAAAGCGCCGTATCGAGTTTTGGTAGTGGGCAGTGAGAATTCAACAATGCGTTTCTATCGACTCGCCATTGCTCTTTAGATTGCCAGCGAACTGTAACTTTTGCTTTGGGTTCACCAAATACAATCCAAGAGCTCCATGATGTTTGATCTTTTGCGGTGACGTCTAAACGATATAGGCCCATAGGGATTTTACTATTTAGGTTGTAACGCTTAACGTAAGACTTAACCTGATTTTCTCCCTCAGCAAGTGTCACGAAGGAATTGTCAGTAGAAATGCTTTTTTGAACCCAGCGAGTGAGCGAAATATCAGTGATATCCTTGCGTGAGGCAACTTCAACCAAAGCTCGGTAGGAATCTCGGCCCGGGCTTTGGGTTTCGATGGCACGAACCGTGACGCCTTTTACCCAATCAGGAAAGGGTTTTGAATCTAGCCCCTTTCCACAATCAACTTGCAGTGATTGTTGAAACAACTCATTGAGGTGTGGTGATATCGCTTGGCTCTTATCCTGTTGCCACACTTCGACTATCGATGAAAACATCGCAGGCAAGTCGTCATTGAGAAGATAACGGTGCGCTTGAGTCAGCGGCGAATTGCTCTCAAACCAAGGAGGATTGGCAGCAAAGACAGGCGTGCTCATTAGCACGCCTAAAACTAACGCTTTAACTTTCATTAGGCCTTCATTTTGTAGCCAACGCCACGAAGCGTTTCGATTTCCAATCCAGAAAGTTTTTGTCGTAACTGAAGAACATGCGTATCTACGGTACGAGTAGTTGGAAAATGATTATAGCCCCACACATGGTCCAGCAATTCATCGCGCGTAAATACGCGTCCCAAATTGCTTGCTAAGAATAGAAGTAAATCAAATTCAGTCCGAGTTAAAGTAATCGACTCTTCTTTGTAGAAGACTTCACGTGTTGCTTTATCTATCACTAAATGCTGGGTCTTTACCTTACTCTCGTCCTGTGTGTCAGATTCGGGCGCTCTAAGTTGAGCACGAATGCGTGCAAACAGTTCAGCTTCTGCAAATGGTTTTGTTAGATAGTCGTTGGCACCTGCATCCAAGCCTGTGACTTTATCTTTTACAGTGACAAGTGCAGTCAACAAAATGACAGGGACATCTTTGGTCTCTTTCCATCCGACCAAGTGTTCAACTGAATCGCCATCTGGCAATTGTCGGTCCAAAATAACAAGGTCCGCTTTCTTCCAATATTGCTCTACATCAGCAATTGTTTCAGCGTGAAAACACTCATATCCTGCTTGCTCCAGGCTTACTAACAGGCCGTCGGCCAGGTTTTTGTCGTCTTCAACAAGAAGCAGTGTCTGTTTCACAAGGTATCTCCAATATAAACGTTGTTGGTGGACCGATCAGAGTCATTTTACCCCCCATTCTTCCCACCATTGATTCAACGATAGTTAAGCCTAAACCAAGACCAGCTTTGCTAACGAATGGCTTACGTAATTGTCGCCAATCCTTATGAGTTAGCTCACCTTGGTCAATGACCTTAACGGTAATTAAATTATCATCAGTGCTGATATCTAGCACTATCGGCGCAACACCATATTTAGTCGCGTTGCGTATCAGGTTATCAATACAAGTTCCTAACCAATAAACATTCAGCTTAGCTGCTATGTCTTCATTGATCTTTAATTCGATCTTGCCATTAAATTCTTCGTCTACCTTAAACTCCAGCCATTCTTTGACGGAGGGCACCCATTCGGTGGCCAAAGGTTTATTATCCGACTGCAAATAATCTTTGCTCGCTTCCGCCAGCTGACGCAGGCGTCGCGAATCTTCACACAAACGTCGAAATTCGTCATATACGGATTCCGGCAGCTTCTCGAATTCCCGACGAAATCCCTCTACTGTTAGTGATAGACTCGCGATCGGGGTCCTAAGTTCATGTGTAAGTATCTGAAGAATCAACATTCGACTCTTCATCTCTTGTCGTTTTGTATTCCATCGGTAAACAGACCATCCCAAAACGAGCAGGATATTGGCAATCACCAACACGACCATGCTGATTCGCAATACTTGAGAATGATCTTCTATATCCCAACAAAGGTTGCCTCTTTGAACGAAACAGCTATTCGATTCACTTTTTAGCTGAACACTTAACCCTGCATTGTCGGCGTTCTGTTTCCAAACGCTTTCGCTAAAAATTAAGTAGCTATCATTTTGTCGCAACCACAACTCTCCCTGCTCAAGAAACATACTAGAGCCTGAAAGCAAAGCGAGTATGGTTTCTTCATTCATCCTCTGTAAACGGCCAAGCAATGTTGCTCTTGGTGCTAATGGCCGTTCCTTGATATGCATGTACTGTTGCAACTGCCCTTGTCTTTCAGGGTGCAAAGCAACATAACGTTTTGCATAGGTACCACCGCCGGGGTGAATCAATCCACTGCGTGCGAACCACTTTTCACTCAGTTTTGTTCCTTTGCAAACGGCGCGAGTAAAGACGAGTGGTTCAGTAATCAACGGGCTTAACGGCAGCTTGCCAGTGCAGTTTTGTGCCAATTGATATAAACGCTGAATATCTCTCAGCGGATACGATGATGTTTGAGGGAGCATTGAATCTGGTGTAATCAAACGGGTCGGATAATCAGACTGCATGATGCGAATGTCGTAAGATGCGTTGAATTGATCGTGACTAAACGCATCGACAAATTGGTCGATGCGTTCTGGCAGCGAATTAGCGCTGACGCTAAAGCTCAGCGCTGCTGTGCATACTGTGAATATATTGAAAGCCGTTTTAATCAATGCAAAAAATCTATAAATCAGTAGGTTAGATTTAGAGTAAAGCATTATCGCAAAAATATGAATTTCAAATGTAATATTGGTGTCAATAATGCTAGTCATAAAACAAAAGAAGCCAGCAGTTGCTGGCTTCTTAGTTAGTTATGTCATGTTACAGAGCTTTGGAAATGGCGTCTACACTCTCCTTCGCATCACCGAACAGCATTTGCGTATTGTCTTTAAAGAACAATGGGTTTTGCACACCTGCATAGCCAGTGTTCATTGATCGTTTGAATACGACGACGTTTTTCGCATTCCAAACTTCTAGAACCGGCATGCCCGCGATTGGGCTGTTTGGGTCTTCTTGTGCTGCGGGGTTAACAGTATCATTGGCTCCAATAACCAAAACGGTATCGGTTTCTTCAAAATCGTCGTTAATCTCGTCCATTTCTAGAACAATATCGTACGGTACCTTGGCCTCAGCCAGTAGTACGTTCATGTGGCCTGGCAATCGACCCGCCACAGGGTGAATACCAAAGCGTACTTCTATTCCCTTAGCTCTTAACTTTTCAGTAATTTCATGCACAGGGTACTGTGCTTGTGCGACGGCCATACCGTACCCAGGAGTAATGATCACTGATTTTGAGTTCTTTAGCATTTCTGCGATTTCATCGGCTGTAGATTCGCGATGGTCTCCATACTCAACATCTGCACTCACAGAGATTTCTTGACCAAAACCACCGGCGATCACACTGACAAAAGAACGGTTCATTGCTTTACACATTATGTAGGAAAGGATAGCGCCTGAAGAACCGACCAACGCGCCAGTGACAATGAGAAGGTCATTGGCAAGCATGAAACCTGCAGCAGCTGCAGCCCAACCAGAATATGAGTTAAGCATGGATACAACAACCGGCATATCCGCACCACCAATTGACGCGACAAGATGATAGCCAAACGCGAAAGCAATCAGTGTCATCACGATAAGCGCAAACATGCTGCCATCAGCATTGACGAAATGCAGCATCAGCAATGTTGAAACAACCACCGCAGCGAGATTCATCTTGTGCTTGTGAGGCAGGTTTAAAGGTGAAGACGAAACAATACCACGAAGCTTACCAAATGCGACCACTGAACCGGTAAAGGTCACCGCACCAATAAAGACACCGAGGAAGACTTCCACTAAATGAATAACATGTTCGGCATGCGTCGCCGCTTCAGGAGCGTCGAGATAGCTATTGTAACCCACCAATACTGCCGCCATACCAACAAAGCTGTGCAGAATTGCAACAAGCTCTGGCATTTCCGTCATTTCCACTTTCTTGGCGTAATGGATACCGATAGTGCCACCAATAGCCATAGCGATAATGATCCAAATAAAGCCTTGTGACTCAGGGCCGAAGATCGTTGCGATCAAAGCGATCGTCATACCGGCAATACCGTAGTAGTTACCTGATTTTGCTGATTCTTGCTTAGATAAACCAGCAAGGCTCAGAATGAAGAATAATGCAGCAACAATATAAGCTGCTTGTACTAGTCCTGCAGACATTCTCGTTACTCCTTAATCTTTACGGAACATTTCAAGCATACGTTTCGTGACGGTAAAGCCGCCAAATATGTTGATACTTGCTATCAAAACGGCAATAAATGCTAAGAAAGAGACCACGCCATTTCCCTGACCAATCTGTAACAAAGCACCGACGACAATGATGCCTGAAATCGCATTAGTCACTGACATTAAGGGAGTGTGAAGTGCATGTGTCACATTCCAGACAACGTAGTAGCCAACAACACAAGCTAAAACGAAGACTGTGAAGTGAGAGAGAAAAGCGGGAGGAGCAACAGAGGCGATCCAGGCAAAACCGCCTACACCGATTGCCAGTGCCGCAAGTTTCTTGATTGGAGAAACGGGCTGTTCCACTTTTTCTGCAACTTTGACTGGCTCGACCGGCTTTTGCTCTGGTTGAACAGACACTTTAATTGGTGGTGCAGGCCAAGTAACTTCACCTTCTTTAACAACCGTCACACCGCGTAATACGACATCTTCAAAGTCGATATCAATATTTCCGTCTTTTTCTTTACTGAGAAGTTTAAGTAGATTGACCAAGTTGGTGGCATAAAGTTGAGATGATTGAGTCGGGAGACGACCTACCATATCAGTGTAGCCAACAACTTTAACACCATTCGCGGTTGTGATGACTTTATCAGCTTGGGTGTATTCACAGTTGCCACCATTTGCGGCCGCTAAATCGACGATAACACTGCCCGCTTTCATACTATCGACCATGTCTTTTGTAATGAGCTTAGGTGCTGGTCGCCCAGGTATAAGTGCCGTGGTGATGATGATATCAACATCTTTCGCTTGTTCAGCGTACAGCTCTTCCGCTTTTTTGTTAAATTCCTCGGACATTTCTTTCGCGTAGCCATCTCCCGCGCCAGAGTCTTCTTTGAAATCAACTTCTAGGAATTCCGCTCCCATTGATTGAACTTGCTCTTTCACTTCCGGACGAACATCAAAGGCACGCACAATGGCGCCTAAACTCCCTGCCGCGCCGATAGCCGCAAGACCTGCTACCCCTGCTCCAGCAACAAGTACTTTTGCAGGCGGTACCTTACCAGCGGCGGTTATCTGGCCTGTGAAGAATCGACCAAATTCATGAGCTGCTTCTACTACCGCACGATAACCAGCAATATTAGCCATTGAAGACAATGCATCTAACGCTTGAGCCCTTGAGATTCTTGGCACTGAATCCATCGCCATCACGTTAATCTTCTTACTCGACAGTTTTTCCATTAACTCTGGATTTTGAGCTGGCCAAATAAAGCTAACGAGTGTTGTTCCTTCTTGGATAAGGTCAATTTCTTCATCGCTTGGTGCATTGACTTTAAGAATAAGGTCTGACTGCCACACCTCTTCCGTGGTGACAATCTTTGCCCCTGATGATTCAAATGCGGGATCATCGAAACTGGCAAGTTCTCCTGCACTGGATTCGACATTGACATCGAATCCTAATTTCAACAGCTGCTCAACCGACTTGGGCGAGGCTGCCACTCGCGTTTCTCCCGCGAGTATTTCTTTTGGCACACCAATCTGCATAGTTATTCCTTGACTACTGGCTACAATGATTAATTGTTTTTATCTAACGGATTCATTAACTTCAAGCAATTTGTAACAAAAATACAAAATATCATTACATATAACCTTTGGTAATGAAGCACTTCGAGTATTACGTGATAATGAAACGACGCTTTCACTTCAAAATGAGAGGTCGAACCAGTTGGCTTGAATGATTGTTAAATCAGACAAATAGAGGCAAATACACATAATAAAAGAGCCATCAGCATAACGGCTAATGGCTCCCATATTTATGACGTCCATCAACATTGCAAAAGACTAACTAAAAATAGTGTCTCCCATCTGATCAATGAACATTTGTGCTTTTTTTAACATAAACTCATTGGCGTCTGCTTGTGACGCAAGAACGTCTGAGCGTATGAATCTGTGCTCTTTGATTTGCCCTTCTAATTCTTTTGTAATTCGGCCGGCAATTCGATATTGGCCGCCTTCAGGTAGCGATTCTTGATAAATCAAGAAACCTTTGTATTCCACTGGTTCAACTATAGTTTTGGCTTTTTCAACACCACCAAACAAACGAGAAAATAGTCCCACCTAATCACTCCTTTAGGCATCTTGGTTATTTACGATCAGAGGTTTTTCAAACCATTCGAGTTCGGTATCGTCATCGAATCGCGGTTTACTGAACATGATTGGTACTTCATCTTTACGATTTCTGCGTCTATCGTCAACTATCATGGTCAGTGCTGCTTCTACCGCGGTCTCAGAATACTTCTTTAGTACGACTAACCGTTCTTCAGACAATGCAGACAAAAAGTCGATATCATGTCTAATGTATACGGGTCTTAGTTGACTTAATGCCAAACAAGCCAAATCTGCGAGTTGTTCATGATCAAACCTGTCAGTATACTGACTGTCGGCTAAAACCTGTCCTACCAGTGTTTCCATGTAGTTGTGAACATCAACACTAATTTGCATAAACCTTAACTCCTTTAAGATTCTCACTTTTCTTATGAGTATCAGTTAACTATAAAACACAATTCTGTTTTGCGGATGCTTTGCCCTCACTTTTTGGCTAATGTTCATACTAACACTCACTTTTCATTCATTAGTTTAGTAAAAAGCTTGGAAAATCATTAAATCAAAGTATTCTAAGAGTCGTATATTAAGAAGTTAATGAATAAAGCAAAGGCTAAGTAAATGTCGTTTTCTTTGGTAACAACAAATTGGTTTCGTTTAACGTTTCCAGTACTGCTGTTAGCGATGATAGGTTTGGGTATGAATAGCGTCATTGTTCTCACTCAGGCCAATTTTAGCATTACTTCTAACCTCCCTTACTTTTTGTTCTTAAGTGTTATTGGCCTAGGCCATGCCTTTAAACAGTCTCGGATTGCTATGGTCGCAGTCACAATGCTGATTGTATACTGGTACATACAAGAACATTTACAGAGCTCACTTTCAACCGGTTCGACTTTACTTGAGCTCTCCCTGCTCTCCTTTGTCGTCCCTATTGCATGTGCCTTGGTCTATCCCTACAAGGAAAGAAGCGTATTAAGCAAATCCTTTTTGCTGTATATAGTGACGCTGTCACTTATTGCGCTCTGGTGTTATCTGGTTCTCACTTATTTGTATGAGGGCGGTTTCCAAAGCTTTCAAGATACCTATCTATACTCTGAACCCAGTATATCAAGGCTCCCATTGATACTGGTTTTGTACTCTTTGGGGGCAGTTCTACTGAGTGCGATTTTCGTCCTAAAATTGAACCGTATTATCGATGTTGTCGTTTATTCCGCCATCACCCTCAATGCGGCAACTTTTATTTTCTTCCACGTAAAATATGTATCCAGTACTATGTTTACCCTTTCCGGGTTTCTATTGCTAATCTACATGTTTTCAGCAAGTTACGAGCTAGCTTTCAAAGACAGGCTCACGGATATACCTGGCCGTCTAGCCTTGGAGTCTGACTTACGTCATTTAGGGAAACGTTACACCATTGCTATGCTCGATATTGATCACTTCAAATCTTTTAATGATACCTATGGTCATGAAACGGGCGATGATGTACTCAAGCTTGTTGCGAGTAGAATGAAGCAAGTGGGCGGTCGTGCTAAGGTATATCGCTATGGTGGTGAAGAATTTACCGTATTATTTAAAAATAAAAACGTCGATGAAAGTTTGGAACACTTAGAACTCCTACGGGCTTCGATAGAAGATTATGAAATGGTAGTCAGGAATGAGAAATCTAGGCCCAAAAACGACAAAACAGGTGTCAAAAAGCGTAAAAAATCCAGCTCGCATGATCACGTGAACGTCACAATTAGTATAGGGGTGGCAGATCATAGCGACGCAGAAAGCGTCAGCGAAGTGATGAAAAGCGCTGACGAAGCCTTATATAAAGCGAAGCGTGCAGGTAGAAACCGTATAGAAGCAGCGTGAATAACGATGAACAATAGAAAACAGGTTCAGCGATTGCTGAACCTGTTTTGTTTCTCTTGTCTCGAAGCATTATTCAATATAACTAAATCGGTTTCTTCCATCACTCTTTGACTGATACAAACCTTGATCCGCTTTAGAATACAAATCGTCGGATGTCTCTCTTCCGGTCGGTGTGATGCTGCAAACCCCTTGTGACACTGTAACGAAATCGGACACCGAGCTATGGCCGTGTCTAATTGCCAGTTTTTCTAGAGTGGAATGAATACGCATAGCGTGCTTCCGGGCGTGCTCAGCATTTGTATGCCCCAGCACAATCACGAATTCCTCCCCCCCGTAACGCCCAACAATCTCGCCACTACGTGAAAAGAGAGAGGCTAAAGCCTGGGCAATCTCGACTAAGCACTTATCACCTTCTATATGACCGTAGTTATCATTAAACAACTTGAAGTGATCGACATCAATTAAGATTATGCTCAGAGGCAGATTATGACGGCCGTGATTAGCGATCATTTCACGCAGTTTATCATCAATGTAACGGCGGTTTTTCACCTTGGTCAGACCGTCTTCACTGGCCAGTTTTTCCAGCTCTTGATTCGCTTTTGCTAGCTCTGATGTTTTCTGATTGAGTTCACGTCGCATAAAAGCAATGCGCTGCATCGCGATGAGCTTTGAGGCGAGAACCAACTTGTCGACAGGTTTTGTCAGGTAATCATCTCCACCGGCGTCGATTGCATTGGCGATCATTGCAGGCTCATCGTGGCTACTCAAGAAAATAATCGGTATCCACTCCGTGTACATAGAGCGAATGCGTTGAGAGACTTCAAAGCCATCCATCTCAGGCATTGAAATATCAAGTAATATGAGTTCAGGTTCGAAGGTTGGATACAATGCCAACGCTTGTTCCCCTGACGCTGCCATTTCGACAGTATGCCCAAGCTGTTTTAGACGTATAGCCAACTGCATGCGCTCCATTTGCACATCGTCGACCAACAGTATTTTCATGGATGATCCCGATAGTTCCAATTCTGCTACCTTTTTGTCTGTAAACTCGCCGTAAAATCAGCTGGTTATAGAAAAGAATACTCCAAGTACATCAAATCCTCCACTAAGGTTGACATTTAATGAGGATTTTTTAGGATAACTCCGCTTTATACGTATAATTTATGAGATAGTCCTAATGTCTGACGAAAATCAAACAGAACAACCCAAAGTAGATCTTTCTACGGTTTCAGCAGAACTTCGCCAAGTGATCGAATTCGACGAAGTCCCTGAGGCAATGCACTTAATGGTGACATCAATTCATGAAGTGTCTGAAGAAGCGGTTCGAGAAGCTTGGGATGAGTTACCAAAAAGTGCTCAAAATGTTCTCGATAGCTTTGAGCAGTTTCATGCTTTGATCTCGGTGAGTCAGGCGTTCGCAGGCCTTAATGTTATGGAAGAGTTCCCTACCCTTAACCTGCCTAAAGACATGACCGATGAACAGAAAGAAGAATACCGTGCGGAGCTGCTAGACCAAGTTCTTCACAACTGTGTCAAAGATATGGTGAAGCAGATTAAGAAAGCGCGTCGCGACCCCGTCCTTAAACGTGACTTCACTGACGTATTCGTCAAATAAACCACAGTGAATCAGCGCCGCAATATGCGGCGTTTTTTTAATGGCTCAATACCACATCTCTTTGGGTTATACTTACCCCTTTGATTTGTGCATAGACTTCCATCCCTTCTTGGAGTTCTAGCTCGTCCTTAGCCCAAGCGGTGATCGTCGCCCATAAATAGCAGTTTGCGCTGAGTTCTAATTTAACCGATACGCTCTGTCGATTTGTACCTTGAGAATGGTTTTGGATTTGAGCAATCTTCGCTTGGAGAATATTCCGAATTGAACTCTTTTCAGGCTTATCCAAGGCGATCGACACGTCACTCGCTCTTACCTGTAGTCTCACTTTCGCTTCTGGCGCAATTTCTAAACGCTGCACCCAAATACACACATTATCCGCCAATTTCACTTTAGACAGCGCATAGTTTGTGTTGTGGTGAACTACCGTCGCTTCAAACAACGAGCTTTGGTCCGAGAAGGATTGCCATGGCCTCATAGCTCTAGATGACCAAACATCTTCTAGGCTACCTGAAGTTACCACTTTGCCATCATCGATAACAACAATGTGGTTTGCCAAGCGTACGACCTCATTGAGGCTATGCGAAACATAAATGATGGGAGTTTCAATCTCACTGGCAAGCTGCTCTAAAAATGGCAATACTTCGCGCTTGCGTGGAATATCTAGCGATGCCAGTGGCTCATCCATCAAAAGTATATCTGGTTTAGAAAGTAGTGCTCGACCGATTGCTACGCGTTGTTTCTCTCCCCCAGAGAGCTGTATCGGGTATCGTTTAAGAAGAGGTTCTAGAGCCAGTAATTTGATTACCTTGTCAAAATGCTTTTGATCCAATTCACGCACACCATACAAAAGATTACCTTTGACCCGATAGTGCGGGAATAACCTCGATTCCTGAAAAACGTAACCTACGCGGCGTTTATGGGCAGAAACGTTTATTTTTGATTGCGAGCTATAAAGAGGTTTGCCTGAAACAGTAATCTCACCTTCATCAGGTGTTCTCAAGCCTGCAATCACGTCGATAAGTGAAGTTTTACCTGCTCCGGAGCGACCAAAAATAGCGGTAATGCCTTTTTCTGGCACCGACACATCGATGTCAAACTTCTGCTCGCCTAATGTTTGCTTAAACTGAATTCGAATATCACTCATCGCTGTGTCCCCAATCTCTTCGCACAATGACGAGTCAGGACTTCTGAACTAAGTAATGAGGCTAAGGCAATGACAATGGATATGATGCATAAACGCATCGTTTCAAGCTCTGCGCCCGGAGTTTCAATGAAGGTGAACATAGCTAAAGGAATTGTCTGCGTTTCACCTGGAATATTCGACACAAAGCTGATTGTTGCTCCGAACTCCCCGAGGCTACGTGCGAATGAAAGCATCGTCCCTGTGATGATTCCTGGAATTGTCAGCGGTATTGTGATGGTAAAGAATATTTTAAGCGGAGAGGCACCAAGGGTCGCGGCTGCTTGCTCAAGTTTAGGATCCACATTCTCTAAGCTGAGGCGAATTGAGCGAACCATCAAAGGTAAAGCAACGATCACGCACGCAAGTACAGCCCCTTTCCAGCTAAAAGAGAAGACCAATCCGAAATACTCATATAACCATTGGCCAATAAAGCCTTGGCGTCCCATTGAAATGAGGAGTAAATAACCAATAACGACAGGAGGAAGTACTAAAGGAAGGTGAATTAAGCTGTCGAGCCAGCTTTTACCGACAAACTGCTTTTTAGCCAGCAGCCAACCAAACCCGATCCCGATAGGAATCAGCCAACAGATAGTATAAAACGCAACTTTCAGGCTAAGCAGTAGCGCCTGATATTCGTAATCAGAGAGCAATGAAGATAATCCTAGTTAAATCCGTTTTGTTTAAACACTGCCTGAGCTTGGGCGCTTTCCATAAAGGCAGCAAAGTCCTTGGTGGTTTGCTTGTCGTTCAGCTTTGCCATAGGGTACGTAATAGCCGTGTGGCTCGAAGCCGGAAACGTACCAATGACTTTTACTTTATCACTCACCAGCGCGTCCGTCTTATAAACAATCCCAAGTGGCGTTTCGCCACGTTCAACTAAAGTAAGTGCGACTCTTACATTGTTTACGGGGGCGAGTTGATCATTTAAGCCACTCCACAATCCAAGCGACTCAAGGGCTTCTTTGGCATACATTCCTGCAGGCACGGCATTGGTTTGACCAATCGCTAGTCTTTGACCTGATAAGCGCTTTGACCATTGTTCTCGGCTCTCTAACTCCAGTGGTGCTGCATCGGTTTTAGGTGAGATCACGACTAACTGATTATGAGTAATTTTTGTGACAGCGTCACTATTAATCACACCTTGCTGAACTAGATAATCAGTCCATTTAGTATTGGCTGAGATATAGAGATCAGCAGGTGCTCCACTCAATATTTGCCGAGCAAGAGAAGAAGAACCCGCGAATACAGGCGTTACCTTTACGCCTGTTTCTGCTTGGTATTTTTCAGCTAACGTTTTAATCACATTGGTCATAGAAGACGCAGCATAAACGTTAACTGAGGAATGAACTGTCGCAGAGAAAATGAGAGTCAAAAAGGTGCTAAAGAGTCGCTGAGTAAAAAGTTTCATCAATATCAGGTATAAAGTTCCGGCCAGATTAAGTCTAGCTTCATGTGTTGTTCGACAGCATCGGCTATTCGGTTGATTGCATTTTCTTGATTCTGTTGATGGTCGATAGAAGCAATGCTTTCCGCCCCCGCCCACTGACAAATCAATGCTAACGCTTGTGGGGTATCCAAAATACCATGTAAATAAGTCCCAAAGATTTGATTACAGTCACTGATAGCACCATCTGATGAACCAGATTCTAAGGAAACTGGATAGTTGCCATTCCCTAATGTTCTACCGACATGAATTTCATACCCTTTCACTGGTGCAGTTTGATTATTCAGCTCCAACACTCCGGATACGTTTGTCAGTGCTTTTTCTTTGGTTAACTCTGTGGAAACTGGTAAATAATCGAGGCCTTGTGATTCACCAGCAACGCTTTCTACGCCTAAAGGATCGTTAATATGACGTCCTAACATCTGGTACCCGCCACAAATTCCCATCACCTTCCCACCTAATCTTAAATGTCGGGCGATATCTTTATCCCAACCTTGGCTATGTAAATAGTCGAGATCGGCTCTCACAGATTTGGTGCCTGGTAGAATTATCAAATCTGCTTTATCAAGCTTTTCACCTTTACCTACATAGCGAAAGTTAATGTCTGGATTTTGCCTTAGCACATCAAAATCGGTGTGATTGCTGATTCGGGTGAGTACGGGGACGACGACGTTTAGCTTCGCTGACTCACCAGTATTTTGTTGATTATTGATGGCATCCTCTGCTTCAAGGTCAAAGCCGTGAAGATAAGGCAACACCCCCAAAACTGGTTTACCTGTTCTTTCTTCAAGCCAATCCAACCCCGATTGAAGTAATGAAATATCACCGCGGAACCGGTTGATAACAAATCCCACGACTCGTTCTTGCTCTGATTTGGTCAAAAGGTCCAGTGTACCGACTAGATGAGCAAACACACCTCCTCGGTCAATATCAGCGATTATAATAACGGGTACATCAGCCTCTTCAGCAAATCCCATATTGGCAATGTCATTCTCGCGTAAGTTAATTTCCGCTGGACTACCGGCTCCTTCGATCATGACAGATTCAAATTGCTCTTGGAGTATTGAAAAGGACTCAAGCACGGTAGGTAAAGCGATTTGCTTGTAGTTTTGATATCCCACCGCTTCCATGTTAGTGAGAGCTTTGCCTTGCAGGATTACCTGAGCCCCAGTATCCGAATTGGGTTTAAGTAGGACTGGATTCATATGTACCGTAGTGTCAACATTCGCGGCACTTGCTTGTACTGCTTGAGCACGACCAATTTCACCGCCATCTAATGTGACCGCACTGTTGAGCGCCATATTTTGCGGCTTAAACGGCGCCACCTTTATCCCTTTTCTTGCCAATACACGGCATAACGCTGCCACTAATACGCTCTTACCGGCATCGGACGTTGTACCCTGAATCATTAATGCTTTTAATGCTGATTGCATAATCTACTAATTTTGCGAGTCTTTTTGCGCTGTGTCCTAATCATAGCCTCTTTCGTTGAGTTGACTCAATAATGAATCGAACATGAATGTTCTCCTCAGAGGTTATTCAAAATAGCAATGGTGTAATAGCACCATCAACAACGCACTATCTTAAAAGGAAACAACATGAAAAAAGTGATTTTGACGACCGCTGCAGCCCTAGTTCTTTTGCCGACTCTAGTACTTGCGAAAGAAGACCACTCAACGTCAGGGATTCAATTTAATGGTCCCGTTGACCTGACTACCGTCGACACTCTACTTGCGGATAGCAACATGTTTACTGAAAAAAACGTCGTAATCGACGGAAAAATTGTTCGTCAAATTAAAGGCGATACATTCGTATTCTCTGATGGGAAAAGCGAAATTCAAATTGAAATCGACAACAAGGTTCATTTAAACCAAGCGATTGATGCTACGACCAACCTACGTATTTTCGGTGAGTTTGAAGGCGGAAATACTCCAGAAATTGAAGTTGATCGTATTCAACTACTTTAAAGATAAAGTAATTTTACTCCCACTGCGCTAATATTTGGCTTGCTTATTGCAAGCCTTTTTTATAGTCAAAAACTTGATGCTAGTCGGAGTACTACCCTTGAAAAAGATCATCCTAACCAGTGCGCTAATTTGTGCTGGTTTCGCTGGCGCGGCAAATGCGAACAACTTTAATTATAATTTCTTTGAAGTGCGTACAGCGGTGAACCCTGAAATGAGCGGCGTTGAATTCAGCACACTCTTCACTGATAACTCTCATTTTATTCTGAGAGCAGATACGCAGTTTGACAAAGACTACGATTTGGCAGGCGGTATCGGGTTCAATGGACCAATGAGTCAGTTTGCTGACGTCTATGGTCAATTACTTGTCCACCAGACCAAATATACCAAAGAAGCTGGTGGCGAGTCTGATACTGTGGCTGAAGTAAACATAGGTGTACGTATGTGGCTCGCTGATCAGATTGAAGCGACGGGTAGAATTGGCCGTAATGACGACAGTTCAGTCTTTCACGCGGGTGTACGTTTTCACTCAACCGATCAGTTGTCTCTTTCTGCAGAAACTCGCAACAATGGTTTGTATGGCCCACAAGTGACGATGTCTGTTCGTTTCCAATACTGATTAGACGCGCAAAAAAGAGCCCGGCCATTTGAAATGCCGGGCTCTTTTTATTGTCTTACTATGATTTTTCTTGGCACCAGCTCTACACCTGGTTGATATCGCTTAGCCGTTGCATTTAATGCCAACGCAAGTGCGCTATCTGCTATCAGTTCAAATTGTTGAGGTAATGAGTTGATTTTGACTGGTAAGAAGTCCAGCAGGCGATTGTCACCAAAGGTGGATAACTTAACTTGATCCATTACTTCAGGCTTATCCAATAAAACGTCAAGTACACCCTCTAACAAGGTGTATGATGTCGTAATGATTGCTTGAGGCAGATCTCCTTCAGCAATCCAGCCTTCCAACACTTTGCGGCCATCTTCTCTATTAAAGTGTTCGCCATAACCCACTACCGTTTCTAAGTCGCCTTTCTGGGCAACTGAACGAAAGCCAAGCTCACGCTCTCGTGAAATGTTCAGCTCAGGCAGTGCGCCGATTAGTCCAATCTTGGTTACATTGTCACTTATTATGGACGACGTTAGCTCAAATGCCGCGCCAAAATCTTCACTAATGACACAGGAAAAATGTTCATCATCGAGAGGTCGGTCTATCGCAATGACGGGAGTTCCATTGTTCTGTAGCTCGCGATAAAAGTCGCTAGCTTCTGGGATTGCACTGGCAACAAATAACGCATCTACCTTGCGGCTGATTAAGGCTTCAACCACATTTTTTTCAGTATCAGGCTCATCGTCGGAACAGGCGATTAATATTTGATATCCTGCTGCACGAGAGTTTTGTTCAAGCAGTTTCGCCAAACGAGCATAACTGGTGTTTTCCAAATCAGGGATGACCAAACCAAATGAACGGCTTTGCCCGGCCCTCAAAGTGCTTGCAGCAAGATCAGGACGGTAATTATGCTCATCCACAACTTCCATCACCTTCTTCTGTGTTTTCTCACTGATTCTGTACTTTTGCGCCTTGCCGTTGATGACATAACTGGCCGTCGTTTTGGATACTCCAGCCAGTTTGGCTATTTCATCTAGTGTCATATGAACCTACATATTCTGTGCATTGGATCAAAAATCCCAAATCATGATCCTGACAATATTTGCATTATAAACTGAAACGATTCAGCATAAAAGCTGAAAGGATTCAGCAAAATTGAAAGTTTGATAACGATTCGAATTTTGAATAACACAGCAAATGAAAATCTATTGCTTTTTGGTTTGCTGAATTTTTTTAATTATTTGCTGAAACGATTCAGCCATGCATTGACTGCTACTGAATTGGATAAATAAACGAATTGAGGCGCTTATGCTCAAGCTAACAACAAAAGATATTTCGCTGCAGCAATCTTTCTCTGATAAGAAAAGTGCAATTACATTTCTTGCTGAAGCCCTGGCGAGTAAGGGTTTGGTCGAAAATAGCTACGTCGAGGGTATGCTGAACCGAGAAAACCAAAACTCTACTTTCTTAGGCAACGGTATTGCTATCCCTCACGGTACTACCGATACCCGTGCATTGGTTAAAACAACGGGAGTGTCTATTGCCCACTTTCCTGAAGGTGTTGATTGGGATGATGACAACACTGCTTACGTTGCGATTGGAATCGCCGCCAAATCTGATGAGCACCTGGGGATATTGAAACAACTCACAAAAGTACTATCTGCAGATGGCATTGAAGCCAAGCTTAGACAAGCAAAAACTGAAGATGAAATTATTGCGCTTCTTAATGGTGAAACACAATTAGAGATCGACTTTGATCCGTCTCTCATTCAACTCAACTTCCCTGCCAGCGATATGGTTCAGATGTCTGCAGTTGCGGGTGGATTGCTCAAGAATACAGGTTGTGTCGGGAGTGAGTTTGTGGCGAGCTTGGTCACGACTCCCCCAACCCACCTAGGAAAGGGTTTATGGCTTGTCAGCTCCAACCGCGCCGTGCGCCGTAACGGCCTTGCTTTCGTATCAACGGCTAACCACTGCGAATATCAAGGCAAGAGTGTCAAAGCCTTGCTCGCGTTTTCAGCTTGCAACAACAGCCATACACCTCAATTAGAGATCATTAGCCAAATGGTATTCGAAGGAAAGCAAAGCCTTTTGACGGAAGCCACTACAGACCAGCTGGTTGCTTTGTTCAAAACGGGGGAAATGGCAACTAAAGCGTCAACAGATAAAGGAAATAGTGCGATTTTTGTGATTAGAAATGCGCATGGGTTACATGCTAGGCCGGGCGCAATGCTTGTTGCTGAAGCCAAAAAATTCGAATCGACCATCAAAGTTGCCAACCTTGATGGTGATGGTTCTACGGTTAACGCTAAAAGCTTGATGAAGGTGATCGCTTTAGGTGTCAAAAAGGGTCATCAACTTCAGTTTACTGCGGATGGTGCGGATGCACAGCAAGCTCTTGCGTCTATTGGTGCAGCCATCGAAGCTGGTCTGGGTGAGAGCTAAGGAATCATTATGACGAACAAAGTCGTTACCATCACGCTGAATCCGGCACTTGACCTTACAGGCAGTTTATCAACTCTTAAGCAGGGTTCCGTTAGCTTAGTTACTCAGAGTTCACTCCACGCAGCAGGCAAAGGTGTAAACGTTGCTAGAGTGCTATCCGATTTAGGTGCAGAAGTTACAGTGACTGGCTTTCTTGGTAAAGATAATCAGGAAATGTTCTGTCAGCTGTTTGAAGAGATGGGCGCTGATGACCAGTTCATTCGGGTCAGTGGTGCTACACGTATCAACGTGAAACTTGTCGAAGAGAATGGCAGCGTAAGTGACATCAATTTTCCAGGGATCAGCATCGACGAAGTGGCACTGAGTCAATTTGAGGACAAACTAGAAGAACTTGCTGAGAACCACGACTACTTTGTGTTGGCAGGTAGTCTGCCAAAAGGCGTCACTCCACAGCGTTGCGCTTCATGGGTTTCCTTCCTTGAGCAAAAAGGCAAAAAAGTCTTGTTTGATTCGAGCCGAGAGGCACTAAAAGCTGGTATTGAATCCGCTCCTTGGTTGATTAAGCCTAATGATGAAGAGCTTTCTGGCTATGCTGGAAAAACACTAATTTCTGCCCGTGAGTGCCGGCGAGTAGCTGAAGACTTGAGCCAGCGTGGAATAGAAAACGTAGTCGTTTCCATGGGGGCTGAAGGCGTAATGTGGTTAAACCAGAATCAATGGATTCAAGCTCAGCCGCCGAGAATGGACGTCGTCAGCACCGTGGGTGCAGGCGATACGCTGGTCGCCGGTTTATGCTGGGGCCACATGAAATCGATGACGAAAACTGAAATCTTGTCTTTCGCTACGGCACTATCAGCCTTGGCTGTCAGCCAAGTCGGCGTTGGCGTCCAAGATATTAAACAAGTACATACCCTACAAGAACAAATCAAAATCAACCTGCTCTCTGATCAGAAAGCTTAAGGACAAAGGTCGAGATTATGAATATTGCGATTATTACAGCTTGCCCTAGCGGGGTTGCAAACAGCATCATCGCTTCCGGGCTTTTAGAAAAAGCCGCTAATCAACTCAAGTTCAGCGCCAAAATAGAATGCCAGTCCAGCGTATTAGCTGGTTACACACTATCCGCGGAAGATATTGCTAAAGCAGATGTAGTGGTCATTGCAACCAATACTCCTGTCGACACGTCGCGTTTTGTTGGTAAAAAGGTGTATCAAGCCTCTATCAGTGAAGTCACCGAAAACCCGGCGGATTTTCTTCAACACGCGGTTAGCAATGCAACCGAATTAAATGTTGAGAGTGTTCAGTCTGTAGCATCGTCTACAAACGTTTCCGCTAAGAAGATTGTCGCGATTACTGCCTGCCCTACAGGCGTGGCTCACACCTTCATGGCTGCCGAAGCACTAGAAGATGAAGCTAAACGTCAGGGCCACCAAATCAAAGTCGAAACTCGCGGCTCAGTAGGTGCGAAAAACCAACTGACTGAGGCTGACATTTCTGACGCTGATCTGGTTATCATCGCTGCGGATATTGAAGTGCCACTTGATCGCTTCAATGGCAAACCTATGTACCGCACTAAGACGGGGCCTGCACTTAAAAAGACTGAGCAAGAGCTAAACAAAGCCTTCTCTGAAGCCACTATTTACCAGCATACAGGTTCTGGCGAGTCTGCGACTGTTGAAGAGAAAAAAGGTGTCTACAAGCACCTAATGACTGGTGTTTCTCATATGTTGCCTGTTGTCGTGGCCGGCGGTTTGATTATAGCCTTGTCGTTCGTATTTGGTATTGAAGCGTTTAAAGAAGAGGGAACGCTTGCGTCGGGCCTGATGACTATAGGTGGTGGCTCAGCGTTTGCTTTAATGATCCCTGTTCTTGCAGGTTTTATCGCATTTTCTATCGCAGACCGACCTGGTTTGGCGCCAGGTCTTATTGGAGGTATGTTAGCCAGTTCGACTGGTGCTGGCTTCCTTGGCGGTATTGCTGCAGGTTTCATCGCTGGTTACTCGGCAAAGTTGATAGCGGATAAAGTTCGGCTGCCTCAATCAATGGACGCATTAAAGCCGATTCTGATCATACCGTTTATTGCGAGTCTCTTCACTGGTCTGGTGATGATTTACATCGTGGGTGGTCCAGTTTCTGGCATTATGGCCGCAATGACTGATTTCCTCAACACTATGGGCTCTACAAACGCGGTGCTATTGGGTGTTATTCTAGGCGCGATGATGTGTTTTGACCTTGGTGGACCTGTCAACAAGGCTGCTTACACATTTGGTGTTGGCCTACTCGCTTCTCAGACATACGCTCCGATGGCCGCAATTATGGCAGCGGGCATGGTTCCGGCTCTTGGCATGGGGCTAGCGACGTTTATCGCCAGAGACAAGTTTGAACCCAGTGAACGAGAAGCCGGTAAAGCCTCTTTCGTGCTAGGATTATGTTTTATTTCAGAGGGCGCGATTCCATTTGCAGCTAAAGATCCTATGCGTGTTATTCCAGCATGCATGGCAGGTGGTGCATTGACCGGTGCCCTATCGATGCTGTTTGGTGCAAAGTTAATGGCTCCCCATGGCGGATTGTTTGTTCTTTTGATTCCCAATGCCATTTCTCCCGTTCTAATGTACCTTGCCGCGATTGCCGCAGGTACAGTATTGACTGGATTTGGCTATGCCTTTTTGAAAAATCGCAACGGCGAAAGCAAGACAGAAGCAGTGACGGCTTAAGTAAAACGCTTTTACCCCTTCGACTAGACCCTACTCTATGAGTAGGGTTTTTAGGTTTTACCTGTTAGATACTTATACTGTCAAAATGCATCACATTGCTCAGCATCTGAATCAATATCATAGGATATTCAACACCGCTCACAGTAAAGTTGATTAAAGACCATATAATTATTCATAGTATTGTTAGATAAGTTTGTGGTGCCGCCGGGCTAAATGTTCAAGTTAAATTCCCGAATTCTTATGCAATTCGTACTCGTTTTCATCACTTTAGCCTTCGTGCCTACCCTTTACTTTGCCAGTGAGTTGTCGAAAGTTGAGGAACAAGCACGTAAGCAAGTTGATCTGCTTACACAAACCAAACTTGAATACGCGCGTTCTGAATTAAAATCCCATTCTTCGAAAGTTATAGAATCCATTAACGTTCTTTCAACTAATGGGGTTTTTCGCCGTGCGGTTCTTGAGCCAAACAGGATGAATCTCGATACGTTGCAAGATTTTTGGTTACTGGTTGTGCGTACCCAAGGCTACTTTTCTCAACTGCGTTACTTGGATAATAGTGGTCAAGAAGTGGTACGAATCAATCATCACCAGCGAGCGAGCGTAGTGGTTCCTAAGCATTTACTGCAAAACAAATCACATCGAGATTACTTTGAGTTCGCGCAACAGCTTCCTAGCAACACATTGGGGACCTTTGGGATCGATTTGGAGCTAGAAAACAATGATATCGCGAAACCTCTAACGCCTAGCTTACGCATCATTGTGCCGGTTGATATTCAATCTCAACGTCGTGGGTATTTCATTGCCAATTTAAACTTCGAATATTTGTATCAGCGCCTTGCTTACAACAAATTCAACAGCGAACTACCTGATGTATATAATGCACAAGGCTACTACGTCATGTCGGAAAAAATGGACCGCATCATGGGCCATCTTGTGGAAGAGAATGAGCAATATCAGTTGAGTAGAATGTACCCTAAACTGTGGCGTCAGCTTCTACTAAACCAAAATGGGACGATTTTCGAACAAGGCAAATGGCTTTCTTACGTCAAAGCAGAGATCGATACCCTAGATAGGCCCATTCAGTTTATTTTAGTGGCGGAGGTCTCGCAACATGACGCCTCGCAACTATACCTTGATCGTAAACAAGAACTGACGATTCAAGCTCTTTCTATCTATGTGATTATTGTCTTCATCACCTTTAGTTTCATCACTTGGAACTCTAACCACACCAAGAACAGTTTGGAGAGCCAGATTGCACGAGCCGCTATGAATGGCATGTCCGCAATGTTGATTACCGATCGTCATAATCGAATCATTAAGACGAATGAGGAATTTACTCGTGTCAGTGGCTATACCTTTGAAGAAGTGAAAGGGAAACAACCTTCTTTCTTTGCCGCGAACAAACATGAGCAGGAATTCTATATCAATATGTGGAAAACTCTCGAAAAAGAGGGGCTATGGGAAGGTGAAGTCGTCAATAAACGGCGAGACGGTTCACTCATTACTGAGATTTTGCGAATGCAGACTGTGACTGACAATAATGGCGTGATCCAGTTTTATGTCGCGTCATTTGTTGATATTACACATCGTAAAGAGCTCGAAAACAGGCTACGGGAGATGAGTGAAAAGGACTCAATGACCGGTCTATGGAACAGGCGTAAATTCGATCAGGAAATGGCAATGCAATGTTTACGGACCAAACGTTATAGAGACTCAGAGCCAACGTGTTTCGCGATTGTCGATATTGACCACTTTAAACGCGTCAACGATCAATTGGGTCATGATGAAGGTGATAAAATTATTAAGTCTGTTGGCGTTGCTCTAAATTTACATCTTAGAGAAACTGATTTCATCGCACGAATCGGTGGTGAAGAGTTCGCGATTATCATGCCTCATACTCGTCTACAGGAAGCTGAAATCGTCACAAATCGATTACGCACATCGGTGTCACTTGCACATCAGGAACAAATTACTGTCAGCATTGGTGTCACTGAAATGGATGACTCTATCGAAAATACCTACAAACGCGCTGATGTCGCGCTTTACGAGTCTAAATCCCTAGGCCGAAATAGTGTGTCCATTCTCTCTTCAGCAGAAATGAATACGGTTGCCTAATTTTGGTGCAACGCCCTACATTAGTGCGCTCACTTAAAAGGCAAAGCCATCACATTTAGACGTAACGCACACAAATTCAATAAGTTGAATATTGGCTCGAAACTTGTACTAACTTTCGTAGAAGCAACGAAACGCACTGATTCGGGGAGAAAGACATGCAAAACACATTAACGGTAGTTTTAGCTGGCGGAATGGGTTCACGGCTTAGCCCGTTAACTGACGATCGCGCTAAACCCGCTGTGCCCTTTGGCGGTAAGTATCGCATCATCGATTTTACGCTTACCAATTGCCTACACTCTGGTTTAAGAAAGATTCTTGTCTTAACTCAGTATAAATCCCACTCTCTACAGAAGCATTTACGTGATGGCTGGTCTATTTTTAACCCTGAACTTGGCGAGTTCATCTCTGTTGTACCACCACAAATGCGGGGCGGTGGTAAGTGGTATGAAGGCACCGCGGACGCAATCTATCACAACCTGTGGTTGCTATCGCGAAGTGACGCCAAATATGTCGTCGTACTATCGGGAGACCATATATACCGCATGGATTATGCAGCCATGCTTGAAGAACACAAACTAAACAATGCTAAGCTGACAATTGCCTGCATGGATGTGAGCCGAGAAGAAGCCACACAGTTTGGTGTCATGGATATAGACCAAAGCGGCATGATCACCTCGTTCATTGAAAAACCTCAAAACCCTCCAACCATCCCTAGTAAACCTGATCGCAGTCTTGCATCAATGGGAATCTACATTTTTGATATGGACGTCCTTCGCAGTGCGCTGGACGACGACGCGGACTGCTCAGAATCGAGCCATGACTTTGGAAAGGATATTATTCCCAAGCTCATCGATACAAAGGGCGTATACGCTTATGATTTTTGCAATGATAAAGGACGAGTAGCCAAAGATTGTTACTGGCGAGATGTCGGCACATTGGATTCTTTTTATGAAGCTAATATGGATTTACTGGAACCCGTTCCGCCAATGAATCTTTACCAGCCTGATTGGGCAGTAAGGACCTATGAAGCTCAATGCCCCCCTGCTCGTACAGTATCTTCCGCAACAGGAAATGAAGGTATTTTCATCAACTCGATCATTGCTAACGGCGTAATTAATTCAGGTGGGTCAGTACAACACTCTGTTGTTTCCCCTAATGTGCGAATTAATGACAGTGCAACGGTTGTCGACAGTATTCTCTTCGATGATGTTGAGGTAGGCGAAGGCAGTCAACTAGTTAACTGTATTATTGATAAACATGTAAAAATCCCACCAAACACGCAGATTGGCTTAAATAAAATCGAAGATGCCAAGAGGTTCCATGTTTCACCAAAAGGTATTGTGGTAGTCCCTGAAAGTTATCAGTTTTTGTAAAAAAGCCCTCTCATTTTATGTAAGAGGGCTAGAACAAGAGACTGACTAGATCTCCCATAGGGGGTATAACAAGAGCGATTTAGACCGCTCTTGTTACTAGGCTGATTATGGCAACTCTAACTCCCTAAAAAAACAGTAATTCTCTCAAGGAGCCTTTCCTCTTTTTCTTAATTAAGCAGTTTCAAACCTGTCGGTGTCTCATTAAAGTGGCGCTTGAACTCGCGAGAAAACTGAGAAGCACTGTTATAGCCCACTAGCCTAGCCGCATCATTGACCTTTTTCCCTTCGAGTTGAATCAGTTCTTTGGCCTTATTTAAGCGTACTTTCTTAATATACTGGATAGGTGACTCAAGTGTGATCTGACGAAATGCACTATGAAAAGCAGACATACTCATATTGGCTTCTTCCGCTAGGTGCTGTACTGAAAGCGACTCGCTATAGTTTCGATGGACTTTATCCAACGCTTTGGCAACTCGCGCATATTGACCTTCGTGGTGAGCTAAATCAAACAACACGTGCCCTTCGCTGCTAGTTAACGCTCGATAAGCTAATTCCTCTTTTAGCGCTTCTCCTAACAAGGCTAGCTCTAGCGGATTGCATAGTGCCTGTATGATACGTTTACACACATCCAACATTGACGCTTCCATACTTACCGATCTCAAACCACACGTTTGCTGCAATTTCTCTTTGCAAGGTGTAAAGCCCAAAGCTTCAAGTTTGTTCACCAAACGGTGCAGTAGTTGTGAGTCAATATCTATCGTCAGACCCAGTAAAGGTTGACCGTTAGTTGGGATTGCCTCACATTCAAGAGGCATAGGGACGCCCACCACCAGATAGTCGTTAGGCCCGTATTGCACAGGCTCATTGCCAAGGTGAATATTTTTGTTGCCCTGCCCCAAAACAATCACGCCAGATTGGTAAACAAAAGGCTGGCGCTTGTTTCCTTTACTGCTGCGATAAAACCAAACACCGTCTAGTTGCGTTTCCCTCACCCCTTCAAGATCGTTTAATTCATAGATATCAACATACTGTTGCATTAACTGAGCAAGTGTCATGTTATCTCCCACTTTTTCTATCAGCATATACAAAAAGTAGGATTAGGCAACAAAAACGGAGGATTCGATATTTTTAAAACCACTTTTCAATACTAATATGCATTAAAACAGTCCAGTGCTTCGAATGACGAAGTGCTTAATCAGTCTGCCTTATCAGGCGATAAACTGAAGCAAGAGGAATGACAATGCAATTTACTTACGCTAACCCTACCCAAATCCTTTTTGGCCAAGGTCAAATCAGTTCTATCCAGTCATCTATTCAACCGACAGATAAAGTCTTAATCATCTACGGTGGTGGTTCGATAAAACGCAACGGCGTTTATGATCAAGTCTTGGACGCTCTGACAGGCCATGAGTGGGTTGAATTTTCAGGCGTTGAGCCAAACCCAACAAAAGAGACTCTTGATAAAGCCGTTGATATCGTAAAACAACAAGGCATTGATTTTATTCTCGCTGTTGGCGGCGGTTCAGTGATAGATGGTTCTAAGTATGTTGCTGCAGCGTCTAAATACGATGGTGATGGCTGGGATATTCTGACAGGTAGCCACCCTGTGACACAAGCGACGCCAATCGGTGCTGTTTTGACCCTTCCTGCGACAGGTTCAGAGTCAAACATGGGGGCGGTCATTACAAAGGCGGAAACACAAGACAAGCTCGCTTTCCTCAGCCCATTTGTACAGCCAAAGTTTGCCGTGATGGATCCTGATGTAATGAAAACACTACCAGAAAAACAGCTGGTCAACGGTATTGTCGACGCTTGGGTACATGTTTGTGAACAGTACTTAACCACTAACCATGGAGCAATGGTACAAGACGGCTATGCAGAAACTTTACTTCGCACATTGAAGAAACTGGGTGAAGAATTTGATAGTCGTGACGACGATGCGTGGCGCGCAAACCTGATGTGGTCGGCCAACCAAGCGCTAAACGGTTTAATAGGTAGTGGCGTTCCACAAGACTGGGCAACACACATGATCGGTCACGAGCTGACTGCTCTTTGGGGCGTTGACCATGCTCGCTCGCTGGCTATCGTGCAACCTTCGCTATTGCGCAATCAAATGACACACAAACGCGCTAAGTTAGAGCAAATGGGAACCAATGTATTTGGCTTAGAGTCAGGAGCTGACTTGGCGGAGCGAACGGTTGATGCCATTGAAAGCTTCTACCAAACCATGCAAGTGCCTACACGCTTAACTGAACACGGAAGCGATAAGCAAAATGCGATTGATTCCGTAGTGAATCAACTAGAGCTGCATGGTATGAAAGCACTAGGTGAAAATCAGGCGATTACTCTCAAAGAAAGTCGTGAGATACTCACACAGGCTATTGCTTAGCCCACCCAGTTGGTACGCTAAAAAGCAGCAAAACGCTGCTTTTTAGCATTTAGGTAAATACAAAATTTGGCGGCTTTCCCCAGCGTTCTCTTCCAGTTGGATTTGGTGTGCAGTGCGACGCCTATACGCTGCCTCTATATCTACTTATAACAATCAAATGTGAAAGCGATAAATCAAATCATCATAGAGCTTACCGCCTATCTGATAGGCATTTTCTTCCCGCTCCATAAGCTCAAAACCTGCTTTTTCCAAGACTTTACATGATGCAACATTACCATCGGTAACGATCGCATTAATGTTCTTAACCGTTGGAAAAAATTGTTTAATATGTTTTATCAAAGCCAAGAGTGATTCTGTCCCGATACCTTTGCCATGATATTCTGGAAGTAGTAGGTAGCCTATCTCTACAGAATCATCAGATTCGTCTTCAATACACAGCCCAGTCACACCAACGGCTCTCTGATTGATGCTATCAGTAATCACTAAACACAACCAATGGGCACTTCCCCATTGCCAAACAGGAAGTCGTGATTCAAAACGTTGGCGAATGTCATCCAACTCAGGTTGATCAAAGGCGTAACGTATAACATCCTCTTCTTGATGTAAGCGAAGAAATAGAGGCCAGTCAGTTTCTTTAATCTGACGCATCAAAAGTCGGGGGGAGGCTATTTCTATCATAATTATACCTAGTCAACCAGTTCATTTAGTGCCTGTTTTGAATCTTCAATGAGGGCCTGAAGCTTCGTCCGAGCCGCCAAATACTCGGCAATGGGCTGTGTTGAACTTTCAATCCTCAAACACACATCCGATAATGCTAGCAGACCCAAGCTTCCTGCTGAACCCTTCAATTTATGCGCGAGTTGTTTTATTTGATTCGCGTCATCATGCTCAACGGCAGTTTGCATAAGATGCATCGTTTCATCGGCGCCTTCATCGAACAAGTTAATGATTTTTTTCATTTTATCATTCCCTAAAACTCGACTGTCTCGACGAACAATGCTCGGGTCCAGAAACAATGAAGGGGCGCCTTGCGTTTGTTTACCGGCTGTTTGAGTAAGCGATAACAGGCGACCTTTGATACTGTCTTGTATCAGACTACAAAGCCCATCCTTGTCTAATGGCTTGGGTAGATATCCATCGAACCCTGCAGAAAGATAGCTCTCGACCTCTTCGTTATACACATGAGCGGAAACGGCAATCATTGGTGTGACACTGTCACTTCGCAAGTTTTTTAGCTTATCCAACAACTCAATACCATTACAATCCGGTAAGTTAATGTCGAGCAGCGCAATATCAAAGTCACACTCAGAGTACAACTTTTGGGCAGACTCTCCATCCGGGGCAATAACAACCTCGTGTCCCAAACTCTTTAGGAAGCCTTCAGCGACCATGCAGTTAATTGGATTGTCTTCAACTAGCAAAACTTTGGCGGCATGGAGAGCGCGTAAACTCGGCGCTTTTACGGACACTTTTGACCCTTGGCTTAAAGGTATACTAAAACTAAAGCGGCTCCCCTGACCGGGCTCTGAGTCTAGTGTCAGAATCCCTCCCATGGCTTCGACGATACGTTTGCTAATAGCTAGCCCAAGGCCAGTTCCACCTTTAGCCCCAATCCCACCTGATGCCTGAGTGAATGCCTCAAATAAGTTTTCTTGTTCTTGTTCACTGATACCAATGCCTGTGTCTGAAACGTCAAACAAAACATTTCCTCGCACCTCAGGGTCGTTGGTGATACAGATATCAACATACCCTTGATCGGTAAACTTAACGGCGTTTCCTACCAGATTGGTGAGTACCTGACTAATCCGAGTGACATCACCATAGAGGAATTTATGCACATCACTTTCTATGAGAACACTAATGTCGATTTCTTTTTCCGTTGCGCGCCCTACAAAGAGTTGTTTCACGTCGTTAACCATGTCATACAAGCTAAAGTCAACCGCTCTTATCTCTAGGTGCCCCGCTTCGATTTTGGAATAGTCAAGGACATCATTGAGGATAGCCAGTAGTGTCGTACCACTTCGGTTTATCACGTCCACGAAGTGCGCTTGCTGCTTATTCAAATCTGTCTCTTTTAACAGCCTTGCGGTTCCAAGTACGCCATTCATCGGTGTACGAATTTCATGACTCATGGTTGCAAGGAAAGCTGATTTAGCACGACTGGCTTGCTCAGCCTGCCTCCGTGCCTTGGCATGATTTAACACCGCATGATTGAGGCGCTCGTTGGTGTCTTGTAACTGATATGTTCGCTCCGTAACAAGCTCTTCGAGGTGCTCTTTATGTTGTTGCAATTCATGTTTGGCTGTAGCTTCACTTTCGGCAACCACTTGTAGCGCCTGAGCCGTGTTTCTGGCAGTAATAATAGCTTGCCCCATATGGGCAAGTTCGTCACTGCCCTTGACTGCAACATCAACGTTCAACTGACCTTGCGCAATAGAAAGTAATGCAGACGAGTACTCTGCTAAGCGCTTGAGGACCGAAAGATAGACAACTTTCCAAACGATAAAGATAGCAGTCAACATACCGAGTACAGTAATAATGGTCAGGCTGAGTTGAGCGTATTTAAGTGTCGTCTTCAACTCATCAACTGCATCTGTGGTTGCTTGGTTTGAGTGATCCACCAGTTTGTTAACCGTCGTATTCAATGCTGTTAGTTGGGTTAGTGTGTCTTGCATCAGCTGTTGGGCTGATTTTTCATTGGAGTAACGTTGCAATAACACGTCAAAAACCACCTTGCCCTGCTCTAAATTGTCAAGTAATTCGACCATCTGAATAGAGCGCGTAGGATCTTCCACTGATTTGACACGACGCTTCATGATTTCAAGGTTGTCACTGAATTCTTCTCTCACCGTATGAAGTCGGTCAATGTCAGAGATCGTGCGTGTTTCTTCAATATGGTTGAGCATTTTGAATGCTAATAAGTGCAATTCATGTAGGCGCTCGGCTAGGTCTAAATCGACTTCAACTAAGGTGTCCAGAGCCTGATAGGCTTGCTCTGTGCGTTGCTTCTCCAACAAATCATAAATATGAGTGACATTCGCGATGGCAATAGTACTGGTATTTGAAACCTGTGTACGCGTCAAGACCTCTAGTTCAGAGGCTTGCTCTCGAAGTTCCCCCGTCCGCGTACCCAATTCTTTTTCCAGAACCAGTTTCTTCTCTACAACGATACCTAGCTCGACTAAAGTATCGATTACGGTTTGAACGTCAACTTCTAGTGTGCTTAACAGTTTGGAATCAAAAGAGTCTGAACCCAGTTGTTTAATATGTTGAAGTAAACTTTCCAACTGAGAGAACAATTCTTTACCCGACTTTTGGCGCTGAAGTTCGGATTTAGAATTTGAGAGAGTTTGCACAGAAGCAATGATTCGTGAACTCAGTTCAGACACTTGTCTAGCTTCAATCATGGAAGGGATAGCGGAATTCACAACATTCCTTTCTGTCTTCGCAACCGAGGAAAAGCCGAACACACCAATCAACGCGGAAATCAGTACTAGCAGCGCCATTGCGAGAAAAGCAAACAGCAACTTCCGACCAATACTGGCTTTAGCAAGTAACATTAAGTAATTACACTTCTTTGCACTGTGGGAATACGCTATATTTTGCAGTGTTTATGTAACGATTACCAACGATATACATCATGCTTCCAGCTTTCTCCCTAATACGATTGTTTATAATGGCCATTACTGTGTGCTCGTTCATACCGACTTCTTTGTCTGCCGCTGAAGCACCTCTAAGACTGTGCGCGCTTTACCCCCACCTTAAAGACTCTTATTGGCTTTCCGTTAATTATGGCATGGTAGACGAGGCTAAAAAGCTCGGGGTTGATTTGAAAGTATTTGAAGCCGGCGGGTACCCAAATCAGGCTAAACAAAAAGAACAACTTGAAAACTGCAAGCGGTGGAAAGCGGACGCCATTATCTTGGGCACAGTCGCTCCTGATCTGTATATGAACAGTTTGCGCCAATTCGCAGTTGATACTCCTGTTTTTGCCAGTGTTAATGAACTGATTTTGGGTAGTCACTCAAGAAAACAGCTCAAAGGCGAAGTTGGCGTCGATTGGTATTGGATGGGCTATTACACAGGGCAATATTTGAAAGATAAACACCCCCTAGGTTCTGGGACTAAAAATATTGTTTTACTCCCCGGTCCGGATTCTAGCGGTGGAACTAAGCCTGTTATCCGTGGTTTTCTCACTGCTATTGAAGACAGTGATATTCAGATTGTTGAAACCTACTGGGCAGATAATGACAAGGAGCTTCAGCGAAATCTTGTTCAGCAATCTATCGAGCGCGAAGACCTAGACTATATAGTTGGCAGTGCAGTAGCGATTGAAGCGGCGATCAGCGAATTAAGGACAGTAGGAAAAGCGGATCAGATAGGGCTGATATCAACCTACCTCAGTCACGGCGTTTACCGCGGACTGCTGAGAAATCGCGTGGAATTTGCGCCTACTGACAAAATGGTTAAACAAGGTCGATTATCTGTAAAACAAGCGGTAAGCTATCTAAAAGGTCAACCTTACGAGAAAAGTGAAGCTCCGAGCATTGAGGCACTGACACCTGAAAACTTAAAGCCTCAGGTGATTTCGGATTCTTTGTCTCCATCAGAGTATCGACCAACATTTTACGTCAATAATTAGAGATATCAGGGAACTAGAATGCAGAAAACAACTCGTACTATGCCTGCACATAAACATGTTGCTCTTGTCGCGCATGATAACTGTAAACCAGAGCTACTTCGCTGGGTTACTGAGCACAAAGAGAAGCTTCAGCGCCATTTTCTGTACGCGACCGGCACAACAGGCTCTATGCTGAGTAAAGAAACAGGCCTAGCGATAAAGAGCATGATTTCCGGACCGATGGGCGGTGACCAACAGCTTGGTGCTCTGATTTCGGAAGGAAAAATCGATATGCTTATCTTCTTCTGGGATCCACTCAATGCTGTACCGCATGACCCTGATGTAAAGGCCCTACTCCGTATCGCCAGTGTTTGGAACATCCCAGTCGCTACAAACCGCGCAACGGCAAACTTCCTAATCGAGTCTGACTTAATCGAATCTGAAGTCGACATCGAAATCCCAGATTACGAAGCATATTTAGCTGAGCGTACTTAAACATGACAACAATACTCCAAAGAGACATAGGCTCATTAACTCCACTACATAAGGTGTATCCATGTCAATGATTAGCGAACAACTACAAAAGCTTAAAGTCATCCCAGTGATAGCAATAGACAATGCAGAAGATATTGTGCATCTTGGCAAGGTTTTAGTGGAAAATGGGTTGCCCGCAGCAGAAATTACATTCAGATCTGATGCGGCGATCGAAGCAATTCGTTTACTGAGAGAATCTCAGCCAAACATGTTGATTGGGGCTGGAACTGTACTGAATAGAGAACAGGCAATAGCGGCGAAAGAGGCAGGGGCTACTTTCATCGTTTCACCAGGATTAAACCCCAATACAGTCAAAGCGTGCCAACAGATTGGTATTGAAATTATTCCTGGTGTGAACAACCCAAGTACCATCGAAGCCGCCTTAGAGCTCGGTTTAACGACACTCAAGTTTTTCCCTGCTGAAGCATCTGGTGGTGTAAATATGGTCACATCTCTATTGGCACCCTACGCGGATATTCAGCTCATGCCTACTGGTGGAATCAACTCAAAGAATATTAGAGATTACCTTTCTATCCCTCGCGTTCTGGCGTGTGGTGGGACTTGGATGGTTGACAAGCGGTTAATTGAAGAAAAAAACTGGCCAGAGTTGGCGAACCTTACGCGCGAAGCAGTGAAACTGGTAAACAATATCGACAGCTAAATAAAACTCCTCTTAGGTCGAGGAATTGCTCTTGTTTGACACACTTTGAACTCTAGTCCGAGATGGGTATCGGCTTTAATAATTTTATGAGTCGACTCCCATTGTTTATGAAAACTCGTTAAACTGGCTATATTCAAAAGATTATTTAACTAGAATAGCGTTGCACAGGCGTGTTCTAGTTTATTCACAGTAGAAGAGCGTTAGTTATATAATTTGGCCGTTTTCAACTGGATCTTTCATGGAATCGAAACAAAACGAAAAAATACTTTGTTGTCCTTTATGCGGCAGCGAAGAATATCTGTTGTCAGAAACAGGCAGTATGTTGTGTGCTCAATGTGGAACATTTTTCGAAGATATTGAACAAGCGGTTGCCTTGCAACCTATTGTGACGACCAATAAGCTAGATACAACAGTGACGAATCAATACACTCATTGATTTCAATTGCTAAACCAAAGTCTCTAGGTCTTTCAGCGTTCTGATCCTCAAAACTTTATCGGAATGGACCTTATCATTAAGCCCCACTAGGTGAATCGTCTTCACCCCAGCTCTAATACCTGCTTCCAAACCTTTTGGCGTATCATCAACATATATGCATTCGTTAAGGCGAAAACCCATATTCATAGCACTGTAGTGCACTAAGTCAGGATCAGGCTTCCAACTATTCGTATCGAACGCTGAAAAGATCTTACCTTCGAAATAAGGCAACAAACCCGTAATTTGCAGCGTTTTCTCGATTTTTGTCTTGGGCCCATTTGAAGCGACACAATACTCAATCCCTTTCGCCTCTAGGTAGCTTATCACTTCAAATACACCGTCCATTGGCTTAAGATGAGCCTCAAAAAGCTTCTCTAACACTTGACGATATATGGGTTCTAGTTCGTCCAGTGAAACATTAAGACTGAGTCTATCACGCATATCAGTAAGAATATCAGCCAGCTTCCCCCCCTCAAAATGTTCTATTGCCATGTCTAAAGACAGATGAACATCATATCGATTGAACACATCACACAAAGCCTGACAGCAAAGTCTCTCACTGTCCACCAAGGTGCCGTCACAATCGAATATCACACACTGAGTTTGAGGTTTGCCCATCCTATCTTCCTTTTATCATGCACTAGGTAAAATATTATTCCAGGTCATCGAGATTGGAATGATGGGGTTAACACTTCGATTAAATGTCACTGAGTTGATGATAAAAACACCAAGTCTGTCACTAATTCACGCGCTAATTGTATGAATTTAATAATAATGACATAAATCTAAGTAGTAGAACAACGAACATGAGAGTTGAGATATTCAAAAGGGAAGCATCTCACCGAGGGTAGACATCGAAATTAAGATTCAATGTAAATATCAGAAAATAGTGGTGCCTCAATGCTTTGATGACTCAATAAAGAGGCGATAAACGCTTCACGTTCGCTGCCTAATGTGACGATATCAGAAATTAGCAGGGTATTTTGCTGTTTAGTCACAATAGCTGAAGCGGCAGGCTCACCATTTAGGAAAGCGATATAAAGATCACAAGGCTCAGAGAATATGATCTGACTAAGAAACTCGACAATAAGCTTTTGCTCATGACGCTTATCCCACCTTTTTGACTGCAATAAAGCAAACATTACTGTCAACCGATGAAAGTCCACTTTATATATATCGAGAGTGCGAGATTCTCCGTGTGATTCCGATTCATGACTTAATTTTCTGACCTCACAAGCAGCACTCTTTTCTAAAAATAGTGCTCTGCCTAAAAGACTTTCCTGAGTCGGAAACTCCACATCTACGTGCTGACTTAGCCATTGATTCTTGGCGACGAGAATTGAACTAGCGCTTTCGCTCATATAGATTATTGCTGCTTTTTTCTTAATTAACGTGAAGCTTAGCGATAACGATCTGATGTCTCAAGTATTTTGGAAGATATCTTCTTATATCTGTGTCAAACTAGAGTCATTCACAGACAGAATTAAATTATTGGGACAAACAACAATATGCTAAAAAAAGTCGCGATCGTATCATTGCTTGCGTTGGGATTAACGGCCTGTGACAACACAGAAGTTGGCGATGTCAGCCTCGGCTTATTCACGATGAAAGACATCAAACTGAATCACCTTAAAGATCCAGTTGTCACTGGCGTGACCTGCCATATAGCGTCTATTGAGGCAGATTTTAGTCTTGCTGATCCAAGTGATAGCTCAATTTCTTGCCGTCAAACAGGAGAAATTACCCCAGAAATGATTGCTGAAATTGATAAATCAAAAAACGGAGAAGTGGTGTTCAAGAAATCAAAAAGTATTTTCTTTAAAAGTATGAAGGTACGTAGGATTTTGGATGTCGAAAACCAAACTTTAATGTATTTGTCCTACTCTACCAAAGAAACATCAGGCAGCTTCAAACATAGCCTTTCGACGGTACCGCTCTGGGGCACAAAAGCCTACGGAACATCGACGACCGAGAAGTAGATGGAAGAAGAGCCAACTCTATCTGGTTGGCTCTCTTATGTAATAAAAATGAAAGCAATCTTTCATTGGTGTGATATGATGCGCGAAAATTTCCAACTGCACTCAAAAAATGAAGTTTCCTGGACAGCGCAAATCTAAGCACTACTTCCCTACTCACGCCCGTGATCCACTTGTCAACCAGATGAAGCAAACGCCAAAGCTTTACCGACCTATCATTGTCGGTGTTGGTCAAACAATTGTGGATATCGAAGCTCGTGTGGATGACGACTTCCTAGCTAAATACGACTTGAGCAAAGGACATTCTCTGGTCTTAGAAGAAAGCAAAGCGGACGCGCTGTATGAAGAGCTGGTAGAGCGTGAACTTATCACTCATCAATACCCTGGTGATACCATAGGTAATACGCTGCACAACTATTCGGTATTGGCAGATAGTAAGTCTGTGTTGCTAGGCGTCATGTCTAAGAACATTGAAGTTGGTTCTTTTGCTTACCGCTATCTATGTCGTACTTCTTCTCGTATGAACTTAAACCATCTTCAAATGGTCGAAGGTTCAATTGGCCGTTGTTACACCTTAATCTCAGAAAATGGTGAGCGTACGTTTGCCATTAATGAAGGCCATATGAATAAGCTGCGTCCGGATAGTATTCCTGAAGACGTCTTTGATAAAGCATCTGCTTTGGTCGTATCTTCCTATCTGATGCGTGGCAATCCTGAGGACCCAATGCCGCAAGCGGTTGCTCGCGCTATCGAGATTGCCAAGTCGAAAAATGTACCTGTTGTGCTGACTCTTGGCACAAAATGGGTCATTGAAGGCAATGCTGAATGGTGGCAAAACTACATTAAGGAAAACATTTCTATCGTTGCAATGAACGAAGAGGAAGGTGAAGCACTTACCGGTGAAAAAGATCCTCTTCTTGCTGCCGATAAAGCATTGGAATGGGTTGATCTGGTATTGTGTACGTCTGGCCCAGTGGGTCTTTATATGGCAGGCTACACTGAAGAGTCAGTAAAGCGTACCACTGAGCTTCCATTGCTGCCGGGTAACATTCCAGAATTCAATAAGTACGAATTTAGTCGAGCCATGCGTAAAAGTGACTGTGCGACACCAGTCAAAGTGTATTCCCATATTGGCCCATACTTAGGTGGACCATTAGAAATTAAGAATACCAACGGCGCTGGAGACGCGGCACTGTCGGCACTTTTGCATGATATGGCAGCCAATAGCCACCACCAAGTAAACGTGCCAAACTCATCTAAGCATGATCAGCCTTACCTGACGTATTCTTCTTTGTCTCAGATCTGTAAATACGCAAACCGAGTCAGTTATGAAGTGTTAACCCAGCACTCCCCTCGTCTAAGCCGCGCACTGCCAGAACGCGAAGATAGCCTTGAAGAGACATACTGGGACAGATAACAAAATAACAGAGCCGCCGTCATGCGGCTCTTTCTTTATTAGTGTGGGCAGGGATAGAAAGCTAACCCACTTCCTTCAACCATGACACAGTCCATTTGAGCTGCGTGTGCAGCTTGCTTCCCTAGCTCTGTATCTTCAAAGACAACGCACTCACTTGGTAATAAGTTAAGTTCTTGAGCTGCGACTAAAAATGTATCTGGGTGAGGTTTGTGACGCTTAACATCTGTCGCCGTCACGACAGTATCCAGTTTGTCGAGGATCTGGCTTTCTGACAGCAGTCGCAAAGCGCTTTCGCGTTGACTTCCTGTCCCTACCGCAATTTTCTTTTTACCGTAAAAATGCGTGAGTACTTCATTGGTAGACTTTATTGGTCGTCCGAAATCTTCCAGTGCACCGAAGGTTTTCATCTTAAAGCAGGATACTGCCATGGGGTCTAGCGTCAAACCATATTTCTTATTGATTTCAGACGCTATTTTATAGCTTGGCATACCACCCAAGCTATGGAGCCATTCTTGTTTAAAAGGAAACCCAAATTCGATGGCTGTTGTCGCCCAAGCTTTCAAGTGTGCGGGCATGGTATCGATTAGGGTGCCGTCCATATCAAAGATGAAACCTTGATACCGCTCCAATTGTTTAAATTTTATAATATTTGCGACATTAAACATTGCTACCATCCATAAAAATCTGGCCAGACCAGATTAATTGATATATTTATAAACAACAGCTACTCTTCAAACAGAAGCCGATAAAACTAACCGCTCAATTAACTCAGGTAGTCTCATGAATATCAAGAACAAACTGTATTCATTAGGTGCAGTCGCTATTTTAGGGGTTGTCTCGTTACTTTTAACAACCTCTCATTTTGCCCAAACCACCAAGCAACTAAATAAAGCAAATTTACTCGTCGCTGAACTGGAAATTCGTCTTCTCAATCTCAGGAGAAACGAAAAGGATTTCCTTCTCAGGATGGACATGAAATACCTTGATAAATTTAACAAGAATATGGACATCTTTCTTGATCTCGAATCTGAACTCGCCCCTGTTCTAGAGGGTAATGATTTACCTTCAAGCTCCCAGGTAAGGCAGGATATCCTCAGTTATCAAAACGGTTTTACCAATCTCGTCAATGCGTTCAATGCCCTAGGGCTCAAACCTGAAGTCAAAACCCTCGGTACCTACAACACAGAGTTAAAGGCTTTAAAACCGTCTTTGTCCAGCGAGCAGTTGGTTGACCTGTTCGAATTCGACAAGCATATTGCCAAAGGAGAAGTTCAAATCCAGTTACTTCCTAGCAACGCAAGCGGACTAATCGCTGCAGCGAATCAGGTTGTCGCTCAGAAGAAACTCATCGGCCTAAAGTATAACGAAGGCCTACTCGGCGAAGCTCGTAGCCTCTCCCATGCGGTGGAGACACAGTTCAAAACCTTCGCAGCTGCACTCGCCGAACAAAGTGAGACAACCAGAAAAGAGCTCACCTTGATTAAACAAGGGGTGAGTGTTGCTGTTATGGTATTTATTCTCGGCTTTATTTTCCAAATTTCCAGATCAATAAACCAACAGGTCGCGGCCCTGCTTTCCATTATCCAGGAGATCGCTCGATCAAATAACGTCGCCCTCCGCGCCCAACTTTCAGGGAAAAATGAGCTCGTCGCGATCAGTAACTATTTCAATCGACTACTCGACAAACTAGAAGCGCTTATTTCTGGTACTCAATCCAAATCTTCAGACTTGTCACAAAGCACTCAAAGTATGCACAACGAGCTGCAAAGTGTCATTGAGCAATTTCATGTTCAAGCTGATCACACCTCTACGATGGCAACCTCGGTACAAGAAATGGTAGCGACCATTAATGAGATTTCCGAAAGCACAGCAGTCGCGGTTGAAGGCGTTCAGCAAGCGTCTGTCAACGCTCAGCATGGACGAGAAGTTGTAGAAGAAACAGTAAAAAATATCAGCCAGTTATCGCAAATCCTTTCAGACAGCCAAGGCTCTATCAGCTCATTGAACGATCACGTTGATAAAATTGGCGACGCGGTCAATATCATCCAAGGCATTGCAGAGCAAACTAACTTATTAGCATTAAACGCGGCGATAGAGGCGGCACGCGCGGGTGAACAAGGGCGAGGCTTTGCGGTTGTTGCCGACGAAGTTCGAGCGCTTGCCAGCAGGACGCATCAATCAACGGAGGAAATCACAAAAGTTGTGACAGCCATTCAAACACAAATGGCAACGGTAGTGACCAATATTGATCAATGTAACGATCAAGGCCAGCAGACACTTGGTGCTTCAGAAACACTGGATGAAAGTCTAGGTCAAATTATTACCGACATGACGAATATTCAGGCTAACTCCGAACGGATTGCATCTGCGATTGAAGAGCAAGGCATCGTTATGAACCAGGTCAGCGAATCTATCACTGAACTGAATAGTATCTCGGAAGGGAACATGCACTCAGCGCAAAACTGCCTGACTGAAGTCGACAAAGTGTCTTTGCAGGCAAGTGAGATGGATCAAGCTGTCGCCGAATTCCAAACATCTAAGTAGAGTGAAATACGCAGTTAAAAAGCGCTTTATCTAAAGCGCTTTTTATTTATACGTTTTCAGCTGGCTGCTCATCCAATCCACAAAACACTTCTGCTTAGCGGACAAGGTACTTTGTACCGCAATAAGATAATAGTAATACCCCGATTTAATCATTCGCTCTGGGAACGGCATCATGAGGTTGCCTCGTTCTATCTCCTGCTTTACTAAGCTCCATCTCCCCATCGCAATTCCTGCCCCATGCTTAGCTGCGCTTACCGCCAAGGTCGACTGATCAAATCCAATCGAACGACAATTTTGCAGTTCAAACTGAGTAAAATGTTCATGCCAATATTTCCATTCATCGAGCAAAGAATCGATGTGCCACGCCTGGTTATCATGCAATAGCGTGCAATTCGAAAGATCTTGCGTTTCATTATTTAAAGCATATTGCGAAGCATAATTTGGCGAGCATACAGGAACCATATGCTCTTCATTCAATTTTAGGCTCCAACTGGTATCAGGGGTGACATTGCTATAGTAAATAGCCAGATCAATGCCATGTCGATTTAAATCAAGTGTGTCGTTACCCGTGATCAGTTTGAGGTCGATTGATGGGTAATGCTCACTGAAATCACATAGCCTTGGAACCAACCAGTCATGTGCAAACGATGGCCTAGAATACACAGTTAAACCACCCGATACATGACCATTTTTTACCTGTTCAATGCTGTTATTAAGTTGCGACAAGGCTAACGTCACGGACATAAACAACTGCTCCCCATCAGAGGTCAGAGTCACCTTACGATGTTGACGTTCAAACAATTGAAGCTTGAGCTCATTCTCTAACTTACTTATCTGATGAGACACCGCACTAGGGGTTAAACAAAGTTCATGTGCTGCCAAAGCGAAAGAACTCATACGAGCAGCGACCTCGAATGTATAAAGCTTTGAGAGCTGTAGACCATTTAACTGAGTATTAAGGCGTGTGCTTATATCAATTTTCATTACTTTATGTTGATTTCGCTTTACGTGAAAAATTTTATCTTAAACCAACTAAGCCTAGAATTCTCCCTTAATTTGAGTGAAACTGATTCATCTATAAGTGAGTATTGATCGTTTGCCAGAGTTGCTGAACAAAGGTTTAATCAAACCATCACCTTTAAGCCGATGATAGACTATGCGCCATCTAACAAAACAGTACCCACTCATTGATACCCTTACTCATTTGGTAGAAACGAGCTGGTTTAACCCTTCCGTAACGACAACTAGCATTGCCCTCCCATATGTAGGGCTGGGTAAAGCGGATACCGATGATGCCGCCGCACGGTTGAAACGTTTTGCGCCTTTCTTGGCTCACGTATTCCCTCAAACCAAAGACAGCAATGGCATTATTGAATCACCCATTCGTGAGATTTCTTCAATGAAATCAGCATTGGAGGCCCAGTACCAAACCAACATTGCGGGGCAGTTGATGCTCAAAATGGATAACCAACTACCTATTTCAGGTTCTATTAAAGCGCGCGGTGGGATTTATGAAGTGCTGACCCACGCGGAAAAACTGGCGTGTCAACATGGGCTGCTGAACGAGGACGACAATTATATAAATCTGAGTAGACCTGAACTAAGAACCTTTTTCTCGCAATTTAGCATTGCTGTTGGGTCAACAGGTAATCTCGGGTTGTCTATTGGTATTATGAGCGCAAAACTTGGCTTTAATGTCACTGTGCACATGTCATCAGATGCCAGAGAGTGGAAAAAAGCCAAACTCCGTCAACATGGGGTCATCGTTCGAGAGTATGACAGTGATTATGGTGTCGCCGTTGAGCAAGGTCGTCTTGACGCAGAACAAGACCCGAACTGCTTTTTTATTGACGATGAGAACTCAAAAACGCTTTTTCTCGGTTATTCGGTGGCTGGAGAGAGAGTCAAAGCGCAGTTTGAAGAGATGGACATTTTAGTGGATGAAGAGCACCCTCTTTTTGTTTATCTACCTTGTGGGGTTGGTGGCGGCCCAGGAGGCGTTGCTTTTGGATTGAAACTCGCTTTTGGAGATCACGTACATTGTCTTTTTGCTGAGCCAACACATTCACCATGTATGATGTTGGGCGTTCACACAGGTTTGCATGATGAAATTTCAGTTCAAGATATTGGACTGGATAACGTCACGGCAGCAGATGGCCTAGCGGTTGGCCGAGCATCCGGTTTTGTAGGTAGAGCAATGGAACGAATGATAGATGGCTATTATACTGTGTCAGATGAAACCCTGTTCGCTCACCTTAAAAAACTCAATCAAACAGAAAACATCAAACTTGAGCCCTCCGCATTAGCCGGAATGAAGGGGCCAATCATCGTCTCGCAAGATCACGAATACTTAGTTAGGCTTGGTCTATCCGACACACAGCTTGAAAACGCCACTCATCTAGTTTGGGCGACAGGGGGAGGAATGGTACCAAAAGAAGAAATGGACAAGTACCTAACCAAATAAGCGGCCAACCACCACTTTCTTGGCTTTTCACAAGCATCCTAGATAAAAATCCCCTCGCTTAAAGGGCTGAGGGGTACCACACTACGTTTGATAACTCTCACCTAACAGCATCAAATTATTACTTTCTCACCTTAATGCTACTCCAAGGCGTATAAATCAGGCATAAAACCCAGTCGACCGCCAATCCGTGAGCTTCCTTCAATGAATTCTGGCTTACACGAACTGAGCCGCCTGCGATTTCCTCTGGGAAATGAGCTAAGCAGCAACAAGTGATGCTGGCCTATACTTGTGTCCGCGATTTTGACGCCATATTTTGCAACAAATACCGCACCACAACACATGGATTAATCACGTTTCGTCTTAACACAGACCATTAGGTGAATGAGTGAAAAGGCTGATGCCAAATTGCCTAACGACCTTTTGGGTATGGTCCAAGAATTATCAGGAGAAAGGACCACACTGTATCAATCTGTTACGACCTCTACCTGAATATGGCCACCGATACGTTCAAGTAGATCATCACCAGAGTTCCAGGCGTAAACCAATTCAGGAACCTGACTACCACAAGGCGCTTTCCACAAACGCTCTTGAGCCAGTTGACCACCAATGTGGTTGTAAAACTCTACGGCTTGTTGATTGTCCTTAATCACTTCTAAATATACGCCGTTGTCAGGGAAGTGTTGCGCAATCCACTTTGCCATTTCTGCAATCAATTTGACTCCCAGCCCTCTTCCACGATAATTCTCGTCAATGTGTAAAGCGTCGATAATGGTGCCTTTCTCAAAGTCATGATTACCAAAAGCACATATGAATCCACATAGCAGTCCGCCTTCTTCCAGCAAAAGAACATGCTGGTTAAAAGGAGGGTTGATCAACCGTGTTTGCCAGATAGCAAGTCGTTCATCCATCACATCATGGTTAAGATAGTCAGGGGCCAGTAAACCTTGATAGAATTTCTTCCAGCTTTGAGCGTGTAGAGAAGCGATGCGTTCGTAGTCGCTATATTCAGCTACTTTTAATTCCATTTATAGTTCCTTATTACTTCCTGTAAGGATTGTGTATCTCTTCATACTATAAAACATTTAACTAAAAGCCAATCATACTAAAGAAAATTCAACATTATTTGCCACGACTGCTCCGATACTCACGCAATGATGCTTATTGATCATTCTGTTTATAGCTTCTGGCCGATTTATCCTTCATTGATCTCACACCACACTTAACTTTCATTTGACTTACACATGTACGCTGATATTCTGGCGCACAACTGTTAGCTGAATGGATAATAGAAATGTCTGTAAAGGAAAAGCCACCGCTAATATGGCTAAATGTTACGCTTTTTCTCTCTAGTTTTATCGTCGCCGTTGTCATTGCTCCTTGGTATGGCTTCGAGTTCGGATACGAGGCGGAACATTGGCTTTGGCTGCTGATCACCTTTTCTTTTTGTAACCTTTCAATCACGGCGGGTTATCACCGCCTGTGGTCCCACAAAACATACGATGCGCATTGGTCTCTAAGATTACTTTTCGCTCTTGGTGGCGCATTTGCGCTGCAAAACAGTGCGTTGCACTGGAGCTCTGATCACCGAGTTCATCACAAGCATGTCGATAATAATGATAAAGACCCTTATTCTGCAAAACGTGGATTCTGGTTCTCTCACATTGGGTGGATGCTAAGGCATTATAAACCAGCCACTTACTCTGATTACGGCAACTGTCGGGATTTGCAGAAAGATAAAATCGTGATGTGGCAACATAAATACTACTTGCTACTAGCCATAGTGATGAACATTGGCCTCCCCCTATTGCTCGGTGTGATTTATCAGGATATCTGGGGAATGCTGCTTATGGTATGTGTAGTTCGCTTAGTGCTGAGTCATCATTCGACATTTTTTATCAACTCACTCGCCCATATCTGGGGTTCGCAGCCTTACACGGATAAAAATACGGCACGTGACAATGCAGTACTAGCGGTATTCACTTTTGGTGAGGGTTACCATAACTATCATCATATCTTTGAGAACGATTATCGTAACGGTATTCATTGGTGGCAATACGATCCAACCAAGTGGCTAATTAAATCTTGTTCATGGCTTGGTCTGACAAGAAAACTCCGCGTTACGCCGAAGATGAAGATTGAAAAAGCGATGGCAAAGCAAGCGTTAGCGAAAGCATCTCTGAACGTGAGTAAGCTTCCCAATGCTTCACTGCTTAACGAAACGTTAAACAAGGAATTCGATATACTGATGAGCAAGATGTCAGATTATTATGAATTGAAGAAAGAAATCCTTGAGAGCAAGAAAAGCGATTTAGCAAAGAAGTACGAACATTCCGTGCTCAAAGTCCGCTACCATCAGATGAAACAAGACTTCAAAGCACAACGACGAAGTTGGCAAGTACTCGTTGCACGCTACGCATAACATCAAAGCCACCTGTACTAGGTGGCTTTTTAATTCGTAACACAGCGAATTTCTATTATCTCTACAATTACCCAAAACAGCATTTAATACTTACCAAAGCCGTTTTATGCTTGGCTAGCCAGCTGATAAACACACCACCATAAAATACTATTACAAATAGACAGGATCACTGTCGTTACTAATAGATGCTTAGCACTCATACTCAACACACAAAAAAAACACCCTATTTAGCAGCGCGTTTATTCATCACTTATAAACTATTAGCGAGCATTATAAACTGTGCGTCTTAAAAGTGGGACAACATAAGAAAAAAAGATTCATTTTGAGAGGGAAATCTCTATAAAAACTCACATCACCTAAACTTATGCCATTGGTATATTTAACAATTAAATATGAAAAGTGAATTTCACCACAATTGGAATTAACAAAACTATCTAGGTTATCTACACCCTCTTTAAATTGATAATAATGTTATTTATATAGTTATCTTATCTACAAGAGATTAAAGCCAGTACGTTCCATTTTAAGCAAAAAAAACGGAAGTTTAACACTTCCGTTTTTATCAGCATCAAGTATTGTCTATTTAATAAATTCATTAACTATCTGATCAATTTCTCCGCTTTCTTTCATCTCAGATAGTATCTTATGATATTGAGTTTTAAAGCCCTCTTTGTATGGGAACTTACTACCATCGGTAACAATACCCAAGAAACCCTGCTCTGAACTTATCGTAGCGCCTTCGACAACACTTTGACCATCATACTTACCTTCGTTTTGTAGCTTTTTCAGTTCCCACTGGATTGAAAGCGCATCGTTCATGTAGCAATCGACGCGACCGGCAATAAGTTTAAGCAGGTTTTTAGGTGTACCTTTTGTTTCGTTGAGCTTGATTTTACCCGCTTTCACTGCTGCTCTGAATTCATCGCCGCCCGCTGAGAAGCCTGCATTGTTACCTATCGTTAAGCCCATGTAATCCCCTGGCCAATTAGGTTTTGGGCTACTTAACACTGATTTCTGGCAAACCACAACCAGCTTTTCGTCAAGTATAGGCACATCGTATTCCATATAAGGACGCTGCTCTGGGCGTTTATATGGTGGATAAAGTGCAAAAATCTTACCACCTTCGATTTCTGATAGCCCTCTTTTCCATGGCACGCCTTTTATCGTCACATTGTAATCGGGCATTTTAGAAAAAATCCGTTCGAGAATAACGGTATAAATGCCTGTTACTCTACCGCTTTCAACGTACGAATAAGGGGGATATGAATCGTCACCATAGACAGTGACATCATTTTTCGCCAAAACCGAGGTGGAAGCCATAACCGCGCACAGCAAAGTTAAGGTTTTTTTCATAGTAATAACTCCAAAAACTGTTCAATCAGCATAACGTTGTTGCTATCGGTAAGTAATAGTTCAAGACCCCGCTAAGTCAAGCCACAGTTAACGTGATAGATCTTGGCTAATGATAAGAAAAACAAAATAAATTATTAATATTAAAAGCTTTAATGGAGAGAATTCAGTATTTAAATACCAAATGTTGTGTATCAAAAAGGAGCCCGAGCGGCTCCTAATATCAAGGTTGTTTGTCAAAACACTGAATATGTTTTGGAATTTGAACCCAATTCTGTTTTTCACTTAACCACAGGTGTATCTCGGGCTCGAACATAGCACTATATTGTCGACCAACTGGCTTCAACTTCAACTTGATCGTAGCAGTATCATCTGGGTTATAGTGATAAATGCGATTACCGCATTGGCCACAGAATTTGGCAATATTTTTGTTGCCACTGTCGGCTATACGCTGCCATTCATTTAGCTTTCCCTGAAACTCAATATCTTCAGCCTTAACAATAGCTGTTACACTGTACGGGCTAGTCGATAATTTCTGGCACTCTTGGCAGTGACATGCAACAACTTTTATCGGCGCTGCTTTAAGTTGATAGGAGAGTTGCCCACACTGACAAGACGCTTTGATCGGAAATTCCATGATAACTCCTTACTAAGATTCAACGATCCGCTGGATGATTCACACCATCATAAGTGACAATGTCACCCAAGTCATAAGGATTAACTCCTTCTAAACACCCGACGTTGTAACCATATTCCGTCGGGTCTGAACGGCGTTGATGGTGAGTGTAGATACCGCATTGAGAGCAAAAGTAGTGCTTAGCCGTGTCTGTATTAAATTGGTAAAGCTTTAGCAACTCTTGGCCTTTAAGTATACGAATTCCGTCTAGTTTTACGGAAGCGACAATCGCCCCCTTTCTTCGGCAAATCGAACAATCGCAGCGTCTTGGTTTATCGATCCCTTGTGGAAGGTGCAGCTCGATTTCAACGTTTCCGCAGTGGCAGGTTGCTTTGTGATATTCTTTGATTTGTGTTGTGCCTACTTGCTTGATCATCCATTGCTCCTCAATTGATTAGTAACTGATACTCAATACAGTCAATCGGCTTTCCGTGCATTTCCGCGTAATTGTTTACTACTTTCATTGGCCGAAATCCGTTAGCCGTTAATACCTTCTGTGACGCTAAGTTTTCAGTGGATGCGTAAGCTACCAACTTTTTAACGCCCATTTTTTCAACAACTCGAATAATGTTTAAGACGGCAAACTTCGCAACACCACGGTTGGTGAAGGATTTCCCAACTCGATAGCCAATATGGGCAACCTTCCTGCGCTGGCTAATGTTAGAGACATTAACTCTTCCAAGAATCGCGCCGCTTTCATCAACGATTAACATTGGAACCAAAGTTTTCGCGGCAAACTCCAGTAGGAACATCTGAATGTGTTCTTTTACACCTTCAAGTGAATAGAAGTCTGTCTCACGCGGAGGGATATTGGCTTCAAACCATTCTCTGTTTTGAGTCTCGAACTCAAAAAGTTTCTCTACATCACCTTCTTTGAGTAGCTCAAGCTGCATATCAAGTCCTTTATGAACAATGCCCGCGATCAATATATCGTTCAAATACAGTTAATCCTATGTTTATATTGATAATTTGTTAATCACGCATAAAAAAAGCCGCATCTCTGCGGCTCTTAATAATTTGGCTAACTACTTCTTCTTGCCTCTATTCGCATGAATCTTGAGCTTCGCTTTCATCTTTCGTTTTTCCGAAGAGCGGCTTTTTCGTCTTGCTCCGCGCTCGTGTTCATTTTCATTTGGCGCTTCAATACTCGGTTCAAAGCCCTGTAGCCACTCTTGTGGTAAACGCGCATCAAGGAGCCTCTCTATCGCTTCGAGCAAGTATTCTTCGTCTTTGCTCATCAGCGATACCGCCAGACCTTCCTGACCAGCTCGGCCAGTACGACCAATACGATGAACATAGTCTTCGGCTTTGTATGGCATATCAAAGTTAACCACTTGCTCTAGCTGATTAATATCCAACCCTCTCGCCGCTACATCGGTTGCAATCAACGCTCTAATTGTGCCCGATTTAAAATCGTCTAATGCTTTCTGACGTGCACCTTGACTTTTATCCCCATTGATCGACGCTGCTTTGATCCCATCAAGTTTAAGCTCCTTCGCAAGCGCATCGCTACCCTGCTTAGTCTTGGTAAACACCAATACCTGCTGCCAGTTTCGTGAACCAATTAAGTAGGCAAGAAGTTCAGCTTTACGCTTTTTATCGACGGGGTAAACCATCTGTTTGACGGTCTCAGCCGTACTATTTGACGGCGTTACCTGAACCTCGACTGGCTCGTTCATCAATTTATGAGCAATGGTCTTGATGCGCTTATCGAATGTCGCAGAGAAGAACAAAGTCTGACGCTCAGGGTTGAGCTTTTTCAATATACGTTGGATATCTGGCATGAATCCCATATCTAGCATGCGATCGGCTTCATCCAGTACCAAGTAGCTGGTTTTTCTAAGATTGATGTTTTTGCAGTAGAGATGATCCAATAAACGTCCAGGGGTTGCGATCAATACGTCACAACCCTGCCTTAGGTTTTGCGTCTGAACATTCATACTGGTGCCACCGTAAGCGGTCACAATTTTGATCTCAGTCGCACTCGCATAAGCCGTTAAGCTATCGAAAACTTGCTGCGCCAACTCACGTGTAGGAACAACCACCAAGGCTAAGACATCATTTGATTGCAGATCTCGCGACGTTTCCTGATCAAGTAGCTTGTTGAGTAGTGGCAAGCCAAAGGCAGCGGTTTTCCCTGTTCCTGTCTGAGCCCCCGCCAGCACATCTTTTCCTTCAAGTACGAGAGGAATAGCTTGCTCCTGAATAGGTGTTGGCGTATCAAAACCTAATTTTTCTACAGTAGATGCAAGTGCCTGAGACAGGCCCAGATGTTGAAATAAAGACATGGTAACTTTCCGAATGAAACAGGGTCGCCGATTCTATCAGAATCTTTTCGCAGCGTTTAGTATCTCTGGGTACAAGGTATGGAATATTTCTTTCAATGGTTGATAACGACGCTCTAACGTATCAAAACAGCGCGATAACTCCCCCATTCTCGGCGATCGAGTTGACATTCTCTGCAGCGCATACTCGATATTCTCAATTTCTTGATAGGATTCTAACCACCGGCCTTTCCACATTGCTCCGCTGACAGCGATAAAACGCTCGGGAAGTGTTTCTGGGTATTCGGCAAGGACTTTACGTTCGGCATCAAGACAAAAATCTCGCAAGCTAGTGGCATTGTACTTCTGCCACTCAGACGCCAGACAGTGATCCCAGAACACATCCAATGCTATTGCTGAAAAACGCCGACTCTTTCCGGGAAAGTACTCTCTGGCTTTTAACATCAGTGCATGACTATCGGTTGTACTGTCGACAAACCGGTGCAGCTTTATTCCTTGGACGATATCGGCTGCATAGTGGTGTTCAGGGTTACCTTTTACAAAGTCCCCGAGCAAATTTCCCAACATGCTCGACTCGCAGTGTTGTGCTATGTGAAGGTGGGCGAGGTAATTCATAGTGCTAACTAGTACGAAACAATCATTTCATAAAAGCACAAAGCCAGCGCATTTGCACTGGCTCTTTCTGGTATCAACGCTAATGTTGATTTCTACGAACGATTATTTTTTGAAGATTTCTTCTGCTAGCGCTTCGATTGACTGTTCATAATCTGACAGTTCAAAACCAATCTCCATAGCATCTAGCAATTCAAGGCATTCTTCGTTCAATGTTTGGTCACTCATTCTGACCTCCTTAATTACAAACAACTTTATAGACCTGTTTTCAAGTCTCAACATGAATATAAGGCCTATTGCTCCTTTTTAAACCACTTATATGACAGTTTTTTGAAAGAACAAAGTAAATAATCAATGCGATATGATTTTTGTCCCAAGTAAACGTTTGCATTGCCAATTCTAATCTAGATCGAGACCTTTCGTAAACAAAACAATACACACATGGTTACTTAAATGTACATTTCACTTGAAATTATCAGTTTAATTCCACAAAATGCCCTAAACATAGATTTTGTGCACTGATTTATGCATTTTTTCTAGTTTTAAAATCCATACCAAACCAAAAACGTAAAGAATATTATACATGACAAAATCAAAGGTTCTGGGTAGTACTTTGATCATCGCCGGCACGACTATCGGTGCAGGCATGCTCGCTCTACCTCTTGCTTCTGCCGGATTAGGCTTCACGACTTCACTCATCATCATGGTCGCACTATGGGCATTAATGGCTTATACCGCTCTATTGATGGTCGAACTCCACCAACACGCAGAAGCGAGTGCAACACTTCATACTCTTGCCAAGCAGTTTCTGGGGCAAAAAGGCAAATGGGTAGCCAGTTTTTCTATGCTGTTCTTGTTCTACTCACTTTGTGCAGCATACATAGCAGGTGGCGGTACACAATTTGGTGAACGCATTTCGCAGTTTACGGGTCTTGAAATCACGTCAACGACCTCAACCGTCATCTTTACGCTAGTAGTCGCCGCTGTGGTAACCATTGGCACTGGTACAGTCGACAAAGTGAATCGCGTACTGTTCACGATCAAACTAATCGCGATGGCGATGGTTCTGACCTTCCTTGCACCGAATGTGACTGAGTCGTACCTACTGAGCATGCCTGTTGAACAAGGCCTTGTCGTCGCAGCTATTCCGGTTATCTTTACGTCTTTCGGATTCCACGGCAGTATCCCTGCTATCGTGAACTACCTAGATGGCAATACACCTTCACTGCGTAAAGCCATTATTGTTGGCTCTTCTATTCCTTTGATCATTTATGTTTTCTGGCAAATTGTAACCCTTGGTGTGGTAAGCCAGGATGCGTTGGTCGATAACCAAGGCCTAAGCGGGCTGATTTCAACGCTGTCGACCAAAGTTCACCAGTCAGGCCTTGGTCAGACAATCGGTGTTTTTGCTGACTTAGCGTTGCTGACTTCTTTCTTGGGCGTGAGTTTAGGTCTGTTTGAATTCCTAGGCGATAGCTTCAACAAGAACAAAACCGCTTCTAGCCGCATCGTCATTGGTGCTATTACCTTTGTCCCGCCAATGGGCTTCGCCCTGTTCTACCCACAAGGCTTTATTATGGCTCTTGGATACGCAGCGATTGCGCTAGCGATTCTAGCCATATTCCTGCCTATTATGATGGTCAAGAAAGCTCGTGTTGCTGAGGAAACTCAAGGTGGCTACCAAGTGTTTGGTGGTACAGCAGGCTTGATGATCAGCGGTACAATTGGCTTTGTCATCATCGCAGCCCAACTGCTCATCACTATGGGTATTTTACCTTCACTAGGCTAACTTCACTTCTTCATTTCAAGGGCAGCTTTTAAGCTGCCTTTTTACTTTCTAAACGAAAAATCTCTAGAAAAATGCGATCCAATGCAATTTTTCCTACGAATTGCCTTTCTTATCAATCAAAGACAAAGCAATCGAAGAGGTTGATATGAAAGTGAAGTCTAAGATAGTGTTTGCCGCTATTGCCCTAACCGCTGTGCTCGCGTCGTTTTTTGGCACAGCAAATAGCGACGTAACAAGAAGCTCGGCTTATGGCGACTATCAGGTCGCTACATTAGCGGGTGGCTGCTTCTGGTGTACAGAATCCGACTTGGAAAAATTACATGGTGTTATCGATGTCGTTTCTGGTTATGCCGGTGGCGAGCTAGAAAACCCGACCTACCAGCAGGTCTCTTCTGGTAAATCTGGTCATATTGAAGTGATCGAAGTAAAATATGACCCAGAAGCCGTGAGTTACGAACAAGTCCTTGACCAATTCTTCCGTCATATAGATCCAACAGACAACCAAGGATCCTTTGTTGACCGTGGTCCTCAGTACCGCCCTGCGATTTTCTACCATAACGATGAGCAAAAGCAGATCGCAGAAAACTTTATGGCAGAAATCGAAGCACTCGGTATTTTCAAAAAGCCGCTAAAAACCGAGCTGATTGAGTTCACCAAGTTCTGGCCAGCAGAGAACTATCATCAGGATTACTACAAACGTAACAAGATCCGTTACAACTACTATCGTTACGCATCAGGCCGCGATCAGTATCTGGATGACATATTTGGTGATGATCGAGAAAAAAATCCTAAGACGCTGCGCCAGCTGATTGATGATCACAAGGCCGTTTTAAACGTAAAACCTTACAGCAAGCCTTCTGAAAAACAGATTGAAGCTAAGTTAACCGATCTCCAGTATTACGTTACTCAGGAAGAAGGAACCGAACGAGCTTTCAGCAACGAGTATTGGGATAACAAACAACACGGTATCTATGTTGACATCGTGTCAGGTGAGCCTCTGTTTTCTTCTACTGATAAGTACAAGTCGGGGACAGGCTGGCCGAGTTTTACCAAACCTATTAATGAGGCGTACATCGTCACTAAAACGGATTTCCATTTAGTCTACCCAAGAACAGAAGTGAGAAGCCGATTTGCTGATTCTCATTTGGGCCACGTTTTTAAAGATGGTCCCGCGCCAACGGGCCTGCGCTATTGCATGAATTCAGCCGCCATGAAGTTCATTCCGGTCAATGAACTGGAAGAACAAGGTTACGGTGAGTACATGTACCTATTCGACAGTTAATCCATCCAAACAGTCGATACCAAAGCCAACCTAAACAATGGTTGGCTTTTCTTTTTCCTGATGCTGTTAAACGCATAACTTATGCGCTTTTTCTCTAATCATTGCTGCAATGCCAACATCGAAAATCCGTTCTTCTTTTGAGTCGATAAGGAGAACCTTTATGAACTTACAACAAACGACCACCCTACTTGCCGCATGCACAGCATTAACCGCTCTTAACACGTCAGCACAAGAACAATATTATGAGTTCGGCTTTATCGGCGCGAGCGGCGCCTATGGCCAGTCAGTTTATTCTGACAATGGTGGTGGCTCACTTTCCCTTGAACCCAACGTTTTTTACAACGGCGAGTACGGATTCGTTGATGGTAGCCTAGTGAACATCTCTGTTCTCCCGTATGTAGGGATTTCAGGTCAGTGGCGATTCGCTGAAGTTTCGGATGATTTTGATGATATTCCCAACGGGATAGACGAACGCGATGGTAACGGTGAACTGGGTGTAACCATTGGTACAGTCGGCGCTCGGCTCACTTACTTGCATGATGTGACTAACGAGCATGATGGTTATGAAGTTCAACTGCATTTAGGGCGAACCCTTGATCTTCCTTTTGAGCAATTTACGCTAACGCCTTACGTTGAAGTCGATTTTCGCGATAGAAAGCTCTCGCAGCATCTCTATGATATCTCAGCTCAAGAATCCGCTGCGTCAGGTCTGAACACATACAGCTCTGGTAGCAATTGGGTTTATCAAACAGGTCTGATTGGCATCTACACCATAACCCCAGATTGGTTAACGCTCGCAAAGTTTGAGTTACAACATCATGACTCGGACAGCCCGTTAATTCAAAGCGATCTCGGCTGGTCTGTAAGCCTTGGGGTTACTTACAAATTTACGCAGTAGCAAACGAAAAAAGCCTCCGGTGCGGAGGCTTTAAAAAACTTAGTGGAAACGTTACTTCATCACACGAGCTTTAAAGTTACGCCCTTTCATTTTACCGTTTTGAAGCTGCTTCAATGCTGGCTTTACAATCTCGTGTTCAACAGCCACATAAGAGACCATCGGAAGAATGTTGATCTTGCCAATTTTCTTCCCATCCAGTCCAGCCTGTTTCGTTAGAGCACCTAATATGTCCCCTGCACGAACTTTCTGCTTCTTACCGCCAAGGATCTGAATCGTCTGCATTTTAGGGTAGAAAGGCCTTTCTACTGGTTTTTCTGGTAGTACAGCTGGAGAGATCGCGATATCCATGTATTCATCAATACGTGCGACACGATATTCTTCTTTCTCACTGTAGAAGCTAAACGCTACACCTTTAGAGCCGGCTCGACCAGTACGGCCAATTCGATGGACATGCACTTCAGGGTCACGTGACAATTCAAAGTTGAACACAGCATCAAGGTTGTCAACATCAAGGCCACGCGCTGCTACGTCCGTCGCTATAAGAATTGAGACACTTTTGTTAGCAAACATGGTTAATGCCTGTTCGCGTTCACGCTGCTCCATATCACCATGAAGTTCGACAACGCTAAACCCACGGTGGTTTAGCTCATCGGTCACTTTCTGGACTTCTTTCTTTGTGTTACAGAACACAACTGACGACTCAGGTTTGTGTGTCAATAATAGCGCTTCCAGAGCATCATCACGCTCTTCTGTTGTATTTAACTTGTAGAATCGCTGCTCGATGGTGGTTGTCTGATGCGTTGATTCCACATTGATCATTTGAGGATCACGCATCACTTTAGATGCTAAAGACTCAATGTTTTTCGGGAACGTCGCACTAAACAATAAGGTTTGTCTGTCTTGAGGTGCTTCGTCAATAATTGCGTCAATAGCCTCTTCAAAGCCCATTTCCAACATTCGATCAGCTTCATCCAGAACCAAAGTGTTCATCTCAGCTAGATTGATACGACCTTTAGAAAGGTGATCCAAAATACGCCCAGGCGTACCCACCAAGATATGCGCGCCATGCTCTAACGAGCCAATTTGAGGCCCCATCGGCATACCACCACACAAGGTGAGAACTTTGATGTTATGAATGCCACGTGCCAATGTACGAACCTCTTTCGCTACCTGATCGGCAAGCTCGCGAGTTGGGCACAGTACTAAGGTCTGAACACGGAAGCGTTTAACGTTCAAGTTACTCAGTAAGCCAAGAGTAAACGCCGCTGTTTTGCCCGAGCCTGTCTTGCCCTGGCCAATCACATCTTTACCTTCAAGAACAATTGGCAATGCCTGCTGTTGTATCGGCGTCATTTCAGTGTAGTTGAGGCTGTTCAGTGTTTCTATCAGTTCACTTCTAAGATTCAGGCTCTTAAATGAGGTTGTCACAAGTGTATCCTTCAAGGATGGCTAACGAATGTGGATCCGTAAGCAGTTAAAAAGTAAAAACCGCTTCAACAAGGAAGCGGTTTTGAATAATCCGTAAAGCGTATCGGCCGCTCTAACGAATTCCGTGTAGGAACTCGTGGCGCGTAGCCGGGTTGCTCTTAAAAATACCACCTAACGCAGTGGTGGTGGTTTCGCTTGTTGCATCCATCACCCCACGAGATTTCACGCAATAGTGCGTGGCATCAATGGTGACTGCAACATCATCAGACTCTAGCAGAGTTTGCAGTGCGATCAGAATTTGTTGAGTCATGCGCTCTTGCACCTGAGGGCGCTGTGCAAAGAAACGAACGATGCGGTTTATCTTGGACAAGCCAATGATTTTTCCGCGCGGAATATACGCCACAGTCGCACGGCCATCAATCGTTACTAAGTGATGCTCACAAGTGCTTGTCAGTGTGATGCCTTTTACGCGCACCATTTCACTCACGTCCATCTTGTTTTCAATCACCGTGATTTTTGGGAAATTGGTGTAATCAAGACCAGAGAAAATCTCGTCAACGTACATCTTTGCAATGCGATGCGGCGTTTCTTCAAGACTGTCATCGGTAAGGTCCAGCTCAAGAAGAGAAAGTATTTCACGCATATGGTACTGAATCTTTTCTTTTTTCTCTTCACGACTGATTTGGTTTGGCGACATTGGTGTCTCCAAACCGCGGCTTTCTAGCGCATCTTTTACCAACTTCGCGGATTCGCTAAGACCTGACATTCCACTTCCTCTTACATAACCTTGCCGTTTATACTTCAACCACTTGATTTGATTGAGGCGACAGACAAACTCTTGGCTCACCACTGAGCAACTTAACATACCCGTAAATAAAGGGATTTACCCATTTCGGATGGCCGACAAGGATACTCGGATTTTTGAATAATTACATCCATATTTTATCCGTGGTCATTATTATGACTACGATTTCTATGATAAAGTGATTTTCATTAAAAGCTAATATAATAACGATTTAGGACACTATTATGGGTTGCTGTGATGCTCCTGGCTTAATGCCAATCGAAGAAGCGATGGAACAAATGCTGTCGCCAATAAAACCAATCCAAACCACCTTACAGCTGCCTCTTGCCGAAGCCATTGGCTATGTTCTTGCTGAAGATATACTTTCCCCTATTTTCGTTCCGCCTTTTGATAACTCAGCAATGGACGGATACGCAATTCGTATTGCCGACTTAAACAACAATAATGTTCTGCCTTTGGCGGGTAAATCTTTTGCAGGCCAACCTTTGGAGGGCGAATGGCCCAAAGGCACTTGCGTTAGAATTATGACTGGCGCTCAAATTCCTGAAGGCTGCGATGCCGTCATCATGCAGGAAAACACTGAGCAGACAGAGCAAGGCGTGAAGTTCAATCAGACCGATGTGAAGCCGCAGAATAACATTCGCCCTACAGGTGATGACATTCGCAAAGATGACGTGGTACTGCCTAAAGGCGCGCGCCTTACCGCGCGAGATATCCCGATGATTGCCACTTTGGGTATCAGTCATGTCACTGTCGTTCGTAAACCTCGTGTTGCCTTCTTCTCTACAGGAGACGAACTCAAGCCCCTTGGTGAACCTCTCAAAGCTGGCCAAATATACGATAGTAACCGTTACGGCATAAAACCTCTGATTGAAAACTTCGGCTGTGAACCTGTCGATCTTGGTATTATTCCTGATTGCCCGGAAGAGCTAAAAGCAACGTTTGAAAAAGCGCAGACTTTAGCTGACGTTGTTGTCACATCGGGTGGTGTGAGTGTCGGTGAAGCCGACTATACCAAAGACATATTGGAACAACTCGGCCAAATCGGCTTCTGGAAGCTTGCCATCAAGCCGGGTAAGCCATTTGCATTTGGCAAGTTATCGACCGCTTGGTTCTGCGGACTTCCAGGTAACCCAGTGTCAGCAGTGCTAACAATGTACGTTCTTGTTCAGCCTATGTTAGCGAAACTTGCCGGACACACTGAATGGAAAGCACCTGAATCCATTCCAGCTATCACTCGCAGTGCATTTAAAAAAGCACCGGGACGCACAGACTATCAACGCGGCGTTTACACCATCGAAGATGGCAAGTTTGTTGTAGAAACAACAGGAAACCAAAGTTCAGGAGCTTTCCGCTCTATGAGCTTGGCAAATTGCTTTGTCGTTTTGGAACGTGAGCGTGGCCGTATTGAAGTCGGTGAAACCGTGAATATCCAGTTGTTCAATTCAACCCTATATTAGGAGTGAGCACATTGGAGATCCTTTCCGATCAAGAAATGCTTCGCTACAACCGTCAAATTATCCTGAAGCAGTTTGATTTTGACGGCCAGGAGGCACTAAAGCAAAGCTCGATTTTGATTCTTGGTGCTGGTGGGCTTGGCTGCGCGTCAAGCCAATACCTAGCTACAGCAGGGGTCGGCTCTCTGACCTTAATTGATGATGACGTTGTAGAACTGTCTAATCTGCAACGCCAAGTACTTCATCATGATGGCGACGTTGGTAAGAAGAAAGTCGTCTCTGCCTCTGAATCTTTGCAACAGCTGAACCCTCACCTACAAGTGCGAACGATAGCTCAACGATTGAGTGATGAGGATTTAAAAACCGAAATTGAGACGCATACATTAGTGCTTGATGCATCGGATAACGTGGAGACTCGGAATCAGCTTAACCGCCTCTGCTACCAGTTAAAAACACCACTGGTTTCAGGTGCAGCAATAAGAATGGAAGGTCAAATCAGTGTTTTCACTTATCAGGATAATGCACAACCTTGCTACCAATGTTTAAGCGCACTGTTCGGCTCAGCAGCATTAAGCTGTGTTGAAGCTGGAGTCATGGCGCCAGTTGTCGGCATCATCGGTGCGGTACAAGCTATGGAAGCGATCAAAGTTATCGCCAATTATGGACAGGCGAAAGAAGGCAAGATTCTACTTCTTGATGCGATGACCATGTCATGGCGAGAAATGAATCTGATGAAAATGCCGAGTTGCCCCGTCTGTAGCTAAGCTCACCATGAACGGCCAGGAGTACAAAGGTTATTAGGATCTGTTGACCTTTTGAGCTGATTTTTGCAGCAGTTTGTGGGTTCTTTATACAAGGCAGAGGGTTTGAAATGTAGTTGCCCTACCTGATAAGCCGATAACGCAGTAGAAAGGAACCACAAACGCTGCCCAGAGGGTTCGGCTAAAAGCGTTTTACTCTTTGTTGAGAGGTGTTTTGCTTAGGTCACTAGGCGACAAACCTCTCGCCGCGACTAAAACGCTTTTATCTCGAACAAAATTTAACCGCAAAAGGTCAACAGACCCTATGAACAACCCGAAAATATTTCTGGCCGCCCTGCTCCTCTTATCTCTGGTCTTGCTTGGATTGATAGCGCTCAATAAGCCAACGCAAACCACTAGAGTTCAAGCGCTTGTCTTAACTCAAACTCTCACCCAGTCACTTGATGGAAATCGACGCTTTCTGAATATTGAATTTAGCGATGGTGAGAAAACTATGATTAGCATCCCGCCTCAAACTGAATGTTCTGCCAATTCCATCGTGGAACTTGACAAGAAATCCGCACTCTTTTCTGACGCTATCAGCTATCGCTATGTACAATGCTACACCTATACAAATAAACATTAGCAGTCCCTGTTGTGACCTCTAAAGCCCTATTGTAAATTAGTTGCATAAAATTCATAAACTTATATAAGGAAGTATTATGTCACCCTTGATCACTCCAAAACAGCTCGCTGAACTACAACAAACGGATAAGTTGGTTGTACTAGATACAAGTATTGAATTTCAGATCCCATCAGAACCGGAAAAAGACAATCAGAACTTAATTCCAAATACTATTCGCTTTGATTACGACTCTGTGTTTTGCGATCCTGACGCTTCGCTTCCTCATATGATGCCTTCAGAAGATCGCTTCAACCAGCTAGCTAAAAGCATTGGCCTGCATCAAGATTCAATCATTGTGGTCTACGACAACAGTGGGACGTTTGCTTCTCCGCGCGCATGGTGGATGCTAAGAGCAATGGGACATAAAGAAGTGTATATCTTGAATGGTGGCCTGACTGAGTGGAAGCTAGCTGGATATGACACTGTCACTTCTTACAAAAAGGCCGCTACTGAAGGTAACTTTAACGGCAAGCTCGACCCTTCTTTCTTTGTTGATGCGCAATACGTACTTGACCAAATCTCGAACGCATCCAACCAAACCGTTGACGCACGCTCTCATGCGCGATTCAATGCGCAAGTCACCGAGCCAAGACCTGGTGTGCGAGCTGGCCATATTCCAAATTCAATATGTCAGCCTTTCGCTGAGTTGATGGAAGGCCACAAACTCAAACCTATTAGCGATCTAAAATCAATCTTGGAACGCTCAATGGATAGCAGTAAATCTCAACACATTTTCAGCTGTGGCTCAGGTGTGACGGCAGCGATTGTTCTTCTCGCTGCACAACTTTGCGGATATCAAAACCTTTCAGTGTATGACGGTTCGTGGACCGAATGGGGCGCAGACGACAGTTTACCGATCAGCTAGCGTTCATTTCACATAAAAGGCAGCAATAACGGCTGCCTCTTCTTTTTTACTGAACATACAATCAAAAAAGCCTAAGTATGTCGCTGACTTGAACGCGTTTGGCCGCTTCAGCTTCTATTCTCTACTTTCCAATTATTTTCGAACAGGCCATTGACGAATAAAGATGTCGTCGGTAGAGCGCCTATATCAAATCGAAAACGCGCCTTAGCTCCATGGTAGCCTTCAAGATTTTGACGATTTACTATGTAAATCCGAGTACTAATTAGGTCATGTATATCGATTCTATTGGCTTGCAACACACCACGCACATTTTGCTAAGCCAGTATAATCTGATCCTCAGCATTCTCCGGCACTTTGCTAAGCTCATTAATACCCAATTGCCCTGCGATGTGAAATCGTGTCGAGCCTGATGGAATTATGTGCTGACCTATTCTCGCCGTTGAAGACGACTTAAAGGAAGGCAAGTTGACGCAACTAAAAACGGATGGGATGAGCCTTAAAGCGTCAGTCTTAGCTGTACACAACTACGGCTTGCAGATGCCCGCTAGAATTCGGGCATTTATGGGTTTCGTAAAAGAAAAAGTAAAGGACAAATTATAAGAGAACCCCGAGGAGATGACTTGTGCTTTTGGGCGAACAATCTCTCGCGGTCATTTCATTTGCTCATCTAGGTTGAGTACAGTGAGTGCGTTGCTTACGCTGGTGGCAATCACATCAATCACACCTGTTCTCAGCGCGCCAAGCATCGCCAATGGCTTACTGTTCTCGGCTGCAATGGCAATCACTTCTGAAATGGGTCGAAACTCTTCAATGCTTAAACCAATGACACGATCACTCATGACGGTCTTGGCAGACTGCCCCTTAATATCGAAGAAATCGTAACCTGCAAAATCACCAACAACCCCTTGAAGCATGCGAGATTGAACCACTTCATCTGCTGTAAACCAACCCAAGTCAACCATATAGCTGTTCTCACTCATATCGCCAATCCCGACCAAAGCGACATCTGCCTTACGAGCGAGATCCAGCGTTTGCTTTACTGTCGCATTCTGCATAAACGCGTGTTTCTGTTCTGGGTTTTCTGCGTATGCAGGAGCGTAAAGCGTTTCTGATGTACCGCCATAGCTCTTGGCAAATTGTCGACAGATATGATCAGCGTTAAACATACCGCCGCGAGGGTGAATCCCGCCGATACCACAGACAAACTTCACATCTCGTTGAGGAATAACGCCAATATGACGGGCAACCGCGGAAACATTCCTTCCCTGACCGACAGTCACAACAGACCCATTTTGAATAGAGCTGGCCATGTACTTGGATACTAACCCTGCCACTTGCAAACGTTGCTGCTCTTCACTCGGCTGATCAAGCGCAACCAAAGCGCGCTTAACGCCAAACCTTTCAATTAGTCTTTGCTCGATCTTGGCACTGAATACGGGGTGATATTTGACGGTAATCTCAACGATACCTTCATCACGAGCCTGCTTTAGCATCCGCCCTACTTTGGCCCGCGATACAGAAAACTTCTTGGATATTTCTTCCTGGGTTGCTCCGTCCTGATAATAGGCAACGGAGATTTCGGTAAGTAGATCAGCGCTGTCATCAGACATATCTTGTTGTGACTTGCTCATTTTGCTTGGGCTCCTATAGGAGAAAATACCTATTACATCTGCTCAGTGCTGTAGCATATGTCATCACTATAGATAATTGCAACATTTGCTCACCACTGCGACAAATTCTCAGGCTATTTATTATGCTCTGCATATTCTCCCCAACCCTTGCCATGCCTTGGCAAACGTTTAAATCGAATAGCCGACAAAAGCAATTGGAAAAATAGTTGATGAACATCACCATAACCTTCAATTAGCGATTGACATTCTGTCTGGATGAGATAAATATGAACCCATCATTTACTCATCGTGAGAGCAAATGTTCACAGCAAGTGCTCTCACGCTGAAATTTATTCCGGTTAGTTGATTTAATGAACTCGGAAAGGGTTAAAAAACGATTAGCTAACTCGCTTGCAATTGCACCACTCACATTAACTGTTTTGATGTGAGCGCCCATTAAATAGGATGATCGAAATGAGCAACAAATTAGAGCAACTTCGTAAACTAACGACTGTCGTAGCAGACACTGGTGAAATCGATGCGATTAAAAAATACCAGCCAGAAGATGCAACGACTAACCCTTCTCTGATTCTTAAAGCCGCTCAAATCGAAGAATACGCGCCTCTTATCGACGCTTCTATCGAATACGCAAAATCTCAAAGCAGCGACAAAGCTCAGCAAGTACAAGACACTTGCGACATGCTTGCAGTCAACATCGGTAAAGAAATCCTAAAGACTATCCCTGGTCGTATCTCTACAGAAGTAGACGCTCGTCTTTCTTACGACATGGAAGGCAGCGTTGCTAAAGCACGCCAGCTAGTAAAAATGTACAACGATGCGGGCATCACTAACGATCGCATCCTTATCAAACTGGCTTCAACTTGGGAAGGTATCCGCGCAGCTGAAATCCTCGAGAAAGAAGGCATCAACTGTAACCTGACTCTACTATTCTCTTTTGCTCAAGCTCGTGCATGTGCTGAGGCTGGCGTATTCCTAATTTCTCCATTCGTTGGTCGTATCATGGACTGGTACAAAGCGAAAGAAGGTCGTGACTTCGAAGCTCAAGAAGATCCAGGCGTACTATCTGTAACTAGCATCTACAACTACTACAAAGAGTACGGCTACAACACAGTAGTTATGGGTGCAAGCTTCCGTAACATCGGTGAGATCCTAGAGCTTGCTGGTTGTGACCGTCTAACTATCGCTCCTGCTCTTCTTGCTGAACTAGAAGCCGCTGAAGGTGACGTGGTAGAGAAGCTAGTTGACTCTAAAGGTGCTAAAGAGCGCCCTGCTGCTATGACTCACGCTGAGTTCCTATGGGATCACAACCAAGATGCAATGGCCGTTGAGAAGCTAGCTGAAGGTATCCGCAACTTCGCTGTTGACCAAGGCAAACTTGAAGCGATGATCGAAGCTAAGCTTTAATCTCAAATTATTTAAAAAAGGGGAACGTTTGCGTTCCCCTCTTAATTTTCCTTTCTAGAATTTAATAATATTCGGTATTTATTATGGAT